>NZ_AJPR01000010.1 GCF_000266865.1 Mycoplasmopsis agalactiae 14628 | reverse complement strand
CAAGGACAATTATTTGTTTAAAACATAGCGTCAGCAAGGTCTGGCGTTTTTTATATTCTTATAAATTCACCACTTTTGATATTTATTAATAGATTTATAAAGCATTTTTAAGGCTATTCTATAGCCTTTAAAGAAAGGATAAATTTATGAAAAAATCAAAGTTTTTATTGCTTGGATCACTATCATCACTAGCTGCAATTCCTTTTGTGGCGGCTAAGTGTGGTGATACTAAGGATGAAGAAAAGAAACAAGATGATACAATGAAAAAAGATGGTGACAAAGATAAATCAGACAAAAAACCTGGTGATGATACAAAAAAAGATGTTGACAAGGATAAGTCAGACAAAGGTGAGTCTGATAAAAAGGATGGTAACAAAGATAAATCAGAAAAAGATAGAGATGACAATAAAGATCAAAGCAATAATTCAAGCAACTTAAAATATGAACTTAGAGGTTTATGAAACGAAGTCTCTGAATTAGCACGTGCAAGATCAAATAATGAATATGAAGCACTATTCTATGAAAAAAGAGAAGCTCTTAATAAAGAAGTTGAAAAAGTGTTATCGACAAAAGATATAACTAAAGAATCGTTTGATGCAGTTATTAAAAAAATAAATGAATTCAAGAATGAAATTAAAAAAGTTGATGGTGGCAAAACATTTTATGAATTATCAAAACTTCAAGAACAAAGAGATTATTTTGCCTCACTTATGCCAATTTTAAAATCACATAATGAAGAAATAGCTAAATTCAATGGCGCAATAGAAGATAAAGATAAGAAATTTGTTGAATCTTTAAAAAGTAAATTTATGAAGCTAAACACTGAACTAACTGAAGTAATAGGCCAATATGATTTAGCAATAAAGTTTTACCATGACTTTAAGAAGGACAAGAACTTTGATACATATTTCAGCAAAAACTTATTTGAAAACTTTGATGCGCTAATGCATTACTTTGAAAAGTTTTTAAACAAAGAAAACATAATTAGCATAGTTGATGAATCTGAAATCGAAGAATTATTAAAATAACATATGTTATTTGTTATAAGTACTAAGAAAAACACATTATATGGGTATGACTTCATATCCATTTTTTTAACTATAAACTGACCACTTTTGATATTTATTAATAGATTTATAAAGCATTTTTAAGGCTATTTTATAGTCTTTAAAGAAAGGATAAATTTATGAAAAAATCAAAGTTTTTGTTGCTTGGGTCGGTTGCTTCAATGACAGCAATTCCTTTTGTAGCAGCTAAATGTGGTGATACTAAGGAAGATGAAAAGAAGCCAGCTGAAACTACTCCAGGCAATCCTACTGAAACACCAGGTGGAAGTCAAAATAACCCAGGAGGTAATCAAAATCCAGGAACTGAAGGTGGCAGTAATCAACAAGGAAGCGAAATAAATGTTAAAGCCTTAACAGATAAAATACATTCAATATGAGGCTTAGCTCCAAAGTTTGAAGACCGTTTACAAAACTCATTCAAGGAAGGTGATACATATCAATCAGTACTAGACAAAATTAAATCAAAACTAAGTGATAAAGAAAAAGAACTTGTCAAGTTAGCTTCAGAAGGCGATAAGGACAAAACACTTGGTTTACAAGCAAAACAAAAAATAAAAATTAAAGTCGGAACTGAAGAAATAGAACTTGAATTTGGAAATATAAATAGAAAAACTACCGAAAAGCAAAAACTTGAAGATATATTAAAAACAGTATCATCAGGAAGTAAAACATTGAA
>NZ_AJPR01000009.1 GCF_000266865.1 Mycoplasmopsis agalactiae 14628 | reverse complement strand
AAGAAAAATAATAATCTCAATGTGTTTTATTTACACACAGAGCAAATATAGGCCATAACAGCGGCCTATATTTTTTAGTTCTGTTGTGCCGTCAATTTTTTGTCCATAAACTCACCGCTTTTGATATTTATTAATAGATTTATAAAGCATTTTTAAGGCTATTTTATAGCTTTTAAAGAAAGGATAAATTTATGAAAAAATCAAAGTTTTTATTGCTTGGGTCACTATCATCATTAGCAGCAATTCCTTTTGTAGCAGCTAAATGTGGTGATACTAAGGAAGATGAAAAGAAACCAGCTGACAAACCTGCAGACACACAAGGCGGCGGCGAAAAAAATCCTAAATCTCCAGCAGAAAGCAGCATGACAGATGACAAGGATAAAGCTGGAAAAGATAAAACAGAAACTGAAAAAACAGAAAAAGATAAAGATAACAAGAAAGATGGTGACTCATCTGCTAATAAAGACAAAAATACAGAAATTGACTTGTCAACAGTTTATAAAGACTTAGGGTACTTTCCAAAAGATGACAAAACTAAGGCAGTTAGTCAAAAAGATATAAGAGACAAAATTGTTAAGATTTTAAATGGCAGGCAAGATTTTAGTTTAAATGTAGATTATGTTAACCACAAAGCAAAAGTCACACTAGCAAATGGTCAAGAAATAATTTTCACATTCACAGATGACCAAAATTCATCAAACAGCAGGAGCTCAACCAGATCAAGAGCGGCAATAAACTTCACAAGTACTCCACCAAATCCACTATTAAGTAGCACTGAATCAGAAATTTTAGATAATTTAAGATTAGGCAAAACAGTTGAAGAATCAAACAGACTAGCTACTGAAAATTCTAATGCTGTTAGCACCGGCGTTAATTGAAATGGAGTCACAGAAGAAGAAAGGGAAAAAGCACGGGAAAGTGGCAAATTTTGAGAAAAATACTGGAAGGAACATAACAAATAGTTACATACTATATAACAAAAAACAGCAATTTCCTTGCTGCTTTTTATTTACTTATTTGCTTTTGTTTCTTCAGCTTCTTGCCCTAATTTAAATCCTGATAATGGTGTATAGTTATTTCCGTTTGCATCATATATGGTTCAAAACTCATTTTTGCCATCTTCAGAAACAGTTGTTGACACTTTAAATGATGAATTTAAATATTCTGATTTGTGATCTTTGAATTGACCAAATTCAAATCCACTAATTGGCAAGTAGTTTTCACCTTTAGAATTGTAAATTGTTCATATAGTTCCCTTATTGCCTGGCAATAATTCTTCACGAACTCTGATTGAATCATTTAATTTATTTCTTTCTGCAACAGCCTTTTCTTTTTCCTCTTTTGCCTTTTTCTCTTTTTCAGCTTCTTCTGATTTTTCTACTTTGCTCTCATCTTTTTCAGCCTTGCCATTTTCTGTTTTGTCTTTTTCTGATTTATCATTCTCTGACTTGCCCTTGTCGCCATCTTTTTTCATATCATCGCCAGATTTTTTGTCTGATTTATCTTTATCACCATCTTTTTTCATCGTATCTTCTGTCTTTTTTTCTTCTTCTTTAGTGTCACCACACTTAGCAGCTACAAAAGTAATTGCAGCTAATGATGATAGTGATCCCAGCAATAAAAACTTTGATTTTTTCATAAATTTATCCTTTCTTTAAAGGCTATAAAATAGCCTTAAAAATG
>NZ_AJPR01000008.1 GCF_000266865.1 Mycoplasmopsis agalactiae 14628 | reverse complement strand
ATGTATATGTCTTGTATTGATTTGTTATGAGATTTGTGCCATGTGTGCTAAGCTGAAACTTGAATTTATCTGCTGTATCTCAAACCTATTTCTGCACCAGTAGCATCAGTATTGTTAGCTGTTCTTTCTGGTCGAGCTTCATATTTACCTGAAACAAGTTTTGAACTTTCATTAGCTTCAAGAATAAGTTTGTCGCTTTTGAACTCAACTGTTTTTAGGTCACCTTCTTTTATGTCTTTTAAACTAGGAACAGTTTTTAGAACTGTAAGAACCTCATCTTTTTTAACATCTTTTTTAGCTAACTTATTTAATTGGTCTTTAATAGCTTTTTCAAGGTTGCTTAAGTCTACTTTTGCAGATGCTGGAGAAGTTGAATCTGTTTGAGTAGAAAACTCGTATTTACCTGAAACAAGTTTTGAGCCTTCATTAGCTTCAATAATAAGTTTGTCGCTTTTGAACTCAACTGTTTTTAGGTCACCTTCTTTTATGTCTTTTAAACTAGGAACAGTTTTTAGAACTGTAAGAACCTCATCTTTTTTAACATCTTTTTTAGCTAACTTATTTAATTGGTCTTTAATAGCTTTTTCAAGGTTGCTTAAGTCTACTTTTGTAGATGCTGGAGAGGTTGAATCTGTTTGAGTAGAAAACTCGTATTTGCCTGAAACTAGTTTTGATCCTTCATTAGCTTCAATAATAAGTTTGTCGCTTTTGAACTCAACTGTTTTTAGGTCACCTTCTTTTATGTCTTTTAAACTAGGAACAGTTTTTAGAACTGTAAGAACCTCATCTTTTTTAACATCTTTTTTAGCTAACTTATTTAATTGGTCTTTAATAGCTTTTTCAAGGTTGCTTAAGTCTACTTTTGTAGATGCTGGAGAGGTTGAATCTGTTTGACTTCCACCTGGTGTTTCAGTAGGATTGCCTGGAGTAGTTTCAGTTGGCTTCTTTTCTTCTTCTTTAGTATCACCACACTTAGCAGCTACAAAAGGAATTGCTGCTAATGATGATAGTGATCCAAGCAATAAAAACTTTGATTTTTTCATAAATTTATCCTTTCTTTAAAGGCTATATAATAGCCTTAAAAATGCTTTATAAATCTATTAATAAATATCAAAAGTGGTGAGTTTATAGACAAAATAAAAGCAAACCAAAGTTTGGTTTGCTGTATGTATATGTCTTGTATTGATTTGTTATTCAAAAGAAACAGGGGTGCGCTTTGTGTTGGATTATGGCTTACCTATTAAACTTCTGAACCTATATTTGCACCAGAAGCGTAAGTATCATGAGCCACTCTTTCTGCTACAGATTCATATTTACCTGAAACAAGTTTTGAATCTTCTTTAGCTACAATAACAAGTTTTTTATCTTTGAATTCAACTGTTGAAAGATCTTCATCTTTTATGTCTTTTAAGCCTTCAACAGTTTTTAAAACAGCAATAACATCTGCTTTTTTAACACCATCTTTAGCTAATTTATTTAATTTTTCTTGTGCGTCTTTCTTAAGATTGCTTAAATTTATAGTTGTAGATGTTGGAGGAGTTGAATCTGTTTGTGTAGTAAACTCATATTTACCTGAAACAAGTTTTGAACCTTCTTTAGCTACAATAACAAGTTTTTTATCTTTGAATTCAACTGTTGAAAGATCTTCATCTTTTATGTCTTTTAAGCCTTCAACAGTTTTTAAAACAGCAATAACATCTGCTTTTTTAACACCATCTTTAGCTAATTTATCCAATTGGTCTTGAACAGTTTGGTCAAGTTTACCTAAGTCTAAAGCTGAAGATATTGAAGGGGTTGAATCTGTTTGACCTCCACCTTGTGTGTCTGCTGGATTTTTGTTTCCTTCTTCTTTAGTACCACCACACTTAGCAGCTACAAAAGGAATTGCTGCTAGTGAAGATACTGATCCAAGTAATAAAAGCTTTGATTTTTTCATAAATTTATCCTTTCTTTAAAGGCTATAAAATAGCCTTAAAAATGCTTTATAAATCTATTAATAAATATCAAGTAAAAGTATATGTTTACTGATCATTTACTACAAGCAACACAAATATTTACTGTCTGAGCCAAACAACATAAAATAATAAATATGTAATCGTTAACATAATTTTTATACTAAGATTTTTGACGAAAAATATAGAAAAAATACTCCTTTCTACAATGTTTTACGATTTTATCTTTTGTGAAGAATGCATATTAGAAAAACGAAAAAATGAATTAAGTCTATATATAGAAACTTAAAAATCAATATTTGTTGTTCTGTTATTTTGATTAATTAAAACACTCTGTAATCTTGGGTAAATTAATCTTTGTTTTTATATAATAAAAACAGCAAGGCAAAATTAAAAGTTGTTAATTTATTACTATTTTGTATTTTCTTATATTCTAATAATAATATGTTTTAATATTAGTAATATATTTTTATTTGATTTTTTTCAAAAAAGACAATTTATAACTTATGCAAAATAAATCATTTTTGTTGCTTTATTTGTTGCAAAAACTCAGCAACAAAAAATTTTTGCTATTTTTTTTTTTTTATATAATGTTGTCATCTATTGATGAATATATTAAGCGCTAAAAAACTACATACAATTTCATAAGTTGTAATTAGTAGCAGATTGTAGCGTTTTAATTAAATGGCTTAAATTTGCTATTAATTTAGCACTTAATGCATCATATAATAAATTGATATTTATTAATAGATTTATAAAGCATTTTTAAGGCTATTCTATAGCCTTTAAAGAAAGGATAAATTTATGAAAAAATCAAAGTTTTTATTGCTTGGATCACTGTCTTCATTAGTTGCAATTCCTTTTGTAGCAGCTAAGTGTGGTGATACTAAGGGAGATGAAAAGAAACCAGCTGAAACTACTCCAGGCAATCCTGCTGAAACACCAGGCGGTAGTCAAAATAACCCAGGAGGCAATAAAAATCCAGGAACTGAAGGTGGTAGTAGTTCATCAACAACCCCAGGAACCTCAATAAATCCAGAAACTCCATTGCAACCTAACCCTGGCACAGCTCCAAGTGTACCGGCCAAACCAGGTAAAACTCCTGAAAGAATGGCAAATGACACAGATGTTAGCGGAGCTGACATTAGCGGTCCTATTACAACACCTGATGTTACTGTAG
>NZ_AJPR01000007.1 GCF_000266865.1 Mycoplasmopsis agalactiae 14628 | reverse complement strand
TAAGTACTGATAACGATTTCTTGCCATCTGTTGTTACATTATTACCATTTCCACCGCTTTCAGTTCCTGGGTTTTGATTGCCTCCTGGGTTATTTTGACTCCCGCCTGGTGTTTCAGCAGGATTGCCGGGAGTAGTTTCAGTTGGTTTCTTTTCATCTTCTTTGGTGTCACCACACTTAGCTGCTACAAAAGGAATTGCAACTAATGAAGACAGTGATCCAAGCAATAAAAACTTTGATTTTTTCATAAATTTATCCTTTCTTTAAAGGCTATAAAATAGCCTTAAAAATTCTTTATAAATCTATTAATAAATATCAAAAGCAATAAGTTTATTAAGAAAAAAATAAAAAACAAACAATGTGTTTGTTAAATTTAATCATTATTTTGTTAGTTCCTTGGTTTTTATTAGCTCAAGTAGTTTCATTATTGAATCGGTTACAGTTTTAAAGTCTATTTCCTGTCGGCTATTTAGCTGGCTTATATATTTATTTCATCGTTCATTCATCAATGGATTTAAAGAAATATTGTTAACTAGATCTATTAATTGCTGTATGTTAAATTCACTATTTCTATTTTTAAATGTGTTGTGGCAAGCATCCCTAAGCCTGTTAATATCAATATTCTTGTTTTTAAAAGTGTAGATAACATAGACATCATAAAAATCTTTAAATCTTGTATTGAAATAGCCAAAAGAAAATATTGTCTCAAGTTTTTCTGCCAGCATAGTTTCAATGTTATAAGCCAAAATAGAAAAATCCTGATTTGAAAATATGCTTTTGTATTCATAAACAATTTCTTTAGGTGTAATAACATCACCTGAAGCAATATCTATAGAAATAACTTGTTTTATGTTTTCAATTTGGCATAGTAATGATATGTTAACGCCACTATATTTATGCTCTTTTCTAATATCAGTATACTTTAGAATTTGATATTTAATTCCATCTATGTCATCAGCTTTTAATATGCTATTAAATCTTTCTATTATTTCAGGAGCACTTATCTTTCTGGCTTTTACCATTTCTAAATCAATATCAATTGTGGCTCTTTTGTCTAAACCCATGATGTTAGATAGAAGGAAACCACCTTTGAACACAAAATTATCTCTTTCATTGCTTTTAGATATTCTTCTTAGTACACTTTCCATAAAATATTGAATTAAAACAACATTGAAATTTGCATTATTTTTATCTGCAATTTTATGACACAAACTTATTAATTTATTCTTATTCATAAAATAATTCAAATATCTCCAATATTTTTTTGTGTATGCCTAATTTATAGGCATATTCGTATAATTTTTTGAAGTTCTTATTCTCGTATTTAGTATATGTGCTGATAAGCTTAGAAAAAATTTCGCTATCAGTTTTTTTACGCAGTTTAACAAAATCGCAAATTGTTCTTTCAAAGTCATAAACCTTTACTTTGTTCCCAAATATTGTTTTTACTTCTGATAGGCCAATTGAATGTATGTTTCTATCACAGTAGTAAACATTTGCATACTTCTTAATGCCTTTTGCATTATAGCCACTATAAACTGTAACATCAATTTGGTGCGGAAAAATGTCAATAATATTATTCAGATATAGTGCACTATAATGAGAGAAGACCAATGAATTATAGTTTTTGCTTAGGAAATAATATTCATCATAATGTCCATTGCTAAGAATATAAATGCCTTTGGTTTTTCTAGTAAGGATGCCGTTTCTTATTATTCTTGTTAAATATATAGTGGGGATATTGTGTTCCTTTAGTTGTTTATATGTGATAACGCCATCATTCTCATGTAATAGTTGACAAATTGCATTGTAATATTTAGAATTTGAGTGTTTTTGTTGCATTTATGCTTATATTATACAAGTATTTAAGCACAAAAGCAACATTAATAAGTTTTTAAGCTAAACTTTTTATGCACCATGTACTTTTTAAAAAGATCATAAACTCACCGCTTTTGATATTTATTAATAGATTTATAAAGCATTTTTAGGGCTATTTTATAGCCTTTAAAGAAAGGATAAATTTATGAAAAAATCAAAGTTTTTATTGCTTGGATCAATATCATCATTAGCAGCAATTCCATTTGTGGCAGCTAAGTGTGATGGTACTAAGGAAGAAGGAAACGAAAAGCCTGCAGATTCACAAGGTGGGGGTCAAAACAATCCTATGACTCCTGGAGGAGATTCAAACACCAAAACAACTACAGCTGTTGACTTAAGTAAACTTGAAAATACAGTTAGAGAAAAACTAAATAAATTAGCTAAAGAAAATGTTAAAAAAGAAGAAGTTCTTGAAGTTCTAAAAACTGTTGAAGGTTTAAAAGAAATAAAAGCAGATGATTTAAAAACAGTTGAGTTCAAAAACAAGAAGCTTGTTATTGAAGCTAAGGATGGTTCAAAACTTGTTTCAGGTAAATACGAAGCTCAACCAACAAGAACAGCTAATGAAGGTGATGCTTCTGGCGCTACTATAGGCATGATATAAATTGTTTAACACAAATTGCCAATCTCAGTCATATAAAACATAAACTTTGAGATAATTTATTGCAAAACAATATATAGAGCAGACTCGCTCCGAGTTTGCTTTTATTTTGCTTATAAACTCACCACTTTTGATATTTATTAATAGATTTATAAAGCATTTTTAAGGCTATTTTATAGCCTTTAAAGAAAGGATAAATTTATGAAAAAATCAAAGTTTTTATTGCTTGGATCACTGTCTTCATTAGTTGCAATTCCTTTTGTAGCAGCTAAGTGTGGTGACACCAAGGATGAAGAAAAGAAACAAGATGATACAATGAAAAGAGATGGCGATAAAGATAAATCAGACAAAAAACCTGGTGATGATACAAAAAAAGATGGTAACAAAGATAAGTCTGGCAAAGATGAGTCTGATAAAAAGGATGGTGACAAAGATAAATCAGAAAAAGATAGAGATGGCAACAATGATCAAAGCAATAATTCAAGCAACTTAAAATCTGAACTTAAAGGTTTATGAAATGAAGTCACTGAATTAGCGCGCGCAAGATCAAATAATGAATATGAAGCACTATTCTATTCAAAAAAAGATTCTCTTAATAAAGAAGTTGAAAAAGTGCTATCAACAAAAAATATAACTAAAGAATCATTTGATGCAGTTATTAAAAAAATAAATGAATTCAAGAAAGAAATTAAAAAAGTTGATAGCGGTAAGACCTTCTATGAATTATCAAAACTTGAGGAACAAAGAAATTACTTTGCATCACTTATGCCAATCTTAAAAAACAACATAGAAATCGTAGAAGAAACATTCAAAAATCTTAAAACTACAGAAGAGCCAGAACATCTTTCAGAACTTGACTTTCTTTTTGATAATATCAAAGCTGAACTAACTAACATTATTGATCAATATGATTTAGCAATAAAACACTTTCATGAATTCAAGGAAAGTGAAAAGGAATCTAAGACCAGCTATTTTGACAATCTGTTTACAAGATTTGATATCCTAAAGAACTACTACAGCAGATTTATAAATAAAGATGGCATTGTTGATTTTAGTGATATATATGATTTTGAAAATGCTGATATTGACTATAAATAAACTAACAGCAATTATTACATACCAAAAATCCTGCAACTTTGCAGGATTTTCATATTTATTACAATTGATAGTGCGTTATTTGACGTATTTTTCAACAAAATCAAATAGTTCATTAAATGATTTATCAGCATCGTCAAATGTTTTATTTTGTTTAATTTTAGACTTTAGTTTGATTGCCTGTTCACTAAGCAGTGATTTAAGTTTAGTGTTGATTAAAGTGTAAGGATTAAATTTTTTATTTATTTTCTCTTCTATTTCTTTAATTAGTTCATCGACATCAGTTAATATGTCTTGTTTGTCTTGCTTTGTTAATTCGTTGAAGTCTCGTTGGAATCTTCTTCCGATGTCAAATCCTGTTGCATCAACATAATTTACTGGTCTGTCATCTAGTTCATTGTAATAGCTATTTGAGGATGCATTATTAGAATTACTGTTTGGTTCAACTTCTTCAGGTGCCTTAGGATCTTTGTTGCTAGTTGATGAATCATTTCCTGTTTTATCAGCTTTGTCTTTTTCAGCTTTATCCTTATCACCTGTCGCTTTGTCTTTTGACGGAGCTTTAGGATCCTTTTGACCTTCGCCTGGCATTTCAGCTGGTTTCTTTTCATCTTCTTTAGTTTCTTTAGTTCCACCACACTTAGCGGCTACAAAAGGAATTGCTACTAATGATGACAGTGATCCCAGCAATAAAAACTTTGATTTTCTCATAAATTTATCCTTTCTTTAAAGGCTATAAAATAGCCCTAAAAATGCTTTATAAATCTATTAATAAATATCAAAAGTGGTGAGTTTATAGACAAAATAAAAG
>NZ_AJPR01000006.1 GCF_000266865.1 Mycoplasmopsis agalactiae 14628 | reverse complement strand
AATTAATTTATTATCTATTTCTGTATAGATTTAATCTATACAAAACATTCACTTCATTTCTGTTTCATCAATTTATGCAGGAGAAAATATTTTTCTATATCTATTTACTTAGATAAAATATTTATATGAAAAAGAAAGATTATGATGTATTGATAACTGTTGGCGCTATTTTTGGAATTATTGGAGGAGTATTTTTATCATTTATATTAGTTGGGATTGTTAGTATTGTTTTGTCAGCTATGTGCTTAGGAAGTAAAAGAAATGATAAAACTTTTATCCTGATCACAGCAATTATCAATTTCTTTTTTGCAGGATTAATAAGCGGTATCTTTCTTATAATTGCATATAGTTTTATGCCGGAACCAGAAGATAATAATCAAATGCAGCAATAAATTATTAAGAATTAGCCTTGTCGAACCCTTATTTTGTCCAAAAGATCTATAAAACAGGGATAAAAAAACAGCCTACTATTCGTACATAATAGCGCTGTTTTTGTTTACTAGTGGGTTAATTACATTGTATGTAAAGAAAATAACGAACATATTAAATCATATTTTGATTGGGCTAAAGACAATGTGTTGGAACATATAAGTTATTATTGAACCTGCTTGGCTTGATGCTCCTGTTGTTGAATAGTCAGCCAATGAAAGAAGAGGCACATTAATTAATTCAATGATTGCTGAGAAAATAACAATTGGTATAATTACTAAAAATCTTTTAGGATGCATTTTAAATCTAGCAACTATTAAGAAGATAAACATAGCTATATAACCAGAAGTCATTAAGGCATATAATCCTATTTTATTAGGAATTACGCTAAATTGTTTAATTGTAGAATCATCAATAACACGGAATACTACAAAGTAGATAAATAGCATTGCTAACACAATTAATAATAATGCAGCGAGCAAATTAATGTTAAGGAGTTTTTTCTCTTGATTAGTAACATTTGCACTTTTACGTTGCTCACCAAGCATAATAATTTTTGTCTTAATTTTAGAAATCTTTGGGCTTTGGGGGTCTTCTAATACTAGTTTATACAAACGCTCTTTTTGTTTAAAGATTGCATTGTCAAAACTAGCATCTCTAAATTGACCACCAAAGGCATAATTAAGGATTTTAAGGAAAATTATTCCTACTAATCCAGCAATTACACCATCAACAATGGCAGCCAAGGTGTAATAAAAATTATAGAAAGTTGGGAACATTGAAAAGGAAATTATGTCGCTTATTAGTCCAACTGTTCCACCAACTAAAGGCCCGAAAATTAGTCCGCTAATTTTAATAGGTAAACCTATAAAACTAATTTTATAAGTTGGAATAGAAATAAGAGGAACAAAAGAAGCAAAGACAACAAAAATAACAACAGAGATTGCTATAAGTATTCCGACAAAAGAAATTTTTCTTATTGTTAATTTAGGAAAAAATGAAAAATCATGTCATTTTTTCTTAATGGTGTTTAGTATCTTGTTCATATTTATCCCTTTGTTTTAAATAATATATTATTATCATAAAAATGCCGAAAATAATAAATTTTTTAGATGTAATTATATGAAAATTAAAATGATAAAATAAGAAAATAAGCAGAAGTTAGTGAAAGGATGCTTTATGAAATTATTTGAAACATTAACATCAAAAAGAGATAACAATATGTTGCTAAAAGCAACATTTGACGAAGAAACAAGCTGCAACTTTTTAATTAAAAAAGACAATAGCATTACTGAATATCATGAAAAAAATGAAGCTTTAGCGTACTTTAGTAAAAGAGATTCTTTATCATTTTCTGACCTAGAAGGCTTTTTTAAAGGCTTAGCGGTAAATGCTAATAGAAATTATCAAGTTGATTTAGCTTCATTTGCAACTGAAAAACTTCCTTTAGCTAAAGTTACTGATGCTTTTGTTAGAGCAGTATACTTTGCCAAAGGTGAAATATATTCAGCTAGAAAAAAAGATGAAAAAGAAGAAGTTGAATTAATTCCTTTTATTGAAAATATAACTAGTGAAGTTAGCGAGCAATTTGATAAGTCACTTGTTTTGGCTAAAGCTACAAATTTTGCACGTGATTTGCAAATTATGCCGCCTAACATTTGTAATTCTGAATTTTTAGCTGAAAAAGTTGCTAAAGATTTAGAACAATATGAAAACTTAAAAGTTACTGTTTTAAAGAAAAAAGAAATTGAAGAGCTTAAAATGGGACTTTTACTTTCTGTAAATAAAGGAAGTGTTTATGAGCCTAGAGTTGTTGTTATTGAATACAATGGCGACAAAGATTCAAAAGAAAAAACTGTAATGATTGGCAAAGGTATAACTTTTGATTCAGGAGGTTACTCACTAAAGCCTTCTAGATCAATGGTATCAATGAAATTTGACATGTCAGGTTCAGCGATTGTTGCTGCTACAATGAAAGCGATTGCACAATTAAAACCTAAGAAAAATGTGGCTGCAATTATGTGTATTACTGATAACAGAGTTAATGGTGATGCTTCACTTCCTGATTCAGTATGAGTTGCTATGAATGGCAAGAGTGTTGAAATTAACAACACTGACGCCGAAGGAAGATTGGTAATGGCTGATGGACTTGTTTATGGTGCAAAAGTTCTTAATGCAACTAGATTAATTGATGTAGCAACATTAACTGGAGCTATGGTTGTTGCTTTAGGTCAAACATATACAGGTACATGAGCAACAAGTGACAAAGCTTGAGAAGATATTAAAAAAGCTGCTGATAATGCTAATGAATTAATTTGAAGAATGCCACTTGATAAAGCATTTGCAAAAAACATTAAGCAATCAAAAGTTGCTGACTTAAAAAACACAGACTTTTCGGGAAATGCCGGTTCATGTTCTGCAGCAATGTTTTTAGCTGAATTTACTGAAGGTGTGGAACATATTCACCTTGATGTAGCTGGCACAGCTGAAATTAATGAAGTGCCTCAAGGCATTATGGTTAAAACATTAACTGAACTAAGCTTACTTTAGAATAATTAAAAAAGAATCATTGTTTTAAGGCCAAGATTCTTTTTTAATTTCATCATTTTTACAAAGAGGATTTAGCAATGTATTTAAAAAATGGGTTAGGTCAATTAGAAGTAATAACAGGTCCTATGTTTTCTGGCAAAACAGAAGAGCTTTTAAAAAGAATTAATATTCTTAAAATTGCAGGAATAAATTCATTAGTAATTAAACCTAAGTTTGACACAAGGTTTTCAGAAAATGAGATAGTTAGCCGAACAGGGGCAAAGCATAAAGCAATTAATGTAAGCAGTTCTAAAGAAATTTTAGATCACTGAAGTCCTAAATATATGTGTGTAGCTATTGATGAAGTTAATTTTATGGATGAAGATATTTTATCTGTAATTGAAGAGCTAATTTATAAAGGTGTAAGAGTAATATGTTCAGGGCTTGATATGGATTTTAAAAGAAGACCATTTGATGTCATGGCCAAAGTTTTAGCTTCGGCTGATAGTATTTTAAAACTAAAAGCAGTTTGTTTAGAGTGCAAATCTGATGCTGGATTTTCATTTAGAAAAGTTAAGAGTGATGAGCTTAATTTATTGGGAGATTCTGAATATGAAGCTAGATGCAGAATCTGCCACATAAAGGGCGAAAAAGAAAAGGCTAAAATGTAGTTTTAGATATTTATAATTTCAATTTATCAATCAACTAACTTCTTAGCTTGTTTTGTATTAAAAACATTAAAGTTTGCTATAATAAATGCATTCGTAATTAATATACGAGTTGGAGTAATCCAACTCTTTATTATTTTAGTATGGAGAAATATGAACTGAAAAAGCTTGCTAGTAGAAAAGTTTGGCAACAAAATTAATAATGTGAAAATAGTCAAAGAAGATGGGCTATTAATTTTAGAAGTTATAGCATCAAGCAGAGATCTTAAAGATATTGAAGAGCTGACAAAACTAGTTAATGATTATATAGATTCACTAAATGTAGAATTTGATTTTGATTCATTGTCTTTAAGCTCACCAGGTTTCAAAATGGACTATGAAACAGATGAATTGGGAAATCATATTGGCGAAATAGTTGATGTAAAACTAAATAAAAATGTCAATAAATTAGACTTTTACACTGGCGAAATATTAGAAGATAATCCTGAAACAATATTATTAAAATGAAATTGTAAGGGGCAGTTTAGAAAAGTTGAAATTGAAAAAGCAAATATAAAAAAAATAAGTATGAATATAGAATATGCAAGCAGGAGTAAATAAAAGAAGTATGTCTGTTAAGAAAAATAGTGAATTAATGAATGCACCTAAAATTTGATATGAAATTATTAAAGGTTACAATGAAAAAGAAAAACTAGAATTGTCAGTTTTAGCTGATATTTTTTCTGAAGAAGTAACTAGAATTGTGCAAAAAAATATCGACCCAGAAGCTAATATTGTTTTTGAAATTGATGAAGAAAACAAAGAAGTGCATGTTTATAATACCGAAGCAATAGTTGTTGATGATAGTGAATTTGCCAACTTAAGTGAGGCTGATAAAGTTTCACTGATGCTATATAATGTGCCTTTGTCAGCAGCTAAAAAGATAAAAAATGATGCAAGTGTTGATGATATTATCAAAATTGAAATAGATTTATTAGCCTTAAGTAAGTCAACAAATCCAGTAGTGCAAAAGACACCTAAAATTATCGAATCATCGATTTTACAGGCTATAAAAAAGCTTCAAAAGTCAATTGTATACACAAAGTATTTAGAAAAAATTGGCGAAACTGTCAAAGTTACTTTTATTTCTAAGAACTCAAAAGGGTCTTGAAATGTGCAAATTGTCGATGATGGAGTTATAGCTCACTTACCTGCTAATTATGTAAGTGCTAAAAGAGTTATTAACCCTGGATCATATGGCGATGTTGTAATTGAAAGAGTTGAAAAAGATACAAAGCTAAGCCAAATTACTGTTTCATTAGATTCACCAAAGCTTATTGAAAAAATTTTGTACAACAATATTCCTGAAATTAGCAGTGGATTAATTGAAATAGTCAATGTTCAAAGAATACCTGGCGAGAGAACTAAGGTAGTGTTTAAAGCTTCTGCAGGAAATGAACATTTAGATGTTTACGGAGCCATTATTGGACAAGATTCATCAAGAATTAATTTAATTATTAGTGAGATGAATCAAGGTGTAAATCAGGCAGATATGGAAAAATTTGATGTCATAGTTTATACAAATGATAAAAAAGAATTTATTCGCAGATGCATGCTTCCTGGCCAAGTAGTTGACATTGTACCTAAAAACGAAAGTCAAAATTCATTTTACGTTATTACCATAAAAGCAGGATTATCTGCTGCTATTGGTAAAAAAGGCGCTAACACAATGTTAGCTTCTAAGGTATCTCATTCTAATTTAGACATTATTACTGTTGAAGAAGCTAAGCAAAAAAACATTCCTTTTGATGAATCTAAAATTGCTGAAGTTGAAGAATCGCTTAACTCATTTAGAAGATATGGAGCAGTTAAAAAGGCACCAACAAAAGTATTTAACAACAACAGAAGAAAAGCTAACTCATACTTTGAAAATCTTGATTTAAGTCTTGAGGGATTTGATAAAGACATTTTGGCCTTCAGAGAACAAGAGCAAGCATTTTTTGATGAAAGCAATAGTCAAAACATGGAGTTTGATGAATTGATTCAACAATACAACAGTGAATCAGCTAAAGAAAATGTTGAGAGTGATGAGCGCTCAATTGATGAGAAATTAAATGAGATTCAAAAAGAAGAAAAATTGACCGCTAATGACTATAAAAAAGCCAAAGAAGTCGCAAAGAACTTTAAAGTTGACAAAGATTTAAGTAGTTTTGGTTTAGATAGTGGAATTGATTTAAGTGACATTGAAAATGAAGAGTGATAAGAAAAATGAAGGCTTTAGTCGTAAATGCATAGCAACAGGACTTATAGTACCTGAGAACCAAATGCTCAGATTTGATTATAATAAGAATGAAAATATAATTAAACTAGATGTCAACAGAGAGCTAAAAGGCAGAGGAGCCTATTTTATAGCGACAGAAGAAAATTGAAATACTGTTGTTAGGAAAAAATGTTTGAACAAAACATTTAGGACTGCTGTTTCAAAAGAAATATATGAAAGAATAGAAGCTGAATTAAAGGAGGGAAAATGGCTAAAAAGAATAGATTAAGTAACACAAGTGTGGTTAAAGAACAACTTTCAGACATTAAAACTGAAATTGTTGATGGAACATTTATTTTTACAAATAGAATGCCTTTAGGAGAGTTTGCTGAAAAAATTAAAATGAATGCAAACGACCTAATTAAAAGATTTTTACTTAGAGGTAAGTTCTATCAAATTAACCACATTTTGGAAGAAGAAGAAATTGCTGAAATATGCATGGAAAAAGGACTTGATTTTAAAAAGGAAGAAAACATTGATGCTGGGAACTTTTTAAATGAAGTCAAATTTAATGATGATAAAAGCTTATTAGTTAAGCGCCCTCCAATTATTACTGTTATGGGCCATGTTGACCACGGAAAAACTTCATTAATTGACTATATTAGAAAAACTAATGTAGTAAGCACTGAAAGTTCAGGGATAACCCAACACACTGGTGCTTATCAAATATCTCATAAAGGTGAAAAAATAACCTTTATTGACACTCCTGGCCATGAAGCATTTAGTAAAATGCGTTCTCGCGGTGCTAAAGTTACTGACATTATTATTTTAGTTGTAGCTGCTGATGATGGAGTTATGCCTCAAACCAAAGAAGCTATAATGCACGCTAAATCGGCAAATGTGCCTTTAATTGTTTTTGTAAACAAGATGGATAAGCCACAAAAGAATTTAGAGAAAATCAAAAGAGAACTTATGGAAAATGATGTTCTTATCGAAGAATTTGGTGGCGATACTCAAATTGTTTATGGTTCAGCACTTAAAGGGCAAGGAATTGAAGAATTATTTTCAGCAATTATTTTACTTGCAGACTTATTGGATTTAAAAGCTAACCCTTCTCGCTACCCTGTTGGAACTGTCATTGAAAGTAAAGTTGACAAAGGTGTTGGTGTTGTAACAACAATTATTGTTGAAAATGGAACCTTATACAAAGGTGATTTCATTGTTGCTGGATCATGTTATGGAAAAGTAAGAAGTATGAAGAGTCCTGGTGGGGCATTTATTGATGAAGTGCTTCCTGGAACGCCTGTTAAGATTGCTGGATTAAATAATTCACCATTAGCTGGCGACAGATTTATCGGTTTTGAAGATGAAAAGTATGCTAAAAAATTAGCTTTGGACAAAGCTCAAATTGACAAGAGTCAGAATTTATATGAAAAAACTCAGCTAAATAATGTTGAATTAGGTAAAAAAGTGTTCAATGTTATTATCCGTTCGGATGTACAAGGAACTGCTGAAGCTATTAAAAACAAGTTGTCTGTAATGGAAAATGAAGAAGCAACCATTAGGGTTATTGGAGCTCAAGTTGGTCAAGTTTCTAGCAGCGACTTATTATTAGCTCAGGCTTCAAATGCAATTATTATTGCTTTTAATGTGAAAGTATCGCCAAATATTAAGCAAACTGCTAAACAAAGCAATATAAAAATTATGTCTTACGATGTAATTTATAAAATAATTGAAGATATGCAAAACATTCTTGATGGCGAAAAGCCAATTGTTTATGAAGAAAGAAAAATTGGCTCTGCACACTGCATAAAGCTATTTTATTATTCTAAAGTTGGGACAATTGCTGGCTGTATGCAGGATGAAGGTGTTGTAAAAGTAGGATGCAAGGTTCAAATATTTAGAAATAAAAAAATGATTCATGAAGGCATTGTTGAATCTTTAAGACGTGAAGCAAATGACTTAAAAGTAGTTGAAAAAGGCAAAGATTTTGGTACACACATTAAGAAATTTAATGACATTAAAGAAGATGACGTTTTAGTGTTTTTTGAAGAGGTGCCAGTTACTGTTTAGGCCTATAAAACAACTTTAAAGGGAAAATATGGATTTAAAAAAATATATTAGAGACGTAAAAAACTTTCCAAAACCAGGAATTTTATTCAAAGATATTTCACCACTTTTAGCTGATGGTGAAGCGCTTAATTATACAATCACTAGCATGGCTGAAGTTGCCAAAGATGTTGATGTAATAGTTGGGCCAGATGCCAGAGGCTTTTTATTTGGAACCCCTACAGCAGCTGTACTTAAAAAACCTTTTATTATGGTTAGAAAGCCAGGAAAATTACCAGGTAAGGTAATTTCTAGGGAATATGACTTAGAGTATGGCAATAATATTTTGCAAATTCAAGATGGCTTTATTAAAAAAGGTCAAACAGTGGCAATTGTTGATGATGTTTTAGCTACTGGGGGCACAATTAAGGCCATAATTAAGCTTCTTAAAGAACAAGGGGCTATTATAAAAAAAGTTATCATTCTTTTAGAGTTAACTGATTTAAATGGCAGAGAAAGCATTAATGAAGAGGGAATTGAAATAGTTTCCCTAGTTAAATTTTAGTAATAATAAAAATAAAAGCCAGAGGGCTTTTTTATTTTGCAAATTATTAATATGCCTATAAAATAGCCATATTTTTCATTTAAAAATAAATTTAACAGCACAAAAAAATAAAAAAGTATTATCATTATTGCATGATTACAAAAGTGAATAATAATAGCTCTAGTGCTGTTAAAAATAGATGAAAATTTAGATATTCTAGCAGCAACACAACATATTTAATGGCTAATTTAAGTATTTATTTAGCTTGGTTTATTTTAAGCGCAACAGTGCCAAATATTGGGTATTTAAACTTAGGATATACACAAATTACTTACCTTGCGGCACTAACAGTTATTGCCACATTCCACTTAGGCTTTGTGGGCAATATATCTGTTGGATTATTTTTTGGTTTATCTTCTTGATTTGCAGCTTATATTTATGGAATTCCAAAATATCAATATTTTGATCTTTCAGTTATACCAAGAGTTGAGGTTGCTCTTGGAGTTTATGTTTTATTTTGGGTGTTTAATGTTTTTAAAAAGCCAGCTGTTTGAAAATTAGCACTTTTAGGTGTGCTTTCAACTATGCTAAATCATTACTTTGTGTTTTTTGCACAATACTTACATGAATTAATTAGACCTGGTGATCTTGGCAAAAATGGTGTGCCACCAATTGCTGTTTGATTATTTGTAAGGCTATTTAATATTATTTCTGAGCCAATTCTAGGTGGAATGTTATTATTTGCAATGTATCCAGCTTTAATTGCTCTAAGAGAACAATTTAAATCTGTAAAAAAACTATATTACTAATTTATTAATATTTAAATATACAAATATAATATTAAGATATGAAAATATTAAAAGAAAGAGTTTTGCCAGCTGTTGTTGGAGTTTTAATACTTGCAAGCACCATAATCCCATTTGCGATTTTTGGTGCAAAGCACTATGAAGCCAGGATTGCTGCTTATATAATGGCAACTGTAGCCGTCTTTATATTGTCATATGAAATTTTGAATGCTTTTGGAGTTAAATTAGTTTTTAGAATTTTTGTGTCAATGCTTGCTGCTTTAATGACTTATATGCCTATAGACACAGCAGAGATTTTATTAAAGCCTGGCTCACTTACTAGTACTCAATTGCTTATACTTATTAAAAATTCTGTTTTTAATTGACAAGCTTTATTGATTATTTCGGTTATTGCTTTAATATTTGTTTTGATTGAGTTGCAAAGCAGAACTAATATGACAGCCGGAGATAGATTCTTGCGCCTTGTGCATATCTGGTTTTCATTCTTTTATGTTATAAATTCAATTTTATTTTTACTTATTGCAACATTTAGAGACTGAAAGATTGTGCTATTTATCTTGCTAGCTCCTTCGCTAGCTGACATTGGTGGATTTTTTGGCGGTAGGTTTTTTGGTAAAAAATGAATTAAAGCTAGTTTTGCTCCAAATATTTCACCAAAGAAAACATGAGAAGGGTTTATAGTTGGGGTTATAGCTTGTTGAATTTTTGCAGCAGGAATGATATTTGGTTTAGGTTTAATGGAAAATAAAGTTATTCCGCAAACATTTGTATTTTCAATTACTCCATTTGCTTCGGTAGCAGGTGACTTATACTTTTCATATTTAAAGAGACTAAATGCCACAAAGGATTATTCAAAAATACTTTTAGGGCATGGTGGGCTTATGGACAGGCATGATAGTATTTCGTTTGTGGGTACACTTGTGGCAATGGTATACTTCTTTATTTCGGTAAATGAAAAATCAGCAGTCTAGCTGATTTTTATTACTATAAAACAGGCAAATTAGCTATTTTGTTTTTATATATGAACGGATAGATTGAAAGTATTTATAGCCTGAGAAGATGCTAAAGAATAGAGCAACTAACATCGGAATATTGATTGCATATAAAATTAATCAACTTTTCCAGCCTAAAATAAGTGAGAAATTAAAGGCAACTGCTACAACAAGCACAATTATAATAGCAATTGTTTGAGTTAAGGTTTTTAGTTTGCCTCATATTGATGCTTTGACATCAATATTATTTTGAGCCATAAGAACTCTTATAGCATCAACAATTAAGTCTCTAGCAACAAATAAAATTGTTATTCATAAAGGAATAAAGCCAAAAATTGAAAGTGAAATTAAGGTAGTTGTGACAATTAATTTATCAGCAATAGGATCAAATAGTTTCCCAAATGATGTTACTTGTTTGTTTTTTCTAGCTAATCAGCCATCAAGATAGTCAGTGATCATTGCAGCTAAGAATATAGCTAAAATTAAGCTTAATAATATTCTGCCAGCTATTTCATAATCAGCTATTCCACGTTGTATTAAAACACCATATAAGATAACCAGCACCAAAAGCGGAATAAATAAAATCATTCTTAAAAGAGTAAGTTTATTCGGCAAGTTCATTTGCAATTAACCCCTTTTCATAAAATTCACGAATCTTAAGGGTTTCTTGGGCAACTCTTTCTGAGACATATTCAGAATCTATTTCTGCAATTGTTCTTTCTAATTTGAACTTAATAAAGTCACATTGACTAGATCAGTTGTTGCATCTAGTATGAGTTAAAGTAATAAAGTCTTTCAAAAATTCAGAATTACTATCAGAAGAGATAATATATTCTTTGAACTCTAGATCATCTTCAATAGTTTTTAAGTATTTGTTGGCAACAGAAACAATGTCACGCATTTTGAATGCTCCAATTGAAGGCTCAAATTTTTGCAAGTATTCTTCGTTAATATCCATTAAGCACTTTAATCTGATTGCTATAAGATTGGCATACTCAGCAGATTTTTTTCTAAATTCTGCATCCTGTCTTTCTTTTCTTTTCTTGTTTACTTTGTTCTTTGCAGAACTAATAATAAACATAGCTAAAATTATTCCCACAAGAACACCTAAAATTATTCACATTGTTAATGATCCATCCATAAGAACTCCTTAAGTTTGTATATTATTAATATTTTAAATTATAATTTAAAAGATTTATGAAAAACGATGGTTGCTCGAGTGGCTGAAGAGGTCTGTCTCGAAAACAGATAATGATGCAAATCATTCAAGGGTTCAAATCCCTTACCATCGGCCATATAAATAGTTACCAAAAAACTGACTATGCTGTCAGTTTTTTTAGTTATGCTTTTGACAATTGTCATTACCTTTCTGGTGCTGATTAAAATGTTTATTAGATGGACTTAATTACTGTTTATCCTATCTTGTTTAGGCTTTTTCTTATGGGTTGTTTCATTGTTGCCTGTTTCATAGTAGTTTTGGTCATATGAATCATCATAGTTATTCTCTGTATATTTCCGAGATCTTAATTTACTACTGTTAGAAAAATTGCTTACTTGTGCTTCATAGGTGTTTGTATAGCCATATTCTTCATCATATTTAGTTGAGATTGTTTGTGTTTGGTCATTTACTGATGATAATTTGTGTTCTTTTGTTCAGCTAATATTAAAACTACTTGTGTGTTTGAGATTATTTTGACGCTTGTTGATTATGTTTAGATAAATTAAAAAAAATGGATTTAAAATAATGGCTGTCATTAATAAATGTTTAGCAATCTTTAAATCAGTATATTTTTTTGCATTTCAAATAGTCTGCTTCATTTGAGCTCAAAGTCCAAAGCTAAGTGCTAAAAATAAAAGAATTATGCTAGTTAGTGTAATAGCAAAAATAATTCCAGGCTTTTTGGTTGCCTCACTTGAAAATACTGTAATTAACGTAATAAATGTAATAAACAAAACAAAGCACCAAGCTGAAAGAAAAACCCAAAGAAGAATGTTTCACACAGATTTTTTAAGACTCATGTAGTGGAACCACTCTTCTCATCTAAAAAACTTGTCTTTTTGATTTGTAAATTTAGGAACATTTTTATTATTATCTAGATTCATAATCACCAAGCCCTGAAAATTTAATAAGTAATTATATAAATTATACTAATGATGCAGAGCCAAAAGATAAAATACTGATAATGCAATCATTAAAATACTTAAATTTAATATGGTTTATTTTTCCCATTCTATTAAAAAATCGACCATTTAGTACTATAAAACAGCCTAAATAGTCGATTATAAGATTCTATAATTCTTTTTCTTGTGCTTTAGCACGGTAAAAAGAGTTTTTAGCTTCCTTAATTTTTTGCTTTTCTAACTTGTCTTCATTTGCTTGACGAAGAATATCAAATTTAGTTCTAAATATGTAGTCTTGGATAGCTTCTCCTAAGCCATTTTGCATAACGTCGCTAGTGTAGTATTTGGCAACTTCCTTAACACTCTTAGGTGAGTTATCCATAGCATATGAAAAACCAATTGCCTTAAGCATTGTTAGGTCATTGTTACTATCACCAATGCTCATGCAGTAATTAGGATCAGCATCTAAATGATTACATAATCATAGTGCTCCAGTTCCTTTGTTAATGCCTGGCGCTGTTAGCTCCATATGCATTCCCATGACAGCAAGGTCGGCTTTGATGTTTAAATTATGTATATCTGTTACAATTTTGTCCTTGTTTTCTAGCTTAGGATAAATTTCGATTTTGAATATGTCATTAACGATTTTTTTATCCTCATTTAGCCAATCTGGGAATTCAAAAAAATCAGTTAAAAAATCCTTTACTTTTTGGTTGCTAGTCACCATATAGTAGCCATTTTTTCCAAAGAAACAGGCCGATTCGTCATATTTTTTAATTATGTTTAAAACAGCAGAAACAATATCAGAACTAAGTTCTGATTCATATAAGTATTCTTTGTTTTCAACATCAAGAATAGCTGAACCATTAGCAGCAATAATATATTTTGCCTTTAATTCATGTGCCATTTTAAGCATTTTTGGCAGTGGTGGATTTCCAGTATTTAGCACCAGAGTTATATTATCATTTTCAATTGCTTCTAAAATACTTTTTCTAGTTTCTGGATTCTCTTTTTTATCCGGGAAAGAGCAAATTGTTCCATCTACATCACTAAATATAATTCTTTTAATCTTCATAGTTATCTTTCAATTAATGACTCTTCGTCCATTTCAATCGGTTTAGCAACATTGATATAATCCAAAATAGTTGGGGCAATGTTAGCTAGTTTTCCGTCTTTCAATTTTATACTTTTATCGCTGCAAATAAGCATTACAGGGCTTTTTGTATGCTTTGTAGCAGGGTTACCCTTTTCATCTTCAGTTATTTCAGCATTACCATGGTCAGCAGTTATAAAAACAGTTATATTATTTTCATTTGCAAAGTCAATAACTCTTTTTATTTGCGAATCTAGAAAGGAAACTGCTTTGATAGTTGATTCTAAATTGCCGGTATGACCAACCATGTCAGGGTTTGCATAGTTCATAATTGTTACATCATAATTTAAGCAGTTCGCTAATAACTCATCTGTGATTTCCTTAGCAGACATTTGAGGAGCATCAGCATAGCTCTCAACTTTTAATGATGGCACCATTATACGTTTTGAATTTTTAAACACAACATCGACGCCACCGTCCATAAAATAGGTTACATGGGCATATTTTTGTGTTTCTGCGACTCTAAGTTGTGACAAGTTTGCTAATTCTAAAACTTTGCCAATTGGCATTTTAACTTCCATTTCATGAATTGCAACTAATGTGTTAATGCCTTCGTATTTCATTAATGAAGCGAACTTTGATACATGAACAGGGTGCTTAGGTTTTGCATCATATAAATCTGAGCCAATAAATAAGTGAGTAAGCTGTCTGGCTCTATCAGGTCTGAAGTTAAAAAATATTATTGAGTCATTATCTTTGACAAATTCAGCATCACTTTTACATGCTGGAATGAAAAATTCATCACTTATTCCTTCATCGTATTGTTTTTTAACATAATCAATTGCATTAGTGAATTCATTTTCTGATTGACCAATCATAGCGTCATAGTGAATTTCCACTCTGTTAAACATTTTATCACGATCCATGCCGTAAAATCTGCCGCCGATTGTGGCTATTTTATAGCCATATTTGTCACATAAAGCTTGCAATTTTTCCAATGATGGAATTATTGATTTAGGAGCGACGTCTCTTCCATCTCCAATAGGATGGACTGAAACTCTTTTAAGCCCATAATTATGTGCCATATCAAGTAATTTAAACAAATGATCTTCTAGTGAATGCACTCCACCAGGACTAAGTAAACCCATTAAGTGTAATGTAGTGTTTTTATCCTTAACATCTTTAAACACTTCATTAAAAACAGGATTTTTCTCAAATTCACCATCTTTAATTGCTTTGTTAATTAAGCTTAGGCCAGTGTAAACAACTGTGCCCGCTCCAATGTTAAGATGCCCTACTTCAGAATTGCCCATTTGGCCTGCTGGCAAGCCTACAAATTCGCCACTAGCTTGTATTGTGCTATTAGGATATTGGCTAAAAAGCATGTCAAATGTAGGTGTGTTTGCTAATTTAAATCCATTACCTTGCTTTTGTTCTCTAAGCCCTAGCCCATCAATAACTATTAAAATAGTTTTTTTCATATTTTGATCTCCATGCAAAGTCATATTTAATATGACAGCTAATTAAATTTTATTATAAATAAGGCAATAAAAAAGGGCTTAAAGCCCAGTAAAATTATATTTATGAGTATATTTGCACATGATTTACTCGTGCTCTATATACCTATGATATAAGTCATAAAACATATTTATGTTAGCAATTTTGTTATTTACTCTTAGCGTATCATAGTCTTGTACTAGTCAGTAGTAAATGTATTTTTCTATATTTTTGTCTTTAATTGAATCTACAGTATTGCTAAATGATAATTTTGAATATTGGAAAGTATATTTTGAATGAACTACATCAACTTGCTTGCAAATAACTTCTTTGTCAAAAAGCTGTGTTAGTTCAGTTCAATTTGAACTTAAGGAATTTAGTTTTTTTCACTTTAAAAATTTTACAAGCAACACTATAACATAGGCAAAAAAGGCAAGATCAATAACGCCAAAGAGCACAATGAATAAAATAGCAACTTTAAAAAGACCATCTGCATTATCATGAGTGTTTTTAGCCAAAAACACTGAAACAATAATCAATAGGAAGTTCACTATTAGTGGCACAATGCTAATAATAAGCGCTGTTCATAGTACAGAATTAGCCTCTTCAAAAAACATATTATTAACCCTAATTTTATGTTTTATTAGGTATTTTTTTGCGTGGGTAATTTTTGCATGAAAATGCTTTGCTTTTGATGAAAGCAATAAAATCAAAATCGTTGCATGCAAGGAAAAAAGAATAGCAAGGATAATAAATAATTCTTTGAACTCCATTATTGAGCCTTTCTTGTGGTGACAATCTGCTTATTTGACTTTTTTATAGCACTTTTAGTAAATTACAGTCATAAAATTTGCGCTAATTTATGTACAAAAAATAATTTTTAAAATTCTTATTGAATTATACTTATTTATTACTTACATGATAGCTATATGAAAATGATATTAAAAGGTGAATTCAATATACAAATCAATACAATTTAATATATTATAATATTTAAAATAAAGCATCTTTTCGGGGTAATGTATGTCTTATAAAGCATTGTATAGAAAATATAGACCTAAGTGTTTTGATGATGTAAAAGGGCAAGATTACATTATTCAAACACTAAAAAACATTATAAGAAACAGAAAAATAAGCCATGCATATTTATTTTGTGGTCCAAGAGGTGTTGGAAAAACCTCAGTTGCTAGAATTTTTGCAAATTTAATCAACTGTTACCATAATAATGATGACTATAGCAAGCTTTGCCAAATATGTGAAGAAAATGGCAGTAATACAATTGATATTATTGAAATGGATGCTGCATCAAATAATGGTGTAGATTCGATCAGAGAACTTAGAGATAAAATTCAACACTTGCCTTCTGCGGGTAACTATAAGATTTACATAATTGATGAAGTTCATATGCTTTCTAAAGGAGCTTTTAATGCATTGTTAAAAACATTGGAAGAGCCCCCTGCACATGTTATTTTCATTTTTGCAACAACTGATCCACAAAAAATCCCTTTAACAATTTTGTCCAGGGTGCAAAGATTCAATTTTAGAAGAATAAGCAATGACACGCTTGTTAAGCAAATTAAGAACATATTAGAGCAAGAAGGCATAAAGTATGACGCAGAAGCATTACCATATATTGCTAGATTAGCAGTTGGAAGTATGAGAGATGCCTTGTCAATTATTGACCAAGCTAATGCATATGGCAATGGTTATATAAAGTTCTCTGACGTTATGTATTCATTTGGCATAACTAGCAATGACAATTTAATAAAAATCATTAACAGTTTATACAATGGCAAGCCTGAAGAAGCACTTATGCTACTACAGGATTTAAAAAATGGCGGTATTGATCCTAAACAATTTGTTGAAAGCTTATTATCTATTTTCAAGGACTTTATAATCTATGAAAAAACTTATAAAGATTCGCTGTTTGAAATCTTGACAATAGATCAGTTTAATACACTGGAATTTGATTTACATTATGCAGTGAATTCTTCCGAATTACTCTATAAATTAGCCAAGGAAATGTATTATGCTAGTGGCAATTTATTTCAATTAATTGAATTGTATTTAGTCAAAATGGCTAGAGAGATAGAGCATAAGGAAGAAAAAAAGGAACAGGTAATAATGCAAGTTGAGAAACAAGTTGATAAAGAAGATAAAAAAGCTAGAATTGAAAGCATAAATGAAATATTAAGTCAGACACAAGAAATTGTGCTTGAATCTAATAATGATTCATCTATAAATGATATTCTTTCTAGTGACATACTAACAAATGAGCAAGGTGACTTGGAAAGTGATTTTTCGGAAGAAAGCCCTTTGATTAATACAAGCGAAATTGACCTTACTCAGTTTGATGATAAGGATGATGAACCAAAAATTAAGTTGTTTCCAAAATATGACAAAAGTTTTGATACAGGTAAGGAATTTAGCTCTAAGTTTAGTGTTGATCAGTTAAAAAGCGCTTTAATTTTGTCTGACCAACAACAACTAAAAAGCGCTTCAATGACTTTAAATTACTTAGTGAATTTGTCAGATAACAAGGAATACAAAGAACTTATAGAAGTGCTTAAAAATGTAAATATTAAAGCTGCTGGTGAAAATTATATTGTGCTTACATCTGACAATATTTCAGCTCTTAATTATTTGCAGTCAATTAGCTATAAACAAAATTTTCAAGAATTTATTAAAGAAAATTTTGGCTCATATAAACATATGATTTTTTATGAAAAATCTAAGTTTAAAGAAATAGCCTTAGAAGTTGTTTCGATACTTAGAAATAATAATACTGATGAAATTAAAAAAGCACAAGCTTTTGCTGACGTTGTGGTTGAAAAAGAGCATAGTAGCAATAAACAATTATTTGATTTATTAAGCTCTATAAAATAGGAAGGAAGGTAAAATTATGGATCAAAATATGCTAAGAAAAATGCAAAAATTACAAAAGGAATTAGAACAAAAGACTGAAGAATTTATGGAGCAAGAATTTAAGGCTTCTAAACATGGTGTAACAGTGGTTGCAAAGGGAAGTAAGAAAATTGTTTCGATTAAAATTGAAGATTCTAACTTGCTTGATCCAGAAGATCCTGAAATTATTGAAGATATAATTCTCTTACTTTTAAATGAATTATTTACAGAAATTGATGAAAAACAACAAGCCCTAATGCCAGCAATGCCTTCAGGCTTCGGTTTTTAATTATGGATATTAAAACTATTGATGAATTAACTAAGAAGTTGTTGTCAATACCGACAATAACTAAAAAGCAAGCTGAAAAGCTTTCTGATTATATTTTAAAGACGCCTAAAGATGAAATAAAGCAAACATTAGAGTATATTTTAGAGGCTAAGGATAAAATTGGATTTTGCGAAAAGTGCAATTTTATAGTCGAAGACGGAAAATGTGTCAACTGTGATCGATTTAATTTATGAAATACTTTGATTATTGTCGAAAGTGTTGCAAGCGTGAAAAAGATTTTTGACACTGATTTTTATAATGGATACTTTTATGTCTTGCCATATTTATTATCTATGTCGCCAAAAAATGTAAAAGTTGACTTTAATTATGAGCATTTAGTTAATTTCATTAAAACTAAGAAAATAACTGAAGTAATAATTGTGCTTAGCCCCACTATTGAAGGACAAATGACAACAGCACAATTAATGCAAATTTGTAGAGAAATTGATGTCAAAGCAACTAGGGCTGCAGTTGGACTTCCATTGAATTCTAATATTGAGTATGTTGACGAATTCACTATCAAACAAGCCATAGAGAACAGAACGAAATAATTTGTTAGGAGCAGTATGTTTATAACTTTTGAAGGTTTGGACGGAAGCGGAAAAACTACTATTGTACAAAAATTAGTTGAAAAACTATTAGAGAGAAAGCCTGCTCTAAGTTTTATAGTAACTAGAGAACCCGGCGGAAAAAATGTTAGAGAATCAGAAAAAATTAGGGAGCTAATTTTAGATAAAGAGTCACATTTATCGCCAATTTCAGAAGCTCTTTTGTACACTGCTAGCAGACGGATTCACATTGAAAAAGTTATACTTCCTGCTCTTAAAAAGAACAAATTAGTTTTATGTGATAGATATATAGACAGTTTTTATGCATATCAAGGCATAGTTAGGGGCTTGGGGCTATTGTTTGCAAAACAGTTGACTGAAATGGTTATTGAAAATACTATCCCTGATATAACTATTTTTATTGATATAACTGCTGAGCAAAGTGAGTATCGTAGAAATGTTGCAAGACTAATTAGTGATCGTCTTGATTCTGAAAGTTTAGAATTTCATAAAAAAGTTTTTGATGCCTACAAAGAAGTAATTGATTTAGACCCTAAGCGTTTTATTATTGTTAATGGCTTGCAAAGCATACCTGAAATCTTGGATGAAATAGTTGAAAAACTATTCCAAAATAAAAAGTTTAATGAGTGATGAGAGAATAATTAATGGTTAGTGATAATTTAATAAAGATTTTGGATAATTCAATTAAACAAAATAGGATTAGCCATTGTTATTTGCTTAGCTCTAGCTCAAATATTGATATTAATGAATCGCTTATTTATTTTATTAACAGAGTTAACAACAGCAAAATTACATCATTAAACGAAAATGAATTACCTGCTAATGTTATGTTTTTTAATGAAGATTTGTCAAAGTCTAAAATTGTTTCTGTAATGGAAAACAGCACACTTGCTTCATTTGTCCAAAATGCCTATAAAATAATCATTTTGAAAGAAATTGATAAGGCTTCAAATGCTAGTTTGAATGCACTTTTAAAGAATATTGAAGAGCCAAGTTCAGACACAATATTTTTACTTACAACCAGAAACATTAACTCAGTTTTGCCAACTATATTGTCACGCTCAATAGTTATTAATATCAAAGCCCCTAGTTATTTAGATATAGAAGCTGAATTAATAAATAAAAATTATGCAAAAGAACAAGCATGGTTTTTTAGCTATGTATTTAATGATTTATCACAGGCTGAGAAATATTTAAATAATGATTCGTATGAACTGGTGTTAAATTTGTTAGATGCTGTACACAAAAGTTTTAAAGAAAAATATCATTTGTATGTTTTTTTGACTAAATTTAGTAAAAAAGATAACAAAAATACTATGGCTTTTTTAGCTTTATGTCTTAAATTTATTTTTTCATGAATCTGAAATAAACTAAGCTTTAAAAATCAGTTGATGAAGAAAGTAGCAGGCAAACTAAAGGATGTAAAAATTGACTACTTTGCCTTGTTTACAGCCATAAATGAATATCTTGAGGCTATAGAATCTAATGAAAATTATTTTTTACAAACAGAGAGAATGCTAACAAAAATAGTAGGTGCTTATGAGTAAAATTTATATTGTCGGTACACCAATTGGGAATTTAAAAGATATAACTTATAGAGCCATAGAAACATTAAGGTCTGTTGACTGAATTGCTTGTGAAGACACAAGAGTAACTGCAAAGCTTTTGTCCGCTTATGACATAAAAAAACCATTAGTAATTCATAATAAAAATAATGAAAAAAGTTCTGCTAAATCGATAATTGATAGATTAATACATAATGAACAAAACATTGCTTTGGTTTCTGATGCTGGCATGCCATTAGTTAATGATCCAGGTTTTGAAATTGTTAAATTAGCTAATGAAAATAACATAGGCATTGAAATTATTCCTGGTGTCAGTGCATCAATTACAGCATTTGCGCTTAGCGGACTATCAAGTACATTTGTTTATATGGGGTTTCCTAAAGAAAAAGAAGGCCAAAGAATTAAGCAGATTGAATCGTTTAGTTATGAACATGCTTATGTGTTTTATGTAGGCAATAGTAAAATCGAGAAATTTTTAACTGAGATTTATAAAGTATGAAATAGTGATGCGCTTGTGTTTTTAGCTAGAGAAATGACTAAAATTCATGAGCAGTTTTACTATGGAGATGCAAGCGAAGTTTTAAATGAACTAAATAGTGGATCGGCAAAAGGTGAGTTTACAATCGTAATTAAACTAAAGGAACAAAAAAGAGAAAAAATCAATAAGTATGCTGATTTTTCTAAAGTCAAATAACACTATTTTAAAGTTAAATTAGCAAATTTTGATATGTGTTAATGTTTACACATTAGCACATTTTTTTATTCATTAATTTTGTCGATAATTTTTGTTTGGAATAAGATTGCAAGCGTTGAATATCGGGGTAAATATATGAAAAGAATTAGAAATAGACTATTAACATTTGGTAGTATTGCAGTTCTTGCAGTTTCGCCTGCCTTTGTAGCTGCTGCCACAACAAAAGGCAGAATGCCTGCAAGTGCTAAATTAAAAGGATTACTTTTACAAAGAGAACAATTACATGGTTCTATTAGCAAAGCTGATGAAGACATCAAAAACATTACTGTATTAGTTAATGATTTAGAAACTAACTTAGAGAAAATGGAAAAGGATGCTGAACCTAAAGTTTCAAAAATTGAAAAAGAAATTACCAATGTAAGTAATGAAGCCGAAAAACTTAGTTCTGAATTAAAAGAAGCTGAAAAGAAGTATGAGAGTGTTAATAAGCAACACAAAATATACAAGGATTTTATTGACTTCACAAATCACAAAGTAAATGAACTTAATCATGAACGCATAGAAGTAGATAGTGAAAACTCACTCGACATAAACAAAGCAAAGCAGAAATTCGATGAAGCAGAAAAATCTCGTAATGAACTAAGCCAAAAAATTGAAAAAACCAAAAAAAGCATAACCGAAAAACAAAATACTATTGAATCACTTAAAAAAGACAAGCAAACCATTTTTGACAAAATTGAAAGTACAAAAAGTGAGATAACCAAGAATAAAAAATCTTTAAAACAAAATGAAGAAAAAATGATGAAATCTAAGGTTGAATTAAGTGGAACAAATTTTGAAATAAGAATCGAAGAAGAAAGATTAAATTGATAAGCAAGTTGATGCCCAACTTGTTTTTTTATTTGCTTTAGCCTGTAAGACCATCATAAAATTCACATTTATATATTTGACCAAAAATCCTATAAAACAGTCTAATAATACATTAGTAATATTGCATAATTATCGCAAAATTTACTTTAAAAGCATAATTATCAAAATTTCTTTATGTGGTAAAATTGAAATTAAATATTATGTTTTTTATTTCAATTTAATAATTTATTTTTATTTACGGAGGTCTTAATGAACCATATTAATATATTTGCGCTTGGTGGACTTGATGAAAATGGCAAAAATTGCTATATTTTTGAAACTTTTGATGAAAAGGGTGAAAACAAAAAGATATATGTAATTAACTCAGGTGCTAAAGTTCCTATTAATTCAAGCAATAAAATAGACACTTTGATTCCAAATTTCAACTATTTAATTAAAAACAAGGATGCTATTCAAGGCGTTTTTGTTACTGATGTTAAAAATGATTCGTTTAGTGCACTTCCATGATTATTGATGAAAATGCCCACAGTGCCTGTTTATACATCTAAGTTTAATAAAGTATTAATTATGGAAAGATTGTCTAAGTATAAATTAGACTTAAAGAAAGTTAAGATCAATATTTTAGACAGGCCTACAAAAGTTGGTGATATTTTTGTAAACCCAATTGAACTAGCAGGCTCAATGCCAGGACACATTGGTCTTGATTTTATTACTCCTAGTGGTGATTATTTATTTATGTTCAACTTTGTTGAAGCGAACTTAGGTATATATGGCAACCTAGATTTTGATGAAATGCCTAAGAAATTCTTTGCAAAAAGAAAAATTAAGGCATTAATAGTTGATTCAGGAAATTCAAATCAAAATTGTAGAGCAGCTGACAAAATTGTTTTACCAAGGAATGTAAGAGAAGCATTTTTTAGTGCAAAGCCTGACCAAAGAATTATTGTAGGAGCTTATGATGAAGAAATGTATTCAATAAGTCAAATTTTAGACTTTGCATATGAAGCTAAAAGGCCAGTAATAGCTTATGGAAAAACATATGGACAAGTCTTAAGCTTGATTAAATCAGTAGTTCCTGATTTGAAATTACCTAAAGTTTTAGATTATAAGTATGCTAATAAAGTAAAAAATGCTGTGATTTTGGTCACTGGAACTGTTGAAAGATTACACTCAAGATTTGCAAGAATCACAGACAACAATGATGTTTATTTAAAGCTTCAAGAAAGCGACACTGTAATAATGATAGCTCCTGCAATTAATGGATTAGAATCTTTAGAAGCTGTAGTGCTTGATGATATTGCTAGAGTTAGTCCTAAAGTTATGGAACTTAATAATTTTGAATTTTTCCACCATCATCCTGCCAGAGAAGATCTTGCAAAATTAATTAATATTTTAAAACCTGAATATGTAATACCTGTTCAAGGGCTATATAGATACTTGCAAGATGCACAAAGATATATTGTTAAAAATGTCGGATTTAACTCTAAAAATGTTTTATTGTTACAAAACGGGCAAGTTGCACATTTTGACAATGGTAAACTTGGCTCATACAAGAGAAAAATCAAAGAAGTTGGTGATGTTATAGTTGATGGTTTTGGTGTTGGCGACATAAATACTGAAGTGCTTAATGAAAGGGAAGTTTTAGGGCGTGAAGGTGTAGTTTTAGTTGCAATTAAATACAATCCAATTAAGAAAAAAATAGTTGGCAAAGTTCAAATTAATACAGTCGGAGTAATAAGTAAAGAAGAAAAGTCTGATGCAAATGATTTAATTAAAGCAACACTTTTAAATGTAATAGAAGGCAAAAAATTTGAAAGTCTAAGAGAATTTCAAAATGTTTGCAGGCAAGCAATTAGAAAAAGAATATTCAAAGTATTTAGCAAAGAACCTATTGTTGTTGTTTCTGCTGTTAGCACACAATAAACGACCAAAAGACCTATAAAAAAGGCAAAAAAGCGAATTACTCGCTTTTTTTCTTTGCTCTTTTTTTGTTTTTAGAGGCTCTGAATTTCTTTGCAATTGAACAATCTTTAATACCTAAATCAATGTAATAGTTAATTATTTCATCATTAAAAAAGTAGCCTTGTCTTTCATAATGCTGCATAACTTCTTGTGTGCCGTCTCAAACTAATTGTTTAAGCTTATCTGGGTATTTATAACGCCGTGAATTTTCTTTAAACTCTTCGCTGTCTACAATTGAGACAGAGTTTGAAGGATAAGCTTTTATATCTAGATCAAAGTCAATAAACTTTATTGTATTATCTTCATAAATAGGATATGAAGCAACATTAATATAAGAATAATTTTGCTTTTTGCTTGGTTTTAAAAGAATGAGAGCATTATACATTGAACGTTTAGGTAAAAATCATAGTACATAGTCTCTATAGACTCAGTTATGATTATTTTGTTCACTAACTCTTGTTTTGTACATTAAAAGGACATAGTGTTTACTTGTATTCCTAAGAACTTTTACGCCATTTCATTGTCTATATAGTGTGCCATCATATTTATAGGCCTGTACATCTATAATCGATCCTTCAACAGGGAAAGAAATTCTCTTGCCATTATTCTGTTCGGCAATCATAGTTCCCCTTTGTGTAGTGAGAATTTATGTATTTATTAATATTTTTATAAATTATTTATTTTATTTGTGCTTATTTAGCTATTAATTAATATTTTAAATTAAGTAAGTATTATTGTATTTTTGGATACATTATTATTATATTGTAAAAGAGTTAAAAGTTAAGAAAGCAAAGAGCAAAAAACTTGTGCAAATTGCATTTTAAAACCATAATAAACATTGCCTTTGCTATAATTTAATAAGGTAGACAATGACTTGTCTACTTAAGGAGATTTATGTACAAGTATAAAGCTAAATTAATTGTCAACCAAGAAATTATTGCAACTGCAAATAGCTTGGAAGATATTGAAGCTGCTGTACTAGGCTATCGTCGTAAGCAAAAAGTAGGCGACCATACTAGCGGTAACGAAAAAGTAGAGATTATTCATGTTGAAAGAGATTCTCTAAAAGGTAAACATAAATCTAAGGAAGTTGTATTAAAAGTTATTTAATATTCATTTAAGCAGTGGAGATTCCACTGCTTTTTTGATAGAATTATTTATAAATGAGATTACGTTATGATAGAAATGCTGAAGGCAAGCTAGAAATGTCAAATTACCTTATAAAACAGGGCAATTCGAAAATTTTACTTGATGATAAAACAGTATTAGAAATTGGTATGGGCAAAGGTGAAATGATAGTTGAATTAGCTAATGCTTATCCAGAACTGAACTTTATTGGCTTGGAAAAATACCCAACTGTAGCTGCTAAGTGCATTAAAAAAGCAAATGAATATAAACTTTCAAATTTTAAAATATTGATTGATGATGCTTTTAAAGTTGATGAAATTTTTGAAGGACAGTGCAAAGTTATATGACTAACTTTTAGTGATCCATGACCCAAAGCAAGACATGAAAAAAGAAGACTCACACATCCATTGTTTTTAGAAAAATATAAAAAAATTCTTGATAAAGACGGCATTTTGAAGTTTAAAAGTGATAACGATGGCCTTTATGAATTTTCACTTTTATCCCTACAAAACAGCCATTGAAGAATTATCGACCATGGAACTGATTTGCATAATTCAAAACATAATGAAGATAATTATCAAACAGGATATGAGAGAAAATGATCGGAAAAAGGAAAGAAAATTAATTACATTTTTGCACAAAAAGGTGAATAAAGCATGCACACAGAAGAGTTAACACATAAAGTTAAACCATCATTTTGAAAAGTACTTTGATTTATTATATTCACTTCGTTTATAGGCTTTGGTGGCGGTAATGCTTTGTTGCCAATTTTTAAAAGATATTCAGTAGATAAATATCGCTGATTAAGTGAAAAAGAGTTTGAAGAAAATGTTATTTTAACCAACATGCTTCCTGGTGCTTCAGTTATCGAAGCTTTGAGTTATATTGCTTTTAAAACTTTAGGATTTTGAAAAGCATTAATTGTTATTGTTTTTGGAGTTTTGCCACACGTAATTTTTGGTTTCTTGATTTTTTACTTTACTCAATATATTCCGCTTAAATATCTTTTTGTGATTGAAGTTGCTGTTTTATCAACAATAATAGGATCATTAATTGTTTTTGTTTATAACTATGTTAAAAAAGGGTTAAAAGCCATTAAACAATGGTTATGATTTTTATTATTCTTAATAACTATTTTATATGCACTATTTGTACCAGCTCCATATAATATGCCAGTTATTATTATGGTGGCAATAATGGTTATTTTTACAATTGTTTACTTTTCTAGAAAGAAAATAATAAGAAACAAGAAAAATCATAAGTGTGATTTGATTATTCCTAGTGACGATCATTCGAAAGGCGGTAAATAATGACCTTTTTAATGATATTAACTACAATCATATTTATTATCTTTATTAGTTTGTCAGTATTTGGTGGTGGACAGATCTTTATGCCTATATTTAGCTGACTTTGGGAATTTTTGAATAAATATTTTGGAACTAATATTGATAGCCAAACTGTATCAAATTTATTTACAATAAGTAACGCAACACCAGGGGTTTTCTCAACTAAATTAGCCTTTGCTACAGGTTATTTAGTAGCAAATGGCCACTGATGAGGCTTTATATTTACGTTCTTTACCTATTTAACATTTGTGCTTGTGCCATTTTTAGCAATGTTTTTTTCAATGAAGCTAATGTCAAGCAAAAACAAGTCGCCATTTTTGCAAGGGTTAGTTAAAATTATGAATCCTATAATTGTTGGGATTATTGGTGCACTAATTATTCAGCTTATAATAGGAATAGCATTTCCACAAGTTATTTTTAATAAATCTATTAGTGACTATGCAAAGATTGATAATATGAAAATAAAGGCGCAATATTTTGAAAAAATAGGTATGCCGATTTTATTCATTTATGTCTTGTTTACAGTCATATTCTCATCAATTATGTACAAAAAGAAATTCCCAGTAGTTCTGCTTATTTTAATTAATGTTGCACTTGCTTTCCTTGTATTTTGTCCTTGATTAGTTAGTTAAATTATTTTTTTAATAATTTATAATTCCAAACATATGATTCAATTAGAAGTTAAATACAAAGAAAGAATAGACAAGTACATAAGTGATAATTCTGAAATTACTCGAAATGATGCCAAGGCGTTGATTGAGCAAGAAGCTGTTTATGTAGATGATAAAAAATTTGTTAGAAAGCCTAATTATATGGTGCGTGAAGGCATGGTAATTACTGTTTTAAGATTGCTTGAAAAAGAGAGCAATATTGAAGCTGTTGATATGCCACTTGACATTAGGTATGAAGATGAGTATTTGTTAATTTTAAACAAACCAAGTGGATTAGTTGTTCACCCAGCGCCCGGCCATCTTAATGACACTTTAGTTAATGCACTAATGTATCATTTTAAAAATAATTTATCAGATACTAATGGTTTATTACGCTTAGGAATAGTGCACAGAATTGATAAAGATACTAGCGGTCTTTTGATTATTGCTAAAGATAATGAAACTCACAATGAATTAGCTAAAATGCTTAAAAATCATCAAATTAAACGTACTTATTTAGCCATTTGTGAAGGAATATTGCCAAACAAAGTGACTAAAATTAATTTGCCTATTCAAAGAGATACTAAAAATAGAAAATTAATGAGCATTCACAAAGATGGTAAGAGTTCAGTTACATATGTGCATATGCTAAAAAGCTTTTATATTGATAACAAACCTTATTCTTTAGTAAAATGTGAACTTGAAACAGGAAGAACGCACCAAATTAGAGTGCATTTAGCATATATTAAACATCCTGTGTATGGTGACAGCATTTATGGCAAAAGTGTTGATGAGTTTAATCAAAGATTGCATGCATATAAATTAAGTTTTATGCACCCAGTTACAAATAAATTAATAGAAGTATATTCTGATATACCTAAAGAATTTGATATTGCTGATTTTGATTACGAATTATTAAAAAATGACAATTAATAATATATTATTTAGTTAATTATTAATATTTTCCTTAAGGAGAAATATGTTTAATAGCCACTTCAGATTTGAAGCATCTTTTGAAGGATTGTGAAAGCACGAAAAGAAAACTTTTCGTCCTATTTTCATTACAACTTTTGTTTCATTTATTATATTAATTCTTTATTTTATAGTTACTGCGTCACTTGATCTTGCATATATAAATGTCGCTAATGAATTTTTTAATAAGAGCACTGACACAAATTTCACTCCTGAATATTTAAAGAACATGCACTTGTTTTGAATAATATTCAAATATGTAGCTTCTGCTGGTATTTTAGTGTCTACCATTTTGATGTTTTTATCTGTTTTACAGGGCTATAAGAAAAAGAACTTTGCAAAAATTTACTCTTGGCCGCTAACAATATATTTCATAATTTTATTTGTTAATATATGAAATTCAGTATCAGCAATTATTCAAGGAAGAGGAGTAAATTCTTCTGGACATCTTGAATTTAGTAACTACATCTTAGCAAGAATGATATTGACTATACTATTTACCATAATTTTAGCTGTTGCCTACTTTGTATTTGTTAGAAGATATATGCTTATTAAGATTGCATATATAAATGTACAAAGATATGAAGAGGCTAAAAAGCAACTTGATGAAAACCCTGAGCTTAAAGAATTAGTACAAAACATTCAGGCTGCTTTTGGTGGTCAATTGGATGCAAAACCTAGTGATTATTCTGCTGAAGGAACTGAAGAAGCAGACGAATCAGAACCAGAAAAAATGGACAAGGATGAAGAATTGGATCCAGCTAAGTTAGCTAGAGAAAAGAATTATAAAAAGCTTATGGACTTGCCAAATGATAAGCTTTATGATGCTGCTCAAAAATTATATATTTCAGGCTACCAAAGCATGGAAAAAGCAACATTAGCAAACTTAATATTAGATATTTTAGAGCAACAAGAAGCTAAAAAACGTGCTGAAAAAGAAAATGTTCAAAGTGTTCAAAAAACCAATAAATCAGGCTCTGATGGTGAAATAGTAGAAGCGGAAGCTAGAGACATTTTGGAAGATGATAATAGTGAAAAGAAGGATGAACTTAAATAGTTCATTTTCTTTATTTTAAGGATGCAAAATGTTAGATTACGAACTCAAAAATTGCAATGATTATAAGCTTATTGCTGGAGTTGATGAAGCTGGCAGGGGGTGTTGTGCAGGGCCATTAGTTGTAGCATCTGTAATAATGCCTAAGAGTTATGTTAATGAAAGAATCAATGATTCAAAAAAGCTTAGTTCAAGACAAAGAGATATACTATTTGATGAAATTTTAAAAGTTTGCATTGATTATTATATTGTCACTTTGCCTTCTTCATATGTAGATAAATATAATCCGAAGAAAAGCTCAAAAAATGGCATGAAAATTTGTATAGATTCCTTAAATACTAAGCCTGACTTAGTTATTACTGACTATGAAAAAATTGACGATTTAGCCATTAAACAAGTTAATTTAGTTAAAGGCGATTCTATAAGTTTTAATGTTGCTTGTGCCTCTATTTTAGCTAAAGTAACTAGAGACAGATATATGATTAAAATTGCTAATCAATACAAAGAATATGGATTTGAAAAACATAAAGGATATTGCACAAAAAAACATACTGAATCAATAATTAAATATGGAGCTACTCCTGAGCACAGATTAACATATAAAAATGTTAAAGAAGCAATTAGTATTTATGAGCAATGTAAGTTAAATAGATAAAGCCATACATTAATTATTTTGGATAAACTAAAACCTTTATTACGCATCACATATATTGTTATATGTGATTTTTATATTAACTTACCATAATTCAATAAGCACTATAAAACAGCAATATTGGGAAAAATTTTGCATCGAGAATATTTTTTATTGCAAATAAACTAGCTTTTAAACAGCATCGTAAACATATGAAATTAAATAAAGAATAGCCAATATATTTACAAATCCTTTATTTTCATAGTCTTAATTCTCCACATATTTTTGCAGTATCTACAAAACATAATAAAGACACTTATAATAGATTAGTTTTAGCTTAAATGAAAGTGTGGAGAAAATATGCATTCAGGCAAAACAAATTTTGGCAAATTTGGCAGTGTTTTTATTAAAACAATAAATTCAAATAGCAAAAATACCTGGTGTATAAGTTTAGTGATTCAATTCTGCAATCAATCAATTGTCCATCCATTATCGCTCCTTTTTATCAAAAGAATTACAAAGGCATAGCTCAGAATTCTGATTCTCCTATTTGCATAGGTGAAACTGTTGGTGCCGGAGAATGACACAAAACCTATAATAAAACAGTTGAATCTATTAATAGGCATAATAATATTGATGATTATAAATTATATTTAGATATAAAAAGCCAAAACCTGCTTAAAACAGCAGGATTTGGCATAAATCTTGAAGAATTAATATTGTTTCTTATTAATGAATCTGAGATTAGAAATGCTCAACTTATTGCAAGAAAAACAGACAAAGAGATATTAACTTAGAATGGTTAAAGTAATTGAATATATTGAGCAATGCATAGGCACTTTTAACAAACATAAAAGAGGTTCATTAAAGATTGTCTTAAAAGGAAGTTATTTGCTTTATAGTGAAAAACTTATTACAAAAAAACCAAATGATATAGACTTTTGTTTTTTGCAAGATTCTCCATACTATCTAAGATTTGAATTCATTAATTATTTATTGTCATCATCAACTGCATCATTAGTAAAAAAGGATGACAATCTAGTTATTTTATCAATAGATAATGTAACTGTTGAATTTATTTTATTTGAATCAATGGCAGAAAAATTTACAAAGCAATATAAAAATTATAAAAATATATATGCAGCTGAAGAAAAGTATGCAATAGTTCAAAATAATATGCAGTATTTCGTATTCAAGCTCTAAGTATTTTTTAAAAGACAAAACTAAAAGAATTATGCAAATTGCAAATGATTTGAATTTTATAACAACAAATTCGCCTGCTATTTTGGATTTGAACAACGACAAGCACAACATAAAAAGCTTCTTGCTATCAACTAGCTGAAATACTTTTTTTATAAACAAATATTATAAATACAAGACTTTTCTTGACTACACTTTCAGCCCACGTGATTTTCTTTCAAAAAATAACATGATTTTTAACGAAAAATCACTATATTGAATTCGAGAAACTTGAAATATTTATCAAAAATCAAAAATTCTTAAAGAAAAAAATTATTTTTTAAATGAGTTAATGATCAATAGCGAAAGCCTTGAAAATTTATTGTTAAATGGTTGAACCCATCCATCGCTGCCAGGCTTGGAAGCTAAATTTATAAAATTAGTTTTTATAAAAAAATAAGATTACAAATATAAACAATAATGCTTTTTTGGTGACAAAATCTTGTATAAAAAAGAGAAATGTTCTATTTTTGGCTCATGCTGATGAAGTTGGTGGGTTAGTGATTAATAACGAAGCATTTTTTCAAGGCACTACTTATTGAGAAAATGGAGTGTTTAATTTATATAACTTAAGTAACAAATTTATTGCTGAAGTTAATGGTAATAGTATTGATAATCTTATTTATTCGCAAGAAAAGAATAGAAAAATCAATAGGCCACAGATAAATTTAGATATCGTAGATAAAGATCTAGATTCTGAATTAAGTCAAATACTGCCTGCTACAAAGACCTAAATATCTGAAATTGACATAGCAGCCCATAATCATGATAATAGATTATCTGTGTTATTGTTAAATCACCTACTTAATGACCTTAAAATTAATATAAATATATGCTTGAGCACTAAAGAGGAAATACTATTAAGAGGTATTCGTGATATTAAGGTTCAAAAGTATTTAAGGAAATTCAAAAACATAATAAATTTGAAGTATCTGAATCTGATTTTTGAGACAAGGAAAACATACTAATTAGAGTTGCTGACACTTTTACAAATGTAAATAAAAAATTACTTCGCAAGGTTACAAAAATTTGCAATGATTATGTAATTCCATACAAACTATATTTTGGTTCAGGATCAACAGATGCTACCGAAATAAGAAATACTGATGCAATAACAATTGCTATACCTGCGAACTCTATACATTCAATGAACTCTACTGTTATTGTAAAAAACATCTATTACACTTTAATGATAGGAGTTTTGTTATGATGAAATTTAAAGTAAACAATCTAAAATACACAAGCTCATTAACATTGTCCTTAATTGGATCAGAAGCATTCAAATTAGGTTCATCAATATTTATATTTAAGTTCACTGGCAACCTTTGACTTGTAACGTTTTTGTATCTATTAATTCAGCTTCCATCAATAATAGTTTACTTATTTAGCTCTAAAATAGTAAAAAAAGTCAAAAATGACAAGTTTATACTACTAGTTTGTGATTTATTAAGTTTTGCTATATTAATCCCGTCATTAATAACATTTATCATATTAAACAAAGACGATAGTAACAAAGATTTGAAGACGACATTATCAATAATTTTAATAACTTTTAGTACTATATTAGGTTTTATTCATTCATTTAGATTTATTTTTCTAAAGAATATAATTTATTTTATTGCTGATAATAATGATCAGATGCAGAAGTTTAATGCATCTAACTCCTTAGCAACTTCACTAGGTTTTTGCTTTGACAATCTTATCGTTCTTTTTATTTAAGAATCTAAGTTTTTATTGACTAATAACAATGAATATGGTTACTTACTTAGTTTCGGGAATTTTGTACTATTCATTAAAAGTGAATAAAGAAGCAACTGTATTTAGTGCGCCCGCATTGACAGATAGTGCCGAAAATAAGTTAAAAAAATCAAATATTGTAATGTCATGAATGTTCATTTTGTCTGGTTCACTTTTTATAGGAATATTCTTGTTTCCAAATACTTCAGGACTTTCTCAATATTTTAATAGTTTTGGGAACTCTGAATACAAAATTGATAACTGAGGTTTTTACTTTTCTATAATTTTTACAACTTTTTCACTATTAGGCGTTATTATTATTTATTTTTTTCAGTCAAAAATTAAAAAAAGCAAATCGCTGTTTATAACATTAATTACTGTATTAGGAACCTTAAACTTTGTTTGACTATTTTTCATGAACTCAGAAGCAAAAGTAAACTTAATTTCATATGTCTTTATAATTGCCTTACAGCAATTTGCTTATTCATTATTTATCCCTATTTATTATTCAACATCATATGAACTCTTTAGTAAAAATCATTTCCATAAGCAAAATGGAATAGCTATAGTATTCAGAACTTTATTATCATCAATGATTAGTGTGTTATTTACTTTGATATCAACCAAAGCAGGATATTTATATTTACTCATTAATCGTTTTTACCTGTGCTATAGGAATTTTGGTATCATACTTAACATACAAAAAGGGCAAAGAGCAAAATATAGAGCAAGCATAATCATTATTTGATTAGCATTTGTAATATTAAAAGACAGTGAGCAAACTGTCTTTTAATTTTGTTTAGTCATATAAGAATATTTTTAATACTAAAAAAGACATATATGGCTTATTTATAGGGCTTCTGGACAATAATTATTCTTTAATTTGCTTTTTTGATAAATATTCTCTATATAAACTTCTAATTTCATAAATTGAAACAGTTCTATCTTTACGCATAACATACCAGTAATTAAATCCATTAACTCTAGACGCTTTCTTGTTTAATAATAGTGCAGCTTTTGAATGAATATCGTGAATTTGCCCATTATCGTCAGTTAACTTTGCGTCAGAATTTAAATAAACATTTTTGTGATTAATGTTCTTTAAATAAAAGCGCTCATTAATGTGCAAAAAGTTATTAGCAATCATATCCTTTAAGTCTACTTTTAAGGGCTTTATGTCAAAAGTTGCTAATTCAATATTGCCTATCTTTTCCTTAGTTTTTTCTATTCTATTTGCACCATAATGACAATATTTTTCATCTTGCACTATCATTATGTACTTTCTGCCTGTTTGTTTAGCTACTTTGCCAGTTGTCATAGTGCCAGCAAAAGGATATAGAACTATATCATTAACTTTTGAACTTATAGTAATTATTTTATAAAGAAGCTCTTCGGGCTTTTCTGTACTATGAAGTTTTAAGCCTTCACTATCCTTTAGTCTCTCATTACCATTAACAACAGAAATTGACCACACACTGCCTAGTTGTTTACGGTTTCCTTTATTATAGTCTGCAACATTAATATTTAATTCTTTGGTTGTTTTATAGTTAAATGTGTATTTTGACTTTTGATTCTTAGTTGCTCAAATTAAAGTTTTATGGCTATTTTGGAGTCTAGCCCCTTTGAAATTTGGTGTAGGATTAGTTTTGTGTCATATAACGTCATTTATGATTCAAAATCCTAAATCTTGCTTCAGCCCGCCTATTGTGTAAATGCATTGCATTCCGCCAATAACTCAAAATGAGCCATTAGGCTTCAAGACTCTGTAACAATCACTTAATCATTTTCTAGTGAACTGTACGTAATCATTGTTAGATTCAAATTTGTCCCACTCATCCTCAACACCATTAAACTTTGTGCCCTCAACTCTAAATAAGGTTTTACTTGTTCTCATTCAATATGGAGGATCAGCAAAAATTAGATCTATGCTATTATTAGGAAGCTTTTTCAAAGTTTCAATGCAATCAGCATTAATAATTATATTAGTTGCTAGCTTATTCATTTTATTTACCAAGCTTTCTTTATTTAGAATTTTAGTTTTTTGATTTTAAAAGGCAAAATCATTACTCTAATTTTATATTTATTAATAAATTTAAATGTTAAAAGCTTTATAAATATAGGTTTTAGTTTATAATTGTTTTACAAATTAAAATGGCGGATGTGGTGAAGCGGTTAACACAGCGGGTTGTGGTCCCGTCATGCGAGGGTTCGAATCCCTTCATCCGCCCCATTTTTTTTATACTTTTTTTGCCTATGTTTAATATAGTAGAATTTTAGTATGTATATTGCTATGTGTGAGTATGAAATTAAAAAGTCTAAGTTTATAGGCTATGTGTTTGATGTTTGTTCAAAAGAAGATGTTAAAAAATATGAACTTATGCTTAGAAAAGAGCACAAAAAAAGCACACATATTTGTCATGCATACTCATTTTATAGTGCTCAAAGTCATAATTTAGGATTTAGCGATGATGGTGAGCCAAGTGGCACAGCCGGGAGGCCAATAGCTCGCGCTATTGAGCTAAAAAAGCTTGAGAATGTAGTTGTATTTGTCATAAGATATTATGGCGGGATTAAGTTAGGCGGTGGCGGACTAATAAGAGCCTATAATAAGTGTGCTAATCTAGCAATTGATGAATATATTAAAGTTAAAAGAGGCTAAAAAATGATTGCAATAATTGGAAAAATTGGAGTTGGCAAAACAACATTTAGTAAAAAGCTCATTGAGCATGGATTTTCAGTGTTTAATTGCGATGAATTTGTCCAAAAAAGCTATCAAAAAGGCAACGAAGGCTATGAAGCTATAAAGAATCAAATAGGTGATTTTTTATGTGATGAAAATGGGGTTTCAAAGAGCAAAATAAAATCATGAATTTCCCAAAATCCTTATAATATTGACCTTTTGGAAAAGGCAATTTTTCCAATAGTTTATAAAGCAATAAAAATGGGAAAATTTGATTTTGTAGAAATACCAAAATTAATTGGAAAAAATTATGATTTTAGCAAACTTTTTGATATTATATTATGCCTCGAAACACCGGAGAAAAATAGGAGCGAAAATATGACTATGCGGGGTGTGGATAACTTCACAAAAATGGCAATAAGTGAAAAAAATGCCCCAAAAATGATGAAAAACGCTATTTTTGGTCAAATCCAAATTGTTAATATCTTTGCAAATAACTTGTGTGATGATGCATTATTTGAATTAATTTTGACAATACTATTTGCAAATAGTTAAAATACTTTTAGAACAATATTTTTATTTATATTTGCAAGGAGTTTTAAGTATGTTAAAAACGCTACAATATCCATATTTTACTATTCAAAACTCATTGCAAATTAGCAGCACAGATCTTAAAAATCTGCGTAAGTTTTATGCACCTATTTTATGCAGTGAATCTATACTGCTTTATGAGTATTTAAGAGACCTAACACACATTGATTCTAATGAATATGGCATATTTGATTTCGAGAGCTTGACCTATTTGTTAAATATGGACATAAAAACCTTAAATAAGGCTAGAATTATGCTGGAATCAGTGGCTCTTTTGTCTACTTTGATAGATGAATTTAACCGTAAGACAGTTTTTGTTTTAGAAAAGCCTTTGGACAGCTCTGGTTTTAGAAAAAATTTACTTTTAGCTAACAAATTAATCAAGACAATGGGCAAGCAAAACTTTGAAAGACTGATGGGCAAAGAGAAAAATATTTTTCTTTCTAAAGCTAAATACTTATTAGATGCATCAGCAAAGTTTGATGAAGTTTTTGCACCTGATCAGTCAATGGACAACGAAAGAGGCCTAAACGATTCCGCACTGTCATATGAATTAGATTCATCAGATGTAAGCACAAAAGAAATTAATTTGTTTATTCAAGAAAAGCTTGATTTAAACACTTTTGAGTATCCTAATCCTTATGAGGCTATTTTAAAGACAGATTCAAGATTTTTCTTTTCTCAAGTTTCAGGTCAAATTCCAACTGAAAGCATTGTTAATTTAATTAAGTTTTCTAAAAATAATAATTTAAGCGATTCATGCATTAATTTAGTTTTTTATTATGCTTATGATGTTAATGGTAGAATTAACTACACTTATGTTAAGAAAATAATTACTGATTTAATAAACAAAAAAATGTTTTCTTTTGCACAAGTCGAAAAGCACTTAGATAACTTGCAAGGATTCAAAAATAAAGGCACTATATCTAAAAAAGAATTGTATAAAGCAACTTATTTAAAATCAATAACAATGCAAAAAGATGCATATGAAAGTGCTGAGTCCTTAATTGAAGATTAGGAGAATAAATGAGAGATCGTGATTGAATTAACAACCTGGAAGGTCTTGTTGATGGAAGTTCTGACGAGATTGAAACTAAGGTTATGAATTTAATTAAATCTAATCCTAAAATCGTCAAGTGTATTAAACAGTTGAATATTACTGACAGTGAGTTAAAAGATAATTTAATTGAGTTTTTAAACATTAAAGAATCGCTAGATAATAGTGACATATATCCTTGAGTTTATACTGTGACACGTAAAAATGATGCTCTTGTTATAAAAAGGTCAGCAGCAAAAAATGATTATGCAAAAAATATAACAAGAAAATTAAATATCATCTTGACTGAAGTTAATGAAACTAATCCTGATTATAAACTCACAAAGTTCCATATACCTGCAAGTAGACGCAAGGAACTTATAAACAAAATTAATTATGTAAGAAATATACTGGAAAAAAGAAAGCCTTTAGAAAGCAACCAAAACATCTATATTTATGGCTCAAACGGCACTGGTAAAACTTATATTGCCAATGCAATGGTTAACAGTTTTGCATCTAGAGGAATTTCATCTGCTTATATAAAACTTAATGATCTTTTTAATTATTTAAAGAAAAAAATGTCTAATAGTATTTCACTTAATGAAATAAAAAGCTCACTCAAAAATGTTTCTTTACTGGTGATTGATGACTTAGGTTTTGAAAAGCATAACGAATGATTTAAATATGATTTTGTTTACGAAATTTTGCAGCATAGAAATGCTAATAATAAATTTACAGTCTTATGTTCTTTGCTCAAGCCAGAAGATTTAGCTAGTTACTACAGACACATTGAAACAAACCCTAGTTTTTCTTTTAAAGTTGAGTCATTAATCCATGAAATTTTGCAAAATTTTACTCCCTACAATATTGATTCGAATCCTTTAATTTAAGCTATATGTTTATTAAAGGATTTTTATTTAATAAAATTGAATTATGAAGCTTCAAAATAATACTGTTGTAAAAAATGTAACTGCAATTGATCATTCTTATGAAGGACTAGGCACAGTAAAAATTGATGATTATCCTATTTTTGTCGAGAACTTATTGCCTGGCGAGAGGGCTGATATTTTAATTAAAAAAGCAAATTCAAAATTTGCTTTTGCTAAAGTAATCAAAAGATACAATGATTCAGCAAAAAGAATCAAAGTTATAAATGAGAAGCTGATGGAAAGTGGCTCAGCACCACTAGCAAATATTTCATACAGTGATCAGTTAGAGTTTAAAGAGAATTTTGTTAAGCAATTATTTAAACGGAATATTCATTATACCAACATATTGCCAATATTAAAAAGTGACTATGAATGAAGGTATAGAAACAAATTATTAGTATTTACAAAAAATGTCCAAAATGCCATTAAAATAGGCTTGTATGAAAAAAATAGTCATAATTTAATTGAGCAAGATTCATATGATTTAGTTTCTAAAGAGGTTGAAAATGTTTTACTTTGACTTAGCAAAAACATTAACAATTATGACTGCTTTAAAAATGTTAAAAACACACTTGTAAGCATCACTTTAAGAGAGAGCTATGTAAATAAAAAAATAATGCTTTATTTTACTGTATCAAAAGCGTTTGATTTATCTAAACAGTTTGTTAATGATATTGCTAAAGAATTTGGGAATATAGAAACAATTTTAGTAATTGTTAATGATAAAGTTGTCTGTTCATATTTAAGCGAAAAAACCTGTTTGACAGATAGAATAGGCAAATTTAGCTTTAAGTATAACTGAAACAGTTTCTTTCAAATTAATTCGAAGCAAACAGAAAAGCTGTATTCGCTTTTGTTAGATAATCTAAATTTAGATTCAAACAAAGTAATTTTGGATGCATATTGTGGGATTGGAACAATATCATTATTTTTAGCACAAAAGGCTAAAAAAGTTTATGGGTTAGAAATAATAAAAGAAGCAGTTATAAATGCCAAGGAAAATGCATTAGCTAATAACATTAGAAATACTGAATTTATTGCAGGCGATGTTATTAAAACAATTGATTCAATAAATGAAAAGATTGATACAGTAGTAGTTGATCCACCAAGAAGTGGACTAAGTAGTGAATTTTTGAATAAAATAATAGATATAAGGCCTGCTGAAATAGGCTATATAAGTTGTAATCCCCACACAATGTGTAGAGATCTTGATCAGTTAATTAAGGCAGGATATGAATTAATCTTTTTAAAACCTTGCGATATGTTTAGCCAAACTTATCATATTGAGATGGTGGCTGTGCTTAAATTAAAAGATCTTAAAGCACTATAAAACAGGCTAATTAGTAAATTTTGTGGATAAAAGAGGAGATATTTATGAGGATGAATTATGTGAATTTTAAGGGTCAAAAGATGCCTGTGTATGCAAAAAATAATAAGTATGACACAACTATTTTATTTTTGCATGGCTTAAATTCAAATAGTTCATTTATTGATAATTTACTGGAGCATGATAATAAATTTAACATTGTTGCAGTGAACTTTCCAGGCAGCAAATACGCTCCAGATATTGACCCTGAAGACATTATTTTGGATGACTGGATTGAGCTGGCTAAGGCTGTTTTAAAGGGCATTAAGTCAAAACACATTCACATTTTAGCTCATTCTATGGCTGGCGGTGTTGCTGTTGAATTAGCTAAGGATCCAAGAGTTGAAAAAATTTTTATGCTAGCAACAATTAATCCAACTATGACAGAAAATAAGTCATATAAATTGCTTCATAATGTAATTGGACCACAAACTGGTAAGCCATCAATGTTTGGTAAATTGTTTGTTTGAGGTGCTAAATTTTTCAAAAAGGGCAAAAGATTAATTGATTCATTTAGTAGAAAAGGCAAGTGATATAACTTGTTAGATAAATACATTTTGCAGCCATCATTTATGGAAAAATTGAACACACAATACAGAGAAGTTGCTAAAAAGTTAATATTCATTATTGGCGATAAAGATTCAATCATTGGCACTGATAATTTTATAAATTATGCAAATGAATTAAATTGCCCTGCTGTGAAAATTGGCGAAACACATTCGCCAATAAAAGTAGCTGGTAAACAAATGAGTAATTTTTTGAACTTGCTAGTTATATCCAAAAAAGTGCGTTGACCATTTACTAAATTTATTACATTTAGAAAAAATACAATAAATGTTGGTGCTTTAAATGATTCTGATGATGCAGATGCAGTTGAAGAAATTTTAGATGAATTAAATAAAAACAGTGAAATTGAATTGGAAAAACAATAATATGAACTATGAACAATTTGAACAAGATTTAAAATTCAATTTATTAAATCATAATGCTAAAAAGTTAATTTATAAATTAGCTGAAGCTCCATATCGGTTCATTTCATTTTTAAGTCCTTTGAACTTTAAGATAAAGTTAGAACAGGCATTTTACAGAAGTCAAGAGAACAAGTATTACAAATTTTTATCCAATTGTTCAGTCAATATTTTTTCCGAATCAGGCTATGAAATAGCTGAAAGCAGAGTTTCAGTAACTAAATCTAGCGCTGATAATTTAGATGAGAAAATAATTGAAAGTGCAAGATTTACTTTTGCTTTTAAAGATGAAGAAAATAAAAAATATTACTTCATAAAGCAGAGAAAAAGAGATGTTTTTTCAGCTAATGAAGCAATTAAGGTTTGAGACAAATTTAAAAATGATGTTGAACTAGCAAAGCAAAGTTTTGCTGATTATAAAATAATAGGGCTTTTATGATTTGTTGATTCAGAGTTTAGAAACAATCAACAATACTATAATTCAGGATCATTGGTTGAAAATGAATTAGATATAAACATTAGTGCTAAGTATGGATTTGAATTATTTAAAGACTTTGAATTGTATGAAAAATGAATTGAAATAGAGTTGCATTTAGACAAATTTAAGAGACAAAACTACACTGATTTTTTAGAGTTTCCTAATTTAGATAAAGATCCTGAAGCACTAGAAGCATTAATTGAATTAAGCGAAACTGCTTGAGAAAAGCTAAATTCTCCAACGCCTGTTTATATGGCAGTTAGAAGTGCAATTTTTAATGAAGCTGATGAAAATTCAAACTTATTTAAAGCCTTAAAACTCAGGGACATAAAAGCAAATATGGTTGATGAGGACGAGTTGAAATTAGTGCTTATGAAGCTACAATCGAAATAATTTCTTGCAAGAGCAAGATTTTTATTTGCTAAATAATATAAAGCTTAAATTTACTTAGATATTAATATAGTAAAATAATAAAGAATTATTTATATATTTATTTGCAACGGCGGTCGTCATGAATAAGAGAATTGGATTAAGAGTTGATAATAGCTTCAATTCTCCTTTTGATAGTGAAAAAATAAAGATTTATACTGAATATTTAGTTTCGTGAATCAAAAGAAGAGTGAAAAGAGCTAAAGCAAAAGGATGTGTAGTTGGCATATCTGGCGGAATTGATAGTGCTTTAGTTGCATCATTATGTGCAAAGGCTTTTCCTAATGATACTTTAGGTTTAGTGATGCCAATTGATTCTATGAATCATGATCTTGAAGACATAAGCAAGTTAGAAAAGGCAATTAATTTAAAATTCAAAACAGTTTTATTAGACAAATCATTTGAAGAAGTTAAAAAATCATTGAATAATGAAGTAGATAATTTGCTTTCGATTAGCAATATTAAGCCACGTCTTAGAATGATTGCTCTATATGCATATGCACAGCAAAATAATTATTTAGTTATGGGCACAGACAACCAAGATGAGTATTTTATAGGCTATTTCACCAAGCACGGAGATGGCGGAGTTGATTTATTGCCTATTTCAAAATTACTTAAGTCAGAAGTTAGAATGATGGCTAAATATTTAAATGTACCCGAAAGTATCATAAATAAAAAACCTTCAGCAGGTTTATGAGAAGGGCAAAATGATGAGGATGAATTAGGTTTTACTTATCATGAATTAGATAGCTATTTACTTAATGATAAGGGCGACATAAGGCCAAATTCTGTTGCAAAAATTGAAAGAATGCATAAATATAGTATGCATAAAAGAAATAAGGCAGGAATGCCACTTGCAATCGATGAAGTTTTAATTAGAAAAAGAAAGGAATAAATATGGCAGGACATTCACACTGAGCAGGAATAAAACATAAAAAGGGCGCAAATGACGCTGCTAGAGGAAAAATTTTCCAAAAAATGTTTAAGGAAATATATGTAGCAGCAACAGGACCAGGGGGCACTGATCCTAGTTCTAACCCTGCATTAAGATTAGCAATTTCGAAAGCTAAAGCAAAAAGCATGCCTAAGGCCAATATTGAAAGAGCTTTAGACAAAGCAAAAGGTAATGCTAAAGATGGTGCAGTTTTTACCGAAATTATTTACAATGCAACAATTAGTGGTGGTGCAACATTTTTAGTTGTTACTTTAAGTGATAATGTAAATAGAACAACAAGTAATATTCAGTCATACTTTAATAAACAAAATGCAAAATTAGGTAAGACAGGCACTATACCATTTCAATTTGATCACAAAGGCATAATGGAAATTAGCAAGGGACTAGTTGACGAAGAGTCCTTAACCATAGTATGTTTGGAAAACGGGGCTGAAGATATTGAAGCTACTGATGAATCATTTATTATTACAACTTCAGTGGAAGATTTTTCAACTTGCAAAGGCGCTATTGAAAGCAATTTGAATATCACTGAATTTATGCAATGTGAAATTACTTATTTACCTAATGCAACAGTCACATTTACTGGCGAAAAAGCTCAAAAAATTCAAGATTTTATTGCCAAATTAGAAGATGATGACGATGTTCAGGAAGTATTTCACAACATTGAATTTGAAGAATAACAATGACTAAATTTTGAAATTCACTATATTCATCTTTAGGCTACAACCAACCTTTAGCAATTTTTATTGCAATTTTAGTTGTCTTTATTTTAATTGCACTTATCCCTTTTCTAGTTAACTTGATTTTTGCTTTTACTAAGGAAAAACTAAATAGCAAAGGCACCGTGCTTTTATATGCTTTTATGTGTGGATTTTTCCTTACGATGGCTACTTTTGGCTTTTTAAAAGAGTCATTAGAAATAAGTTCAATTAACACAAGTGCTATTTTAAATAGTGACTTTAAAATCTATGGCTGAAACATTTTAGTTGTCGTAGGTGGGCTAATTATAGGTATAGGCTTTGCTGCTCTAGTTAGACAATTAGTAAGAAAGTCTATTAATAGCAAAATTGCGACTGATAAGGCTGCTAGACTATTTTTGCACTCACATGACATCGGACATGATCATGGTGATTTAGATCATCATGAGCATGAAATTGCTCCTTCACATGATATTCAAATTTCAAGTAATGCACAAAGCAAGCCTGCTTATAAATTAGTTGCTATTCTACTTTTACTACTTCACAGAATTCCCGAAGGGTTTTTGATTGGATTTATTATTAGTGGAATTGAAAGTAAAGGAATAACATCAACTTCGGTTGCCTTTTTAATTTCATTAATACTTCATTTAATTCCTGAACAAGTACTGTTTTACTACCGTCAAAGAGAAATGGGCTGAAGCAGAGCAAAAGCATTATTTATTAGCACTTTATGTTTATTTCTTTTCTTGCCCGCAATGCTTTTGGGTGGATATTTAGGAAAATATATTTACAATATATGACAATTAAGGGCGATGGTGCAATCATTTATTGCAGGTATATTTATTTTCATTAGCATCCTAGAGTTCTTGCCAGAGTTTTATCATGCTCATCATGACAAAAAGCTATTTTTCTGAACAATATTTGTGTTTATGATTGGAATAATATTCTGTGCTTTTGTGTTAGCATTTCATAAACATGGTCAAGGAATATAGCATTTAGATTTATAAAAAGAGGTCAGACTATATTAATTTCTACATATCTCAAGCGGATATGTTTTTTATTTATAGGGTTTGTTTATAGTTTTATTAGTATAATAAACGTAATGGTGGATTTGGTAAAAATCAAAAATGGCAGCCGTTTTCTTAGCAAAACAATATTTTTTGCTCCTTTTGCTTCAGTTTTTTCATTAAGCACAAGCCCAAGTGCTAGTAGTAACAATATGACTAATAATAGTGCTGTTATAAATGAAAAGCACAAAAGCACTTATTTTTCACTAAGAGATGACTATATTTTATTTAATCAGTATCAATATAACACTGGCTTATGTTGAGACTTTAGTGCAACAAAGTCACTAGAGACTTCATTGATGCTAAATACTAATGAAATGTATGACTTTTCAGAAGCTAGCATCACAATTAATGACACTAATAATGTTGGTGGTGGTGCTTGATTTGATGATTATGATAGGCTAATCTCTAATAATGGTATTTCATATGAATCAGATTTTAAATTTGGCGATTTATATTATGTTCCAAATAAGGGAGTATATCATCAAAAGTTAAGAGATTTATTTAACAAGCATACAGACAAAAATTTTAGAAAAGCAGTTGAAAGAGTCGACTTCAATCGCTATGATTATGAAAATATTAAAAAACATATAGTCAAAAATGGTTCTTTGTTTGTTGCTATAAGAGGCTATAAAACAGTCTCAAACGAAAAATACTATAAAGATGTAGAAACTAAGTCAAATTCAAAAATTAAAGTACATGAACTAGTTGGAACAGGCAGAGAAAACACTCATGCAGTGTCAATTATTGGATGGGATGATAATTATAAAGCAACTGATGGCAGCACAGGAGCTTGAATTATTTTAAACAGTGACAATTTATATAGCAACAGAGATGGGGTGAATTTTCTTCCTTATAATTCAAGTGCAGTTATTAATGAATATAGTGGATATAAATATGTTGGTCAAGATATATTGATTTCTGAAAGTAACGCAATCTATGAAAATGAATTTAGCAACTATTACAACAGTGCAAATTATGGTAACAGAAGTAAAAACACTTTTGCTAAAAATAGAAATATTTTTAAGTCTACGCAAGACATAAAAATAGAGTATAAGATAAACAAAAAAGTCGCAAAACTTAATAATATTTTTGCCAAAGTATATCAAGACGGAATAGATGTTTCTACCTATTTTAATATTGAATATGTCAAAAATAATGGTGTGAAATTACACAGTAAGTTGCCATTAAAATCAGGGGCTTATTCAGTTAAGCTGTTTTATGATTACAACTTAATTAACAACAATGAGCATCATAGTGGTTCACAGACACGACAAATATATGTTTTAGACGGGACTGAAGCTATTCAGTCTAATTCATATTGAACAATTAGTGACAAACCACACATTGTTTTTCATGCAAATAATAGTTATGTTTTAAACAATCACACACCAGTTGTTTTAGTAAGCAAAAATAATGAAGTTAATTTTAATAATAGATTACTTTACACAAATAGCAAAAATGACGAAAATACCTATTTTAAAGTAAAAAATGACAAATTAATAGATTCTAAAGTTAATAATTTTTTAGAAAAATATAAAGATGACAGCTTTGATGCTGATATTTCTGTATTTTCAGGTAATTACTTAGCATCAAAAAGAAAATATCATTTTTACAGACTGGATGAAAAAGCCAAATATACTTTTGTAAAACTTTACTTTGACTTAGATGGATCAAATGCTGATAGCTTAGTTACGGAAGTTCCATTTTTAGAAAGTGGATCATTTAGCAAGCACTATTTGCCTGATTTAAAGAAGGAAAATTCAAATTTTTTGAAATATACCTACATTAACAAAAATGGAATTGAATCAGATTTACCATTTGACAGTAACAAAAACAAATATTATGTTACATATGATCATATCAAGGGCTTAAGGACTAATGTTTTAGATTTTAATTATGTAGGCAATAGACAAAAAGACAACAATCAAACATATGCAAATCCAATAATAGTTAAAGCTATTTTTGAAACAAAAAATGAAGCTAAAGTTATTGATTCTAATCTGAAAGACTCTTATAAAGCATTAATGACAATTAATCTTAAAGAAGTTAATATCTCAGTTGAAAGCAATGGAAAAGTGGGGTTTGTTAAGCCAACAAAAGTTAGTTATCAAAGTGGCCAGCATATCAATTATGGTGATTCCAAGATTGAATTCGAGTATGAATTAAATGGCAAAAAGTATGTTTATGAACATTTAATAAATGTAGAGAAACTTATAATTGAAATTCCTAAAAATTTAAATAATAGATTTGTATATGATGGCTATGAGCATAATTTAGGGCTAGACAGATTATGCTTTAAAACAGATGTTTTGGTAAATGATTCAAAGCACATTGATAGCGGTAAATATCAAAGTTTAGTTAAAATAAATAACAAAAATTATTCATTTGCTGATGGCAAAAATGAACTTGTATATGAATGAGAAATTTTACCTAAGACTATTTCTGAAAATTCAATTATAGATAAAAGCAATTTAAAATTTGATGACGAAGTGTTATATTCATTTGATAAATTAAACTTTAAGGAATATAAATCATCTAGTCAATTGCTCTCAGCAAGTAGTCCAATAGTTTATTTTAAGTATAAAGATGACAAAAATCATAATTCTAAAGAGCTTTTAGCAATTGATCTTTCATCATATAATATCAAGCCAGTTGAAAATGCCAACAATGCCAAATTAACAGCCATAATTGCTTCGTCAGTTACTGCTGCAGCTATCATAATCATTATTGTGTCAGTTTTAGCAGCAATTTTTATTACTAAGAAAAAGAAGAAAGCCAATTAATCTGCATTTTGGCAATTTAAAAAAACAAAAAATTGAAATTAAAGGTTTAGGATTTGTCCTAATTTTTTTAAATTCACTTTTAATGCTAAAAAAGAAAAAAATACAAAAAGTATGCAAAAGTGACTGATAACGCTAATTTATACATACTTTTGTCGATTCTGATAGTAAAATTATTCTTGTATGGAAACATTAAATAATGAAGATATATTGATAAAAATCAATGATTTGAAATTCAAATATCATAAAAAACAGAAGGAGTACAACGTCGATATTGATAAGCTCGTAATTCAGGAAAATGAAATTGTTTCTTTACTAGGTCCTTCAGGAAGTGGAAAGACGACATTACTAAATTTGATTTTAGGCTATTTAAAACCAAATGAAGGATCTATTGAAATTAAGCATAAGCCCTTAATTTACGAAATAGCTTACATAATGCAAGAAAACTCAACTTATGAAGACACAACTGTTTTTAACAATGTGTACTTAAGTGCCAAAAACTACAGTAAGTGAGTAGATTCAGCAAGATTAAAATATTTTGAAAGTCTTTTTAGTATGCTTGATGCTAATGCTGAAAGTAACAAAAAACTATTTTCAAAATTTGAAGCCTATAAACAGAGTCTTATTAGCAATAAACATTCAATATTAAAGAAGAAAATTGCTTACTTAGCCTTAGTATTTAGTTGCTTAAGCAACAAAAATATTAAGAATAAGTTTAAGATTCTAAATCAGCTTCATTTAAGAAATTTGTTCAAAAATGAGATTACTGATGTTGCAAAGAAACTAGAAATAGATCATTTATTAAACCAAAGAGTTGATAAGTTGTCTGGTGGACAAAAGCAAAGAGTGGCTTTTGCCAAAGGTATTATAAAAAAGACTAATTTGGTGCTAATGGATGAACCTTTTTCAGCGCTTGATGCCAAAATTAAGGAATCAACAATTGAGTGATTAATTAAGATTAAAAAGGAATTTAATTTAAGCATTATTGTTGTTACCCATGATCAGCAAGATGCACTTAAATTAAGTGATCAAATCATTTTATTAAAAGATGGTAAGGTTCAACAATATAGTAGTGGTGACAAAATGTATGATAGCCCAAATAATTTATTTGTTGCTAAGTTTATTGGGACTCCAGAAATTAATTTTATTAATTCAAAAGACAATAAGCACCACTATATTCGGGAAAATAAACTTAAAGTTAGTGTCAATAAGGACGGAAAATACTCAATTTTAAATAAGAAAAATTTTGGAGACAAAACTTATTATCAAATTGAGTATGATAAAGACAACATTTGAACAATTGTTTTAAAAGATAATGCTTTAGAAGTTAACGAAAAAGTTGATGTTACTTTTAGTAATAAAGATGTTTTAGTTTTTGATGAAAAAGGCAACAGAATCTATGCATAATTCTGAATCAAAAAAGCAAAAAGCTTGGACTGTTTCTAAAATAACATTAATGCTTTTGCCTTTGCTAATATTTATATTAATTTTTACTTTGGTGCCTATTTTACACACCTTTGTGAAATCACTAAAGGCGCCTATTAGCATACATGATAGGACTAGATATAACTATAATTTCAATAACTATAACAACATTTTATCTGATCCAAATTTTAAAAATGCTGTTTTAAATTCAACATTAGTCTTGTTTTTTGGATCGGGAATCTCATTAGTGCTTTCATTAATTTTTGCGCTAGTTGTGAATTCCTTAATATTTAAATTCACACAGAGAGCATTTTTGACAATTTTGTTTTCGCAGTTCTTTATTTCAGGCTTTGCAATAGGAATTGCTTTTACAATGTTTTTTGGCAATAAAAATTTGTTTTTCTACATTTTAGGAAAGAGCGAGTATACCTTTACTGCTTCGTCAAATAAAAAGTTGCCAATTTGGATGTATTATTCTATATTTCAGATATGAAGGTCATTACCATTTAACTTAATCTTGTTTGCTTCAGCTATTAGCAGAGCTGATTTAAAGTATAAAAAGTTAATGTTAAATGATAAATTGACTATTTTACAAAAATTTAGATATGTATATATGCCAGAAATTTCAAAAGTGTTGTTTTCAATTTTATTTACCAACTTTATTTTCTCAACACTTCTTTTACCTCAAGCATTGCTGGAACCAACTTTTGATATAGATATTAATTATGCACACACATTAACTAGTTACACAATTAAATTCCTTGGATTTGGCACAAACAACCCATCATTAAGATATGAAAAAGGATATGCTTCAGCTTTCTTTAGCTTCTCATATTTAGTCTTATTATTGTGCATCTTGCAACTGTTGCGTATTAGCACAATTAAGGCTATTTATAGGAAAATAAGTAAATTAATTGCAAAGACAAGGAGCAAGAAATATGCCAGGTAGAATGCTATTAGTTATATTTAAAGAAATTATTAAATATTTCTTAATTGGCTTTTTATGCTTGCTTATGCTTTTTCCTTTGTACTACTTATTGCTTCAGTCGCTTATGTCAACAAATTCATTAATAAATAACAGAACATTTATTGTGATTGAAGAGTGAAACTGAGTTAATTTTGCAACTGCTTTTAAGAGTAATTTTCTAAGAGCTTTTGGTTGGACATTATTATTTGCAACGATCTTGATATTAATTAGACTAATAATTTACTCACTAGCAATAGCAGGGCTACTTAAAATGAGTGCAAAGTATCAAAAAATATTTTTGTACTTTTTCCTAGTTATTAGTTTGATACCTGAGTTTTCAATATTTTTAAGCTTAAAAACAGTTTTGCTAACTTTCAATTTAGACGAAACTCCTATTGCTTTTGTGACTAATGCAATATTTTCATTTTTTAACTTTACATACATTTTTAACTTAGCTAAATCTATTAGTGATAAAAAAAATAAGACAATGTTGAATGACAATTTAAAACCAATGGATAAATTAATTTATGTATATTTGCCAAAGATGAAACTGGGCTACATGCTTTTAATTGTTTTTTCATTTATTTCAGTGTGAAATGATTACTTATGACCACAGTTTTTATTCTCAACAAACTATACTAATATATCTATTTGGTACCTAACATTAGGTCAAGATAGACAAGCTGCTTTACTTAATGTACAAGCAGCAGGGGCATTTATTTCAATTGTTATTCCATTGATAATTTACTTTATTTTTTCTAAAAAAATTAGTCGTTTCAACTAATTTTAAATATTTTTTCAATTTATTTAGAATACCATAAAACAGGCTAATAGGGAGATTATTTTGAAAAAAATTTTGATTAAAGCTGGTGCAATTTTATTACCAGCAGCAGCAGGACTTTCAGTAGTTGCTTGTGGGAACACAGAAGAAGAAAAAGTTGTTTTTAGATTAGGTCAAGGTAAAGGATGACCTTTATCGCTATCATTGCAAAAAATTATTGGTTACTATAATGAAGCATTTAAAAATGACTCAGACTTTTTAACTATTAGATTTGAATTTGCTGATGAATTTAAATACAAGGACAGCAAAGGTAAAGAAGTTAAAGTTCCTGGCCACAACACATATAGTGAATACCAATTAATTAAAAATGTTGCTCATGCTATTGAATCTAAAGATAATAAAAAGGTGCCAAATATTGTTTTAGGTGACCAATCTGGTGCATATATTCTTAACCAAATAAGCAATTATTAGATATATCTGACACTGGCATTACTAAAAAATCATTCAGTAAAAATATAGCTGATTTACACTCAATTTTAGCAGGCCAAGGCCAAACAGAAACAATTTACAACATTCCTTTTGATAATGCTGATACTGACTCACTTCAATTAAACCTTAAAGTTCTACACAAGATGTTTGAAATTATTGAATCTGGTGGCGGTAAGATTGAAGAAAATGATAAGAAGGTTGATGGAATAATCAAGAAAGTTTATGATTCAAAAGATAAAGGAAATAAATTACCAGAACAATCAGTTTGATATGCTTTAAAAGCTAAAAATGAAACAAATGGAAAAAAGGCATTTCAAGATTTAACTGTAAGCAATAAAACATTTGAATCTATCAAAGACATTAGAGACTTAGCTGCTAAATTTACTGAAGGTGTTGAAATTGAAAAAAACAAAATCAATGACAACACAATTTCAGGTGAAGTTCTTTCAATTGACTACCAACAAAGTACATTCTTTAAAGAATTGCATGCAAAAATTGAAGACAAAAACAAAGCAATCTTCGAACTTGATAAAGATAAGAATGTTAAATATAACTTAATTGACGATGCTGATGTTAAGAATAAATTCAAAGAACTATGAGAAGATTACAACAAGTCAATTAAGAGAGTTGAACAAACACCATCTGGCAAGGATGACAAAGATAAAAAAGTATTTCAATCAATGAAATATATGTTTACTCAAACAAAAGAATGAGGTTCATGACAAATCTTTAGATTCCAAAGTGCTATAAGTTTTGCAGCTTCTGTTGGTGCATATCAAAACAAGATTACTCAATTTACTAAGACTCACCCATACTTTGAACAAAGCATTAAAGATGACCCTAAATTCTTAACAAATAATGCAAGCGAACATGATGTATTAATGCTTCCTCAAGTTACAGGAACTAAGGACGGAAAACATTCAATTTTCCATGAAGGTGGTTCAAGCATAATTGCTATTGATTCAAAGAATGAAAAAGTAAATAAGGCAATTAAGAAGTTCCTTAAATGAATATACACAGGTAAGAACAAGGTTTCTGGTGAAGAAGAAGATAATTGATACACAATTGCAAGAACTTCTGGCTATATAATGCCATTGTCTTCAGTTGTTACAAGTGCAACAAATGATAAAATCAAGGGCATAATTAAAGAATTAGAAGGCAAATTGAAGGACAAAAAATCTGAAGAATTAATGACTACATTTGAACCTGACTACTTCAAATTAAATATGCTAAGATCAGCTCAACTTTCGCTAGAATCATTACTAAATGTTGAAAGCGGCAAAGTTGTTGCTAAGCCTGTGGTTACTGATGATAAATCATCTCAAATGTCAAATACTGTAATGCAAGCAATGATAGAACAAACAGAATTAGATAGAAATAAAGAGTTTAAGGCAAAAACTGCTGAAGAACTAATACAAGCATTTGAACAAACTAAAAAACAATAATTAGTTTACTAAAACAATAAAAAACAGACCTGCTTGACAAGTCTGTTTTTTTTAATCTAGTAGCCGCCTCTAATTGTTATGTCACGTTTGGTGCCCATTTTAATCGCAAATATTTTTCATCCAATCCATGCTAGAAATGCTACGAAAATAAATATGTAAAAAGGTATAGCAACGCATCAGGCAGCAACGTTAATTTTCATATTATGCATATACTTTGCTGTTAAAGTGAGTGCCATTAATACTACTGTTGCGACAGCAAGAGCCATAATAGCAATGCAACCAATTACTAGCCCTGCTTTTTGTCCGGTACTAAATTGTGAATTTCCATTATTAAAATATTTAATTGCTGTGTATATTGAATAAGGAGCCATAAAGCAGGCAAAGACTGCACCAATAATCAGAGTGTATCTAAGTATTAGTATAAATTTTTTCTGGCTGTGGTCCACATAAGCATGTTCATGTCTAATAACAGTGACATTGTTATTGTTTGGATTAGTTTGTGCAACAGGTTGTTGAATGTTGCTTTGATTATTGTTAATTTGTTCTGTTTCCATAGCCATATGATATATATATATATATGAACAATTCCGAAACCTTTAAACCTTGTAATTGTAGTATACCACAACATAAAGCAAAAGAAAGCAAAAAAAAGCAAAAAATACTAAAAGTAAGGCAACAAAGGTAAATAATATTATTGGGTAATTAATTTTGCCCAACATCTAACATTAAATTATATTATTATATTTGTATTTATTAATTGACAAATAGGGCGAGAAAGCACACCAGCATAAGCTCCAACCAACATCTATATCCGCTATTATAGTAAAAACGCTAAACTAGAAAAATTGATAAGCGATTCATTTGTGAGGGCAATATTGCCCTTTTTATTTTGTCCTTTGCTGACATATTTATTAACTTAATGCAGTGTGTGGCAAAAAGCAAGCAAAATTAAAAAACCAACAACATTATGCGTTGCTGGCTAACATAAATCTATTATATTGTTGTGTGCTCTCCTGCTCATCAATTTGCAGATAGTGGAATGTTGTTTCAATGTTTGCATGCCCCATTTGTAACTGCACCATTTTAGGCATTGCGCCTGCTTTAAGCATATGCGTTGCAAAGCTACGTCTTAACGAATGAGCTGCATAATCCTGCCCAAATATCTGCTTTATATATTTTATTAAACTTGCTCTTTTGCTCTTAGTCAGGTCAAAATTAAAGTGCTGGATTATTTTAATAGTCTCAGGGTTATAAAGTATTTGCCTAATTTTGTTTCCTTTTCCTTTAACAAATAAATGAGTGCCATTGAATTGTAGTGATTCAAGCTCGCCAAAACGGACACCTGATTCAAACATAAATCTAATGACCAACTTATAAAATATTGAGCTCCTGCGTTCATCATATTCGAATGCAGTTAAGTTGTAAATGTTTTCTTTTTTAATAACAGGCTTGAATGCAATCTTGCGCTGTTTTAATTTGAGTAATTTTGTGTGTTTATATTTATCCATTTGATTCGTATAACGTAAAAATAAACAATAAACCCTGCGGTATAAATCTTGACTTGAAGCTTCTAAGCTCGTGGATCTAATTTTTCTTATTATTTCCATATGGCTCTTATTCTCTACATCAAAAACATTTTTTAGTATTGATGTATAACTTTGGATTGTTGAAGTTGCTAAGTTTTTAAGTTTACAAAATCTAATGAATTTATTTAACACTTAACATCAACCTAAAGATTGTGCTTCTTAGCAACTTGTGGATAGTTTTTTCATATGTATTCAATTAATGCATTTTTAGTTAACTGTCCAGTAATAAGACCCATTTCTCTTAGTTCATCTAACGCAGAGATTAAATTCTGTGAATTGTATAAATATATTGCTTTATTTTTCATAACTTCTCCATTCATTCAGCACTCTATTGCCTGTCTTTATTGTATTATAAAACAATGCAAACACAAAGAAAAATTAGAAAATAACGCAATAAAAAAATATGGAGCCAGGAGTGAATTATCTCTTTAGTAGCTGGCCGGCTTGTTGCCAACTCGTGCATTGCCTTGTTGCATTTGTGCTTAAAAATTTAAGGACTTAAGCATATAGTGAACACATACATTATTTGTGTAGGTAATACTAAATTTGGTTGTAATAAGGGGGGGGTCTAAAAAAATAAGTAGTTGACCATTAACCCCGACCGCTACTCTTTTGTGCATTTTTTGCAAATTTATAGCAACAGGAAAATCCCCGGACCTGCTACTTACGAGTATTTTTTATGGAAAATTTTCACAAATGTAAAAAAAGTTTTGTTTTAAAAAACTCATAACAGGCTTAAAAAGTTAAGACAAAACACCCCCTAAGTTAAGACAAAATGGGGGGTCAGTTAAGACAAAACACCCCCTAAGTTAAGACAAAACACCCCCTAAGTTAAGACAAAACACCCCCTAAGTTAAGACAAAATTTTTGCTCCTATGCTGTCTTAAGTACCCCCCTATTTTGTCTTAAGTACCCCCCTATTTTGTCTTAAGTACCCCCCTATTTTGTCTTAAGTACCCCCCTATTTTGTCTTAAGTACCCCCCTATTTTGTCTTAACTTTTTAAAAAAATATTTTAACTAATGCAATATAATTATAATTATAATTTAAGTTATATACTACGTACATATATGCACACATATACACACATGCATGAGAAAACTGAAAAAATATAAAAAAAATAGGGGGAAAATAGGCATTTTTATAGAAAAAAATATTAGATTTTTAGAATTTTAATTTTTAGCCTTGTTTTGTGTGAAAAATAAATGTTTTTGTTTTATAATTTTTATGCTAAAATATACCGACCAATTTTAGGAGCAGAATGTTTAGAGTTGAGAACAGAGAAGTCATAGAAAACCTGAAAAACGAATTGCTTAAGATTAACTCAAGCATTGACTTTAACTCTGTAACCATTCAGCTAACTTTAAACACAATCGACAGTTTATTCACACGATTACATAAAGCGAAAAAAATGGAGTTATTATGAAGCAAAAAAATAAAGCCCCAAAAATTGGAAGTTTTAAGCTCAGAAATTAACTACCTAAAAAAGCAAATAGAGAAAGAAACAGCCGAGCTTGAAAGGGAGAGTATTTTTTTGCAAGACATAGAACTAAACACAAACACCGAACAGGCAAATTTAAATATGTATGATATGGCCAAAAGATGAAGCACATCTAGTGTTAAAAACCTGGACAAGCTTTACCGCCGGTATGCAGATTTAAGTGAGACATATTTCACACTTCAAAACGACAGCAGCATCTTTACATTCGACTATAAAGGCAACATTGTTTCAAAAAACACAGAATACCAAGATATTCTTGAAAAAATACTTTTGAATATTCGAGCAAATATTGACAGCAGTATATCAATTGAAAAACTCAAGAGAATTGCTTTAGATGATGATGAAGAAAGCGACTTTTAATGAATTTACAGCAAACTTTAAGTTCTGAATATTGGCAAAAGGTATTAAATTGAGCCAGAAACGCCCCTACAATCGATTTCGTCACTCAGTATGCTATAAATGTACTCCAAGATGATTTCATCGCGTCTGCGGCCGTTAAAATGGCCTGTTGCAGGCATTTGCTGTTTTTATATCGCTCCAACTTAGAGCCTGACTTTCCTTTTTTCTTTAAAACTGACACTCTTGATAGGTTAATTGCTTTCAGTAATAGCATCATAATTCCCGAAACAAGGAAGCCGTTTATATTTACTGATTTTAGGAAGTTTATTGCTGGTTTTGTTTTTGGTTGAGTTTATAAAGATGAGCCGGATAAGTTAATCACAAATGAAGTGTTTGATGTTGAAGCACGGAAACAATGAAAGTCATCATTTTGAGCAATGATTGCATTAGCAACTACACGGGGACTTTTAGGGGTTGGCAAGCAAGAAGTTTATTTTTGCGGCCCGCATAAGGCTAGCAGTAAAATACCTTATGACATTGCTTTGAATTACATTAAGGCTTCTAAAAAACTACAAAAAAAGTTCAGTGTTTATAACTCGTTGCGTATTGTTTCAAAAAAGGAAGGAATAATTAAAGCCTTGCCTTTTGATAAAGCTGGACTAGAAGGGCAAAACCCTAGTTTGGTTATTCTTACCGAGTATCATTTGCACAAAGACGACACTATGCAAGAAAGTGCAAAAAGCAGTAACAACTTAAGTCGTAAGAATCAGCTTATTGTTTATGACACCACAAAAGGGAACAACATTAACTCAGTTTGCTATTACAGGGAAAAGGACTATAAAAACTTTTTAACCGAGCAAATAATGACCCCCGAGAGTTTGCACCCCAACTTTAATATTTTTATTTTTTGCGCTGAGTTAGACGAAGAAGATTACGAGAATTGACAAGATTCTAAGCTTTGAGCAAAGGCAAACCCTGGACTTAATGTAACTGTCAGTCTTGATGCTTTAGTTTCTGAATTTAATGCAATAACAAACGCTCAGGCCGAAGCTGAGTTTAAAGCTAAAAGATTGGGAATGTGAACAAGCGCTGCTTATGCTTATTTTTCAATTGACCAAATCACTGAAAGCCTTGAGCACTGCCAACCAATAGTTGAGAACTTTTTAAAAAATAATTCGCTGAAAGATCTAAATGCATTAGTTGGCCTTGATTTATCAAGCAACATTGACACGACTGCACTCGTTATCCATTGAGAAATACCATTAGAAAACAATAAAAGCATTTATGTCTTTGCTGGTCACGGTTTCATCCCTGAGACATCTATTATCAAAAAGGAAGTGTCAGATAAAGCTAGATACAGAGACTGAGTGAATAAAGGGTATTTTACAATCACCCCGGGAAAAGTCATTGATTATGAGCATATTGTTAAAAAGTTATCTGAATGAAACAGAGACTTCAAAATTAACAAAATATTGCACGATTCTTGGCAAAAGCATTCAATAAAGCAATACATAATCGGTAGTAATTTATTCAATAACGCCGACTTCGTTGAAGTAAAGCAAGGTGTTTATTTAACTCCATTTTTTAGATTATTTGAGCAAAAGCTTATGAATAAAGAGATTTATTTTATGGATTTTAACGAGATGCTAATCTCTCAAATGTTAAATGTAAATGTTAAGTCAACGACATCAGGCTCAGAGACCTTGTTTATCAAAAAGCTTAGCACAAACAGCAGAATTGACAGCTTTATTGCTTGTTTGAATGCTTTAAGTGAAAGACATAACACTTTAACAAATAAACCTGAATTAATTTATGACATTGTTTAGTTTTGCGTTATACTATGTATGTAAACATACATATATTCTAGTTAGCAAGAAATAGATAGTAAAGCTTGTGTGCTTCCCCTTGACCCTTTTAACGTGATAAAAAAGGCGGGGAATGGGATTTTTTTCTTTTTTGCGTAAGAAACCTAAAAAGATAACTGAGAGTGCTGGACGCTTTCAGGATTTTAGTTATTCATTAAATGATTACTCAACGTCTGAATTACTGCGCTCACTAAGCCCGAGTGAGTTTTTAATGTACGGTCTTATGGTCAGAGCCGTTCAGCTAATTGCTAATGATATTGCCAAGGTTAATTTCACAATACAAAGAAAAAAAGCGAATGGTGACATTGAGCACAGCCAGGACACTTATATTGCTAAACTGCTAAATGATAAACCTAACAATAGCCAAACCCCTTGAGAGTTTAAAAAAACATTAATATGGAACCTTTTACTGTATGGCTCTTGCCCTATTTTAATTGTTAAGGATGACTTTAACAACCCAATTGAATTATTGCCCATCTTTCCTTATTATGTAAACAAGGTAGAAAATGAATCAGGGGCAAAATATTTCTATGTAAAGAAAGATAAGCCAATAGAAATTTACTCTGATGAAATTATTTGAGTTGAATATGAAATGATTCAGGGCTTTGATTCTTTAAATATAAGAACCTTATTTAAGTCAACAATTAGCAAAATAAAAGAGAATGAGCTAAGCATTATAAATGCCATTAAAAATGATATGCGAAGCAGCATGTTCATAAAGGTTAAAGACATAACCAACAATGAGCAAAGACGACAAGCTTCTGAAATGCTTAAAGAAATGATGGAACGGTCTAAGAAAACTGGGTCTTTAAGTGTTGTATTAGATGAAAGGTGAGAACTAGGGAAGGCCACTGACATAATTAACACTCAAATAGATTTGCAAACCAGAAACAGTCTAGGGAGAGAGTTCGCAGCTTCCTTAGGTATTCCCCCTGCTAAGTTAGGCATTGATGATCCTAATAAATACAACTCATCTGTTGAGTTGAACCGGGCTTATGTTGATAATTCACTCAAGCCTTTATTGATTAATTTATGCCAGAGATTGACTCTATCTTTAGCAAATAAAGATGAAAAAATAACATTCAAAACCATTGATTTATTAAGTGTTGACATAAAGAGCATTCAGGAATTTGCAGCAAGTGCCATCAATAATGGATATGCTACAGCCAATGAAATAAGACAGTTGCTTGGTTTTGATAAGCATCCTGATGGGGATAAATTGTTAGCAAATGGAACGCTAACGCCTGTCAATGATTTATCTAAGCTGAAAGGAGAAAATATTGAGTAAAAAATTAATTTATTTTAGCAAAGATCCTATTATTAAGCAGGATCAAGAAACCAAAACCTTGGAAATGCGAATTGAATTAGATAGCTGGTCTCCAGTTTATAAAGATATAACAGGGCAAAGATATAGAGAAAAAATTGCAGTAGATGCCTTTGATGAAACTATAAACAGCAAGAAGAAAATAAACTCATATTTAGATCACAAGATAAGCATTGAGCACTTATTAGCTTCAACCGCAAACAACACCTTAATTGTTGAAAAAGAAAACAGCACAATTTATGCCAAAATGAAAATTGACCAATCTAACCCTTTGCATTTGAAAGTTATGCAATTAGTTGAGCAGGGGGTAATAGAAAGCAATAGTTTTATTTTTAGCAATGCTGAGCGTGAAATTATTAAGTCAGACAGTAAGGACGTTGACTATGAAGTTGTTTATAAAAAAGGGGAACTTATAAGTATAGACCCTGTGCACTCTGGATTTTTCCCACAAGATACTTGCCGGGTTTATTCATTAGACCAGAACAACACAATAAATGAGTTTGAAATAAATAGAAAAGGAGAAATTATGAAACAAGAAAACCAACAAGAAACACAAACAACAAACAACGAACTTTTAGAATTGTCTGCAAAAGTTGACATTTTAATGAACGGACAAAAAGAGATGATTGAAGAAAGAAAAGCGAGAAATGAATTGCTTAAAACTTTTGCAACTGCTAAGCCTGAAAATGCAATTGTTAATAATGAACTAAGCGACAAAGAATTCATCGAATTAAGACATAAAATTACAAGCGCTAAAACTTTAACAAATGACGAAAAAATTAAGTACTACAACAAGAGCCTAGACTACTTAAGCAATGAGCAAAAAAATGAAATTAAATATATTGATAGCTCAGTTTATGAAAAGCTTGAAAAAAGAGCACTAGATGCAACTGATGACAAAAAAGGTCTTGCATTAATTGAAACAGTAACAATGCCTGGTATTTTGCAAGAAGTTAACTCAATTTTTCCAGAATTTACAGAATACACACAAAGCGTAGCATTGACTGGCTTAGATGAAATTGCGAAAGCCGTATATATTCCTGACGCTACTCCTATTAGTGCAATTAAAGAAGGACAAGAAGCTACTAAATTTGGCGGTGCAACATTTAAGGTAAAAATGAGACCAACACGTTATGCTGTTGAATTAACACAAAGCAATGCCTTAAGTCGTGGTGATGAAGCTTGAGCAGCACAAATTAAAAATGCCAAAAATGGTATTTGAAAGGCGTTAAGAAAAGAATTATACAAAGGGTTATTCACTCATTCAGCTTCAGTATTTAACAAAGATACATACACTGGTGGCTTTACTAAAGAAGCTGAAAGACAAACACAAAGAAAAGGCCTATTTACATTTGATGACATTGAAGTAATTTGTAAAGAGTTAATAAGCAAATATGGTGATGGTGCACTTAATGAATACCTTATTGCAACACACCCGGATACATTGGAAAGTTTAGAGCGCAGATGAAAAGCCGACATTCTTGATGCGAGAAAAACACTATATGACCCAGTTGCAAGAACATATAGGGGAATACCAATTTTAATCAGCGATGACTATCCTGAGAATGAAATTAAGGAAGGCAAAAAAGTTGCAGCATTCTTTAGAAAAGACGCTTTATTAGCTTACGGACTAACTCAAACTGTGTCGGAGAACATTTACTCAGATATGAGCAAAGATCAGTCACACAGATATGTACAAACTAGGGGAGAAATTAAATTAATAGACCCACACGTTAACTCAAGATTCATTGTTGTTAGTGCTAAAAATACAAGGGAAGAATAATATAAATTTTTAGGGCACTAGTTTTAGTGCCTTTATTTGTAAAAGGAGAAAAATGGACTTATTAATAGAAACCAGCATTCCCTTAGAGTGGCTTAATAGCTTTAAAAATCATTTGCGTATTTATGATGATTTACAAGACGAAGCACTTTTTGAATATTTACAAATTGCACGCAAGAACATTTGAACACAGTTTTATAACTTTAAACTTGTAAACGGCGACATTGATATAACACATCCTTGAGCTAATGATTTAATAACAAAAAGAGCAACCTTTCACTTAGCCGCTACTTATGTTGTAAACCCTGACATTTTTGCAAAAGGGAGCCAGGTTATTGATGATAAAAATATTTACAGAATTTTAGGAGACAGAGTATTTTATGGCGCGTATTAATCACATTGACACAAGAAACTATAGCGAAGCTTTTTATGTTGTTAAAGTTGTACGAGAAAATGAAAACGGGCTCTTAGCTAAAAAAGAGTTTTACTCTCGTTATTTTTATGGCTCAATTATGCAAGATAACAGCATTGAAAGCAATTCAAGCGCAATAGATGAAGTACAAAAGTTAAGCATAAAAATGTTAAAAACTTCAACTTTCAACATCGCAGTCGGTGATTTAGTTGTAAGAAATGATAAAGTTTTCCAAATTGTAAATATTAATTTTGACCTATATAACAATCAAGAGCAACAATTAAAAGCCAATTATCTAAGTGAATTAAGCGCTCAAACTGACTTGGCTAATCATTTAAAGCAAGTACAAAGCCAACCTGTTCAAAATGGTCTTAATGTTGTAGCTAGTCGCAAGTATGTTGACGATAAAGTCGAAGCTGTTTTAGCCGATTTTAATAATTGAAGCAGTAGTTCTGAAAACTCTTATCAAGAACTAAAAAATGACACACGTAGAATATTAGAGCAATATAAAAATGACTTTAATGTTAAAGCAGATGCCAACAGTGACTACATTTCAAAACTTAACAATGAATTAATCTCTCTAGATGCTAAAGTAGACAAAAATAACACAGGCGTGTCTAATGAGCTAAGTGATAGTAAAAAAGCACTTGATAATAAAATTGAGCAAAACAAAAAAGAACAGGAAATAATAAATTCCAACGTTGACAAGTTAATAAAAAGTAACAGTCAAGAATTAAATGCAAGCATTAATGAAACAGCAAACAGTTTAAGAAGTGAAATAAGCAAAAACAAAGAAGACCTAGAAAACAGCATAAACAAAAATGCACAAGAAGCAGCAGAAGCATTAAATAATGCCAAAAGTGAATTAAGTCTCTCAATGTTTACAAATAAGCAAAATAGTGACAAGTCTATTAACGAATTAAAACACAAAGATAAAGAATTATTTGAAACATCTAGTCAAAACAAACAGGACATTACAGAACTAAAACAAACCACTCAAACAAATAGAGACAGCATTACTCAAGCAAATAATTTAATTGAAGAGTTAGCACGAACCGATGAGAAGTATCAAACCAAGCTTGATAAGTTGGACGCAAAAGACAGAGAACACGATGGGTCACTAGCTACATTAAGAAGTGAGTTAGACTCACATCACACTAAAATTAGTGCTTTAGAACATCAGCACAACCAAGAGCAAGGAGAACTGGAGAAAAAATTTGCTTCATTAGAATCTGCTAACCAAGACCAGAACTCAAAAATTAGTCAATTAGAGCTAAGCCTTAATGCTAATTCAAAAGCCGATTCTGAAGTTCTTAAAAAATTCAATAGTTTAAGTTCAGAATATAGCACCAAAAACAGTCAATTGAATTCTCATATTCAAGACAACAAACACAAAATTAGCCTGTTAGAGACTAGTACAAAAAACATTGCAGACTACTTTGAAAAAACTAATGCACTAAATAGCTGAAAAACACTATGAGAAAGACAAATTCCAAGGATTCCTGTCATTGAAGACGCTGTTGCAAAAATAAATAAAAAAATTTCTTTAGTTGATGGCATTAGTGCTTTGGAACAAAAAGTAAACAGTCATCAAAGCTGAGCGTCTAAAGTTAGCAAAATTGATGGACTGGAGACTAAAGTTAGCAGGCTAAATATTGTAACTGATAAGTTAAATGAATTTGATGCTAAGTTTTCATCAATTGATCCCTTTATTAATAAAGTCAATTCTATTGATGGCATTAAGTCAAGTTTAGAGAACAAAATAAATGCAAACAGTGGAAAAATAACGTCGTTAAATGAACTAAAAAGCAAGACACAACAACTAACTAGTGACTTAAGTGCCCTAAAAAGCAATAAAGAAACATGGAACAGCGCAAGTGAAAAAATTAACACACTGGACACTAGATACAAAAAATATGCAATGGAAACATATGAGGAGTTTGCTCGTGATGGTGATAACAGACTACAAGTACAGAGTTTAGACATATATCCGTCTAATAACAACCAAGTATCTTTGAAGCTTGAAAACTCTAATGGTGCAGCATCATATATTAGCCATAAATATAATGATTATTTTAAAATCGAGCCTTTTGGTGCAACTTTATTAGAGACCGACTCAAGTGCACACATAACGGGCGGAACGCTTAAGGAATACATTGACGATAAAAGCAAACCAAAAAGACTTAAAACAATTCACAAAAAAATAGGTGGCGATTATTGAACTACTGAAGGTAAATACCCCTGACCTTCTTTGTTTAGTTCTGCAATAACAATTCCAAGAGACAAAGTCATATTTATAAAATTGCACTTACAAGGTCCTGAGTTTTTTCATTCTATTTCTGAACATGTTTTTACAGAATTACCAAGTTTAACTGAGCAGCCTACTTTAGTGACTTTCCCAGTTGTCAAGGGCTTCCGCAGATTCGGTTATGAATTTCAAGCAGATTTTTGAACTAACCTGTCATTAGGTTATGGATCTTTTTTTCTAAATGGTAGTGATAAACTGATATTTCAATTACACGGTATTTTCACTCTTTATAATGCTGGCGCTTCTTCTATAGGAGATGTTAACCGTTTAGACATTGATGTTTACACATTAGAGACTGAATATGAGTAATGACTTTGAAGTACTTTTAACATTCAAAAACGATGCAGAAGTAAAAAAAGAATTTTACAGACTCTTGGAACAAAAAATTAATAGAGCAAACTTTTTAAAAATTATTAAACAAGATAGTTCAAGGAATTGAGTTACATCAGAAGTAAACAAAGTTAAACAAAAGACTTATTCATTTATTCCTGAAGGCTCTTATCTAATGAAATCGTTCTACAGAAGCGGCCATAAAAAGGGGAGTTTGAAGGACTTAATAATTTCATCAGTTGAAAACACTCCTCTTGGCATAAATGCATATGTTGGAGTTAATAATGACTTTATTGCTAAAGATGGTTCTTACTATTCACTTTTAGCTGGTTTTAGGTATGAAAGTAGTACAAGAAAACAAGCAAGTAAGGAAAAAATTACATACAAATTTAGTAAAAAAGAAGCTAAAAAAGATCCAATAAGAAAAGCGTATAAAGTAGTGGAGAAGAACCCTAAGAAGTACATAAAAAGATATATTGATGAAGTGTTTATTAATGGCATAAACGAGCTAAATAAGGAGAAGTAGATGAATTGAGAACAGCAACTAGCAAATAACCTGTACAACAAGCTAAATAATTCAATTAATTCATTGCCACCTTTTAGCTATCAAATAATTGAGCACTCAAATAATAACGCACTACTTTTTAGGATGCAAAACACGAATGCTTTCCCGCTATATTTTAATGATGATTATTTAAGGGTTTCATATAGAGTTGTGCTTTTGGATGATAAATTCAACCACAGTGAACAGTTAAATAGACTACAAAAAATAATAGAACAATTGGCAAGTTATTGAAGCGATGAAAATTTCGACATTATCAAAAAGCAAATAAACAATATGAACATAGCACCAAACAGTAAGACGAATGTTTTACAAGTCAATAATGTAAATTTTGCACTAGAAAGCCAAGAGTACACATTTAATATTGACTTGCTAGTCAAAAAGAAAGGAATATATGAAAAATAATGAAGCAAGACTATTTATTGCGACAAGTCCAAATGAAAAAACAGACGAAGCAAGAAAATACTCAGAAATTAAATTCATAACTGAATTAAAACATAATTACAGCAATAAAAAGGAAGACAGAATATATTTGCACAATAAAGGGCAAACAACATCAATAACAACTGGAATAACACAATCATTAACTGTCTCAATTGACTTTGATAATTCTATAGATTCACATCATTATTTACTGTCTTTATTGTTAGGTTCAATTGAAACTCTTAACAACCAATACATCAGGATAGAAATCCCAACAATTTCAAAAAATAAAGACTCTAAATATGTAATTGTTCAAGGCAAGGCAACCATCAACTTTAAAAACCATTTACCAAGCGGAAATGCGGACGAAACACAAAAGCTAAGTTTTGACATATTACCACAGGATTATATTTGAGAAGTTAAGGAAAGCGCTTAATTGTGGCTAATTTTACCCTTAAAGACTTAGAAAAATACAACGAACCTGATATTTTCATAGTTGATGAAAAAACTAAATTTAAAGTTGACACCAGTGCTCATTCTATCCTTAAGTATCAGCAATTTGTTAATAAATACAAAGACTTTCAAAGCATTAGCTATGAGTTATCTGAAAAAGCCGATAGAGAGTTTTTAGAAATTATGCTGTGCAAAAATGATGCGAATAAGGTAATTAATGAATTCAAATACAAATACAAACCACAAGCTATTGTTTACATAATCCACGAATTGCTCAAGTTTTGGCTTGAACAAACAACCGGAACCAATTTTGAAAAAGAAGGGGATAAAAAAATAAGTCCCCCTATTAATTGACTACATCCAAGACTTAGACCTAATAGTTAGTGCACTCAAAGCACAATACAATATCAGTCCAGATGCGATTTTAAAACTTAAAGGGAAAGAGTTCATTGCCTATTTATCAGCCTTAAGTGATGACACTCTTTTATCTAAAGTAATAACAGCAAGAAGTTTGGATGATAGTCAGCTACCTGAAGGGTATAAAGAACTCAAAAAAAGGTTTAAATTAAGCCCTACAACAGGCGAAAACAGTGCAAGTAGTGCTTTAGTATCATTTGCCAAAGCAATGGGCGGAAAGGGGCTTTAAATGGCCATAGGAAGGGTAAACCTAGATATCCAGGTCAGAGCGCGCAATATAAGCAAAGAACTGAACAAAATAAGCCAAAAGTTCTCTTCAACAATCAATAGCATAAAGGATATGTTTTCCGGGCTTAAATTGGGTTCGCTGTTTATGAGCGGAGTAAATGGTGTTGTCGATGAATATATGGCTAAAATGAAATTATTGGCTAATTTGCATGAGCGCGGTTTTAGCAAAGAACAAAGCCAAAACATTTTGGACTTAAGTGATAACTTTGAAAACTTAGGATACTCTGCTGAAGTTGCAAATGAAGCTTTTACACAATTTGTTACAACAGGTAAGGCTTCGAGCTTACAAGCGATTGGAATTTATCTAGACAAAAACACAAGAAGCACACTTTTAAATGCTGATGCACAACAACGACTTAATTGAGTGCTTGAAAATGGTAATAAAAGCTTAGATGAGCAAAGAAAATCAATGCCTGAACATATAAGAAACCAATTAGAAATGCGCAAGGCAATTGATGACACAAAAAAGGCATTAGGGGCAAGCTTTTTAAAAGCAATAAGCAATATAGTTAATGCTTTCGGCGGTCTTAGTAATACTTTAAAGATTGCTCTAGGCGTATTTGCGGCGTATCGTACAGCTATGATATTAGGTAATGTTGCTATCGGTATAGCTAAAGCTATAGCACAAGGTGGGGTTTTTGCAGCTCCTATTGCAATTGGCCTAGGTGTCTCAGCATTGGCAGCCATTGGTGCATTAATTGGGGGCAGTATTATTGCTGGCAATAGCTTAAGCCAAAGCGCAAGCGCCTCAGAAACTAATGATCCTAAGGTTCAAGTGTCAAACGTTGTGGAAGTTAGCCTAAACAGTGACAGGTTCGGCGAAGTTCAAAATATAAACGGAAGTAATATAGGCAGAAATAATTAATGAAAATAAAAGATTTTAAAAATAATTTGAAGCTTGTTATTGACGGCGATGATAATTGAGCATTTAGCAATGAAATAGACATTGAATATCATGCCATTAACTTTAGCAAGGTAACACTTCATAATGTAATCCATAAGTCTATCCTTAATGAAGGACTGCACTTAAATAATCATCCTTATTTGTCAAAGCTTAACACCTTTGCATTAGCTACTTTGTACTCAAATAATAAGCCAATATTTACCGGGATAATTAACTCACAAGGGCGCTATAGTTTACGGCCAAATGCAGTAAAAGACAAAAGCATTGAAATCGTGGACATAAGGCTATTTATTAACCGTATAACCCCGCCTGGCTTAACTTTTATAAATATTCATCCAGCTCAAGCTTTAGATGAATTAATCACAGCAATGGACGAGCCAAAAATTAAAAAAGGCAATGTCAACTTTACAGACACTGCACCAATAATTGCATACGATACAACAAGCAAGTCTCCGTATAGCATATTAAAGGAAATAATTGCCACTCAAACAAGAAGCTTTTTATATTTTAGTCAAGACGACCAAGGCAATCTAACAATTAACTTTGCCTCTGAAAATGACTTTAAACAGCGAAAAGCAATCGAGATAAATCACTCTAATTGAGACCAGCACAAAATTATTGATATAAAACTTGAAGAAAACATAGACGGTTATTACAACAAAATAAGACTAGAGAGCGACAACATCACATCAACAATGCCAACTCAGGAAATATTTGCGCCTAGTGGAAACAGCAAAAGCTTGTGATTAAGTGATCCATTTGGCAAGTTGCCTTTATTTAGTGATCCAATATTTAAAAATTACTACTACACAACTGATAAACCTTTTGAACATATTCCATTAACTATTGTCTCAAAAAAAGAGTACACATTGGGCAAAAATTGCCACCTGTACTATGAACAAGGGAGCAAAGAGTTAGTTTTTAGTGATAAATTCGAACACTGAAATATGGTTTTTAACATCAGTTATTACTCTATTGACAAAAGAGCTATTACAGTTGAAAATACCGCGGAAATTGAAAGAGTTAATAAACTAAGCACATTCAAAGGTGACCTGTTTAAATTTGAGCGCTTTAATGATATATCAGACCTAAACGATCTAGTAAGACAAGCAAGCAATTTACTATCTCTTAACTCAAAGCCAAGGAAAGAGCTTACATTAATAACCACAAGCCCATTTTTAGAATTAGGTGACGTATTAAATTTAAATTTTAATGATTTCATATTTGACGGGCGCTATATTGTGCAGGGCTTTAGCGGAAAAGTAAAAGGCAACAATGACTCTATCTTACTAACCTATCGTTTGCGTAATTCATTGAATAGTGACACATTAATTAATTTATACGACCCACAAACCTTTAAAATTAACCCATTAATACTAGACAAAGACGAGTTTGTTGTTTATAAATATGCTGACCTTACAAAAGACTCATCTTTATGATACTATCCAAGCAAAACAGTAAGTAAAAAAAGCATAAAAGCGCACAATTTAAGTACTGAGCAAGCTTATGAAAGACTAAAAATTAAAGAAGCACAAATATATAAAGTCTATAAATAAAAAAGCACTATTGTTGTGCTTTAGGTGATGCTTTTAAGTACATTAATTCGATTGAACTATTAACAATAAAGCCGGTTGAAGTTATAAATAGCAATGAACTTAGACCAATTATTGTTCCGAAAAGTGCGTTATAGGCTCTGATTGCAACCTTAAATGTATCAACACTTACCGCTTTGTTTTCATAAATACCATCTTTAAATGCGTGTTTTAAGAATGTAACAATTATATTTTGCCGTGGATCATTTTTTATGCTGGGGAACTTGCTAGATAATTCATCAAGGGCATTATATATCTTCACTTTTCCATGTTTAAAATCATTCAACCCTTTTACATCAATAGAAAAGTACTTCTGCCAGTATGTTGGCTCATCAAAAGTATAATTTTCAGTATTTAAGTCTTTTATTATTCAAGCACACACACCAATTGAAACAACAGACAAAATAACAAACACCGAAAAAATAATTATTTTGATTTTGTTCTTTTTAAATACATCATTTTTCATACTTTTATATTTTAGCATTTTTGGCTAATAGAAAGGAGTTTATGTATGAAAACTTCCCCCCAGTGATTTAAGACTTTAGTCAAGTCAATAACAGCAAATGACCAAGTTTTAGGTGAAATGCTAGCCGAAGCAAACAAAGAAAACAACAACATCAGTTTTTCTTATAAAGTAGCCCCTAAAGAGATAAATATAGACTTCAAAGGCCTGTCACAGCCTGAAGTATTACCTTTATTTTTAAAAAACTTCCTCGAGTATGGAAATAAAATAGAGCAAGCTCAAAAGATAATAGCTTCATCCAATCATTTTGCAAGGTTTTATAGTTCAACCAGAATAATAAACATATGAAATTATGACCTAGGTTGCTATTTTGAATTCATAGACAATTATGGCAAAAATAAACCTTCAATAACTTTATGCTTCAAGGATAACTTAAACAATGGGATACTTCCGGGGCTTTTAAAAGTTGAAAGGCTAAAATCTGGCTCATTAGTAGCAATCACTAACAACAATGAAATAATATGCTTCAATGATTTATTAACATTAAGAGAAGATAATTCACCTGGCATTAATATTATTTTCAAAGCACAAATACCAAATGAAGAACGACAAAATGGCAAAAGAGTGTTTGCAATAAGCGAAAGTCAAGTAAACAATGACCTTATAGACTTAGCAATATGAGACTCAAACTCGCTCCGCATATGATATGGGCAAATCGACATAAGCCCCAAAAATGCGGAGAAAAAATGGACTCATGCACAAGAGATAAAAGTCACAAATGAACGTATTAATGACAGAGATGAACTGGTAAGATCCACAAGTGAAGTTTTCGAAGTCTCAAATGTCAGAAATATGCTATTAACAACATCAGAAAAAGTCATAAACAATAAAAGAGAATTTTTTGGCAATATGCTTGTTAATATCGGACCGGAATCAAGAAGCCGTGCATTTGATGAAGCACAAAGAACTGCGCACATAAATGTTAATAAATATACTTACCGTGAAGCCGGGATAGGTTATGTAGATGGTTTATTTCAAAAACAACATTTAGATAAGAAAATTGATGACCCTGGCTATAAAGTAAAAGGATATGAAAATTATGCATTATGTGTAAATCAAAGATATGACACAATATATGAAATTAATCCAACTGAATGAAGAAACAAATTAAACCCAAGCGGCGCTAAAGTTGTAGGCGTTGATTGACTAAATCCCCATGAGCTTATTTTCCATCACGATTTTTACATCACGATTTACAATGAGGGGGAAGTAGTTCGAGCTTATGATAAATTTAAAAAATCCGATTGACGGGCTACCTTACCGTCTGATTTTAGAGATATTAATGTCGACCCTGACAGATATTTCTATGCTAAATATGACTTAGTAAACCCAAGCACTGATTTTACACTTAATTCAATTGAAGGACGTCTTAGCGGGTACAGATATGACCCTTACAAACTAAGGGAAAAACTGTCATTCAAAATACCTGACGCCGACTTCTATCTTACAAAATTACTAAGTGACCCAAACGCTACAATTAAAAATGAAGTAAGACTAAGAGACAAGCACACAGTAGAGTTTAGAATTACAATAGCTGGACATACACTTGAGAATAAGTTCCAGTTTGAGTTGCCAGGCAAAGAAGTTGGCATAGGCGCTGACCTTACACATAACTTTGTAGCAACCGGATATTTAGAAGTGGAAACAGAAGCCAAAGTTCTTACCGGTAATGCTGATAATTCTCAACTTATCCACTTACACTTCATAGAAGGCGAAAGTAAAAGCAGTTTAATTTTTGCAAAAGATACCGGAATAGACGATGTTCATAGCACTGGCAAAGGCGTAATTATTAACAACAATGAAATACTTGTGCCTGTTTTAAAAAATGCAGATGCTTCGAGTAATAGTTGGAAAATTTATCAATTTAAGAATAACTTAGAAATAAATGACAATGGCCTGCTTAACAAACAGCAAGCTAAACTCTATGCCAGATTGCCACAGGCATTAGTCAAAAATCCTAAATTGTATGCAATAACTGAAAATGCTAACGATAAGCCTTGAGTATTTGTCGTTGATGATAATTTCATTGGCTCATATGTTGGCCAAAATAATAGTGAAGTGTTGCCAAATACTAATGCGCAGTTTGAACTGTTTCAAATATATGATAATGACAGTAATGCTTATAAATTAAACTTAAGCAACGAGTCAGAGCTGATGATTTTTAGAGAGCAAAATAATGCAAGAATTTTAGGTAATTTTACAGATGAAAAAAGTATCAAGTCATTTAAGAAGTGAATAAACTTACGCTATGATGGCAAACCTTATCATAAGGACAATTTCCCGTATGTCTATGCCTGAAATTACAAAAGAGACATATTACAAAACAATTTTAAAGCAGCATATTGCGCTGATGAAGATGGAGAGTTTTATTTACCTATCAAAGACACAGTTGTAAAAAACAATGAAGTTAAGTTCATAAGCATTTTAAAAAATACAACCCTAAACACTCCAACTGGTAAATTGAATGCTCATAAAGTGCAAATAATAGATAACAACAGTCAATTAATTGATGATAAAAAACATAATTTCCATCATAAAACCCCTTTTGATAATTATCAGATAACCTTTGCCTTAACTTTTAATGTCTTTATGTTTGAAAATAAGCTAGTGAACGAAAGATATGCTAATTTAATTGCTTCGCTATGAAAAGACACAAGTAGTTTCGATAAGTTAAGACTTACCCATTTTAGAGTTAAAGTTAAATTGCCTAAATATGATACAAGCCAAGGCAACAAGAGATTTGTAGGCACATACGAAACAACTAAGGAGTTTGAAATTAATCCAGATAATGTCTTAATTGAAGGTAGTAGTGCATTTATGTATTTTCCTTTTGCAATGGAAACTGACCCAAATGTTGACACAGTAATTAGTGACTTAGAAATTGGGAACAGGAACACAGGTGAATATAACAAAGTGGCTATGTTTGATAAGGTAATCATTTCCAAGGATGAAAGTGTGTCACATAAATATACATATGAAATTGTAAAAATGAAATTCTTAGAGTATTCAAGCTAAGAAAGGGGGAATATGATAACAGCGTTAGTTATTTGAATTATGAACACAATTCCAGCAAGTGTAGAAGCTATAAGCAGGGTTCTGCCTATGGTAAAGGATCCTGAAGTTATAGATCAAATTATACAGTTGGATATATATTCATTTTTTAATACATTAACAAGAGTAGAAAAAGCCGGGACATATTTTGTCTTAGTGTTTGAGCTTGCTTTGTGAGCTTGGGGAATTATGCTTTTCTTTACAAGATGAATACCGCAAAAACTTAAAGACAAGAAAAACAAGTCAATTGACCAAGTTAATACACTTAAGAGCATAAAGTGGAAATTGGAAAATAATATGGCATTAAGCAAAAGCGAGCAAAAATTTTATAAAAAATATAACAATGCAAAATAGGAGTAAAAATGAAAAAATTAAATAAATTTATAGCAGCTACATCAGTAATTTCGCTAGTTGGAGCTACTGCATCTATATCAGCAACTTGCAACCCTAGAAAGTTAGTAAGAGTTACAAAAGAAAAATGAGACGAATACAAGAAAAAGAAGGAAGAAAAGAAAAAAGCTAAAGAAGCCGAGAAAAATAAAGAAGTTATTGGTGCAAAATAATGCTCAAATACCTAGAAACATTAAGCAATAAGTGAAAAACTGTAATAATAACAATTTGTACCATTTTGTTTTTAGTGTCTTTATGTTTGCTTATTTCAGCCTTAGCTGATGACGGTATTAATAAATTCGCTAGAGTTTTTTACATTATGGAAGAGATACCTGTAAAGGATGACAGGTGGAAAGAGTTCCTAGAGTATGCCAAAGAGAAGCAAATTGGACACGAGCACATTGAAAAATTGAGAGAGATTTTTGGTGACACAATAATTCAATCTAATGAAAAACTTAATACATTAGGATTCTCATTCTTTAACTTGTCAATGGTGCTAATTATGGTTTTAAGTGCAACAATTCTATCAACAACTACTTACACAACAATAAAATGAACTCAAAATATGATGGATAGACTAAGAAGAGAAAACTTAATCTCACAAACTGCCTTCTTAGATATTAGCAACATCCTAAATAATGAGCATAAAGCTAATATTGAAAGAATAAACGGAGCAATAGACATTGAAAAAGTAAAAGAGCAGATAGAGAACGAGACAAAGGAGTCTGAGTATGTCGAATATCAATAATGAGCGTGAAGCTAAATACTTAGAAAAAGAGAAAAAGCTAATTAAGCCATACCGTGTTATTATTACTTCAGGAATAACTATTTTGTTACTTTTATTAGTTGTTTTTATTGTCTTTTTCCCGTTTAAAGGTGGTAGTTGGTTTAGTATCATAATTGATGAATTTAAAACTGGAAAATGAAGTAGTAAAACAATTGGTGAGCTATTTGTTCAGTTTAGTGTGTGAGCGTTCTTAATTTGGAAACTAATAACTAGGATTAATGAGACAATACTATACATAAAAAAGAAAAAACTTTTTGATATTGACCTAGAAACAAGAAAAGAACTAAATGCATTAGTGGGGAGAAAAGTGCGCAAGTGAACTAGAGAACAAAAAAATAAATATGTTGACTATGTTTTGGGGCTAATTATTGAAGTATTTTCACAAGATAATAATGCTTTGGATGCTTTTACAGTTAGCCAAATAAAAGAAACATTAGAAAATGACGATCTAGAAAGAAAAGAAAAAATAATAAAAGTCACAGAATTAATAGAAAAAACAGGCAAAAAGATTGATACTAAAGAAAAAATAAGCACATTAAAGCAGATATAATGCCCTGATTGCCTTTATTTGCTATTTTAAGCCCCTTTTTTAGGGGTTTTTTCATTTAGTAGTGTATTAATTCATTTTTATAAAAAGAAGCCTAAATTAGGCCTTTTATTGCGATAAATAAAAACCGCCAATGTGGCAGTAGAATTCTTTTTTTAAATGAGTATGAACTTCTCTAATATTAAGTCATTATCTTTTATTTTTCTTATTACTAAATTTATATCCTTAAAATAAAGCAAAACTTCATCTTTGAAATTTGTTAGGCTCAAGGCTTTATATCCAAAGTCAAAACAGTAGCGTTTATATTCATTATATTTATCAATGACCGAGAAATTGGCAAAGCCTTGCGCTTGTTTTATTTGTTCATCGTTTAAAGTCATATCATTTTCTATATAGCCGTTTACACTATTGTTGTTTTTGATATAGTCATAAACTAGGCTCTCAGAGTATGAACTATATGTAAATTCACCGTTCATTGTTAAATTTTTAAGTGCCTTTATAACCATATTAAACAATGTCGACATATTGTTTTTAGTGCATAATTTTTCCAAAATATCAGCGTCATAATTTCCATACTTTTTGTCAAACTGATTTAAAAATGGTACTATTAGAAACCTTCTAAAAAAGCCGTTTGTTTTGTCTTGAGTACTTGGCAATTTATTTGTCGCAAATATCATCTTGGCGGTGTTTTTAAAGCTAAAGCGTTCCTTGCCCTTATATTCAGTTGAAACCGCTTCCCCCGTTGCTAATTTTTTAAATGTACTGGGGTCATTTAAGTGTGTAGTTGAAATATCGTCACCAATGTTGACCATTTTGCCAATTAAACTAGTGGCTGCAAAGCGCCTATTTAGCTCTCCAAGTCCTAAATGTGACACGTTAGAACTATTCAAAAAATACTCTACTAACTGTAAAAATGTACTTTTACCATTTTTTGCATTAGGGCCGTATAAAAGCAAGGTCTTTTGAAACTTTGTGTCTGTAGTTAAACAGTAACCGATAAATTCCAAAAGTATTTGCATATTTTCCTGTATACCACTTGTGATGTCAGACAAAAATTTTTTTAGTCTTCTGCCATAATGTTCACCTACAAGGGTTCGCTGAAATTCAACATTGATTTTGTGAATAATAAAAAGGTTATCATCAAAAGGCATAGATCTAAATGTGTTCAAATTATAAAGGCAGTTATTTAAGGCAATAATGTTGTGCTCTGGCTCTTTAGCATTTGCAACTAATTTCCTGCTCGTTTCTATTTTTTGGAAAATGTTTTTCATTTCAGCCGGTTTTAAATGGGGCAATAATATATCAATTAAGATCAATATTTCCTGCTCAGTCTTTATCTTGAATATGTTGTCAATTTGATCATAAAAGAATAATGTGTTGTTATATCTGATGACTTTATATGTGTCAATAATGTAGTCGGCGACTTTTTGAATATCTAAACTTTTAGCGCCAGTTTTGGCATTTACATTGTAAAAGTCCTTTGTCGCATCATTATTTTTGTATGATTTAATCGCACTATTAAGCATTGCTTCAATTTCAACGTCCGCGATTGGTTCAGTGAATAAAATGTGATTAATGTTTAATAGTAAGTTATAAATTCTTTTATGGTTTCAATAGTTTTGCAATAAAGGGTGTATTCTCGCAAACAGGTTATTGTTTCTTTCCCCTTCTTGCATTTGTACTGGAGTGCTTAGACTTTGAAATGCATTTTTATCTATTGGGGTAAGCTCTAAGGGCAGTTTGTCCACTTTTTTACTAAACTGAAGTCACTTACGTAGCTCACCCATATGTTTAACTATGACATATGAATTATTTTGTGTCTTAATATCTGCTCGTATGCCAATTGGTAAGACAATATTTGTAGCGTTGGCAATTTGTCCGTTAGCTTTAAACCAAAAATGGTGTCCCCTGCTTGTTTGCATAATGTTACAAACTCAGCCGTATTGTTCTATAACTTCCATAAGTTTAAGAGAAGCATTAGGGTGATCTTTATTGTCAACGTCAACAACAACTCAATTGTCTTTTAGCACTATAGCTAAGTTGTTCTCGCTTTTTACTTGGTCATATTTGTATTGATTAATTCCGTTTTTAAATGGCTTGGTTGGAGCCTTGTTGTCTGTAGTAATAATAAAGTCGGCGTATTCGTAAAAAAACTCATTGAAGGCATCGGCTTGAATATTATTCATTGTTTACCTTTCCGAAATAGCATTGTTTACATACTTCTATATTGTCAAATAATGTCCGCACAACCAATTCATTCATTAAGGAAGCAGAGCACAGTCCGCACTCATATGACTCACCTGGATACGACAGTTTAAATTTATTTTTTACATATTCATTTTTATATTGGTCAATTCGTGCATAAGCTAACTGAATGTAGTAATCATAGTCTAAGTCTAAAAGTGTCGCAGGTTTATTGAAAACCGTGTCATTGTATATCGTGCATTTTTCACTACTTAATGGAACCTTATCTTTTTTATAATTGCCTTCTGTTAATGCTTGTGCCTTAAAAACAGGGCTCCCAACTTTAGTGTAAAAAATACGACATACCTTCATATTTTCCATTAGCTTATCACCAAAAAAGATGTGGCTGTAGTTTCCTTTAATATCAAAGACGAACTGAAACTTCACTAAATCTGGCTCGTTCTTAATTGTTATTTCAGGGTCTATATTGTTAACGAAATAATCAACCACTGCCTTATCTAAAACACTGAGACTATTGTTAACAACTCCACGGACTGTGTTAAAACTAAGGTTATGAAATTGTTCATTGTAATATTTAACCATACTGCCCTTAGTCTTTATTTTGCCCTTTTCATTCACTAAAATATAGTTATTTACGTCCTTTTGAAAAAGTCTTGAATATTGTTCAGTTTCTAACTGCATAAATGTAACTTGCTCTCAGGCTTTAAGTAACTTTTTTATTTTTTCCAAGTTATTTGTGTCATTGACTAAATACATAACACCGTCAGTATTAACTTGCAATACTTCAGCGTATTTTGATATTTTCATCGCTAAAAAGAAAATAATAAGCTGACCAGTTAAACATATTGACATTCTTTGCTTGCCGTCTCATAATGCTGAATACTTATAACCCATTGCACCAAAAGGACGAACAATTAGCTCTTTTAAATAGCTAGAAACAAGCTCATTTTTATTTGCTTTAGCTTCTATTCTTTTTTCTATTAATTCACTGATTTTACTGCTCATATTTTTGGCAGCTCTTGAACCGTAATTATAGTATCTTATTAAAGAGGGGTAGTTGCTCACAATGTCTGAGTTGTAAATATTTGCGGGTTTGTCAATTATTTTTTGTTTAGCTGCGTGTAAGCCACCGCTTTTGAATTCATAAATCAAGTCGTTAGCTTTGATTGTTAGATCTATTTGCTCTTTTTTATAATTTTCTGACACTTCAGTTACAAATTCAGTAGTCTCTAATTTTTCAACAATTCACAAATACTCTGGCAATGCCTTTTGATACATTTGTTTTATATTTTCTGGACACTTATAAAAATAAGTTTTATATTTAGGAAGCTTAGAAGCATTTGCTTCAAATACTAAAGCTGTTAGCTGTGTTGATGTTTTATTTAGTGCGCTGTTGTCTAAGTTGTAGTCAGCGATTAATTTAAGTTTTATGATAAACTGATCGATGAATTTAAGAAATAGGAAACTAGTTGCTTTAGTGTCATAAATGTTGTATTCAATTATTAGCTTTTCTTGCTCAGTTGTTAATTTGCTGGGAAAGTCAAACGGGATATTTGTCTCGACTATTCTAAGCCCTAAGTATGCTTCATATTTTTTCAAACTAAGCCTACCTGGACCTAATAATTTCATAATATCAAAACTAAAGAAAGGCAGCTTAATATGTTTTGTATATTGTCATTCTCAAGGTTTGTTTCCTTTAATTATTCACTCTGATAATTTATAAGGATTTGCCCCGGCTATTACTTCTTTTAGGATATAGTCATCAAAATTACTTGAGTTATATCCACCAACAAATTGCCCTTTTAAATTTTTATTTATAAAATTAAGCAGCTGGAGACTTTGTCCTGTCTGATAAGTCTTTAATTCTCTAGACTTTAAGTTGTAAAAACTTGCGCACCAAAAATGCTTATATACTTCGAAGTCATAAATTCATACATCTAAGGGTATTGCTTCTAGCTTATCCTGATTATAAGTTTTGCTCATTATTTGCCTTTATAATTGATTCATTATGTTTTAAGTTAATATTTGAATAAGTGATTGTTCTATATCATCTCATCAAATGAGTCGACTACGAAGCCGATATTTAGGTCACTCTTTTTATTTTCTACTTTAGCATTTTGTGCTGTTTTTGAAACATTAACAATTGGATTAATATAACGTCTAAGGTAAGCATAGCCCTTTTCATTTGTCTGAGTTGAGCGTTCAATTTTGTACTCTACTGTTTTGTCTTTTAAGTCATATAAAGTGTTGTAGAATTCTCTCTCATTGTTAAAACTAAGGCCATAAGCGCTTAACAAATTAACCAATTGGCTTAAGTCTCAATTGCGCTTTTTAGCGTTGGGATAATTGTCATCTATGAAATAAACTTTACTGTCTGTTTTTCCTTTATTTTCGCCTTCGGTTATTTCGATAGCTATTTCAACAACTTGCACTTTATATTTATCGTGCATTTTTAAGTTCGCGCTTGTGATTTTTGCAACATAAGTGCCATCATCTATTTTGTTGTTTTGTTGACTATTAATTAGTTCCGTTTGTCTTTGCTCTCAGGTTTTGTTGAAATTAATTGCCATTGTTTGCTCCTTTAGTTTTTTGAATAACAAGTTCTAAGTCGTTAAATTTAATACCGCTGTTTGAGATTGCCAATTGAACACCTATTAATTGACCAGTTATAGAGTCAATTGTTTTGAATTGTTCATCGCTGATTTTTTGCACTTGGTAAATGTTTTTATTACTTGTGTAAGTTATCTGGCTTGCTGTTTTATCTAAAAGGACTAAATACTTATTTCCTTTATTATCTGTAAATATTTGGTGTGTACATTTCATTTTAAACTCCTAAAATCGTTGTAATTGAGCGTTTGATTGTTAATTGTTCAACTCGTTTATTTAACACCAAGCACTCCAATAATTTATCTAATGCAAGGCGGATGTTGAACATTAACTTAGAACGCTTGTGAGTTTCGTCCGACTCATAAAGAGAATAAAGCTTGAACACTTTTTTATGTAACTCCCTTAGGTTTTCCTTTAAGTTTAAATTCAGGCACAACAGTTCCCTTATCTCTTGTTTTGTGTCAGAAGTTTCTTTTTCAAAATTTACACGCATTTATTCCTCCTTTATTCTTCTATTGGATTTAACAATAAAATTGCTTTTATTGCACTTGCAGTTTCTTCTTCATTTTTGTTGCCTATTTGGTAATTATTAGCTCAGCTATTTAATACATTAATTCACTGTCAGCCTTTTATTCTTTCAGCTTCCAATCTTTTATCAATTAGTACAAAATTAAGAAAGTTATTAAGCTCCTTGCTTGATGGAGTTTCTTTTTCTATTAATCGTTTGAATTTGTGTAATTCTTTTGTTAATTCCGTCGTCATTCATCCTTTATGTATTTTTCTAACTCTTTTTTTAATTGAGTATTTTGTTAGTTGAGTTGATTAATAGTTTGTTTTAAAATATCAGCAATTAATTTTGTAGGTATTGAGCTACGTTCATCATAATTGCCTAATTTGTAATGATTCTTGTTATAGCCATTTTTTAGTATTTGCTTTTTTAAATTTAATGAGTAATTACTCATAAAGCACGTTGGCTTTTGGCTAAAATTAAGGTCATAATTGTAGTAGTAGGTTATATTCTTGAAGCCTTCGAAGCTTCAGTGGTTTTTTAAAAACTCTCATATTTTGCTATTTCTTGGATTTTCAATTACATAGGCTTTAGGCTTAAATGTTTCTATGATATGAACTAGGCCTGAAGCACAGCCTTCTCCATTTAGCCTATTTCTTTCTTTTTTAATAAAGTCTCTGGTTTTATTAGGAACATTAACAGTTAATGCTCTGTTTCTATATCACTCTCTACTTCTTACTATTCACTTATCACTATGGTAAGTTTGACTCATCCGACACGAACAGTCGGCCATACTGAAGCTTTCACAGGGCGGACTAGCTAGGATAATATCAGGCTTAGGTAATTGGCCTAATTCTTTAATAAGATCTACATTTGCTAAAGATAAGTTTATTTTTTTATATTCTCAGTTTATGTTGGCCTTTGTTAGTGGATGCAGTTTTAAATCATTTATACCTATTGCATATACTTTAACTAAGTCATAGTTAGCAAAAAGCTCATTGTTTTCTAAAATGCTTTTAGTATATGAACAATTGCCATCATCAAATAAAAGTCATAAAACTAAACTATTCATTAGTATTCTCTTTATTATTGCTTTAGAAAAAATTTATTTAGTCTTTTATTAAAGCACTAAGCCTTCAGTTTGTTTTTCTTCTAGATAGTCATCTAGATCGTATGAGTAGGTAGACAATAAGTCTTCGACTTCTCAATCATTAAGGAAGTCATTAAAATCATCATCAATACTATCTAATTTTGTAAACTTGCCAGTTGTATCGTTAATTCATACTCATTGGTTATCTTGAAAGTTTTTTGTTTGTTTTAAGTTATAGGCTAGTTTAATGTTTGCTTTTAGTCCATTCTGTCTTAGACTTGAATCTACTTTTTCTCATAAATAGTCATAAGGATAGGTATCAGTTTCAGAATAGTATATGTAAACCAGTCTTCCTTTGTTTCTAACATCTTTTTCAGCAAGCTCAGCTGTCATTTTATATAAGCTTGCTATATCGTTTAGGTCTTTGTTTTCTATTAATCAGCGATCTATTTTTTCTATAAACTCTTCTCTAAATTCACGATTGATACTTTGATTTATGTTTTTAATTAAAGAGATATATAGTTCTCTTTCTCGTTCAGTTTCGAATGAAGCAGCATTTTTATTTAAATTTTCTAAACAATCTTCATTATCTTCTTCAAGATCAAAAACTAATAAGTTCTTTATATCATCTTCATCAAAATACTTTGTCATTTATTCCTCCTTCAGTTTAGTTCACCCCTGGTGTTTTGGTTATATTTACCCATTTCTGTGTTTTATTAATAATCTTGTAAAAAGTGAGTGCCCATTTAGTTTTGGCCTTATTACATCAATTAAAGTGAACTGTTTTGGATTCCACTTATACATAAATGTAATAGGTACGCCCATAAGCCCTTGGTAATCTTTTGGTATGCTACTTAAATGCTTACATTCGATAGCATCATGTGTATCATATTTTGAATAAAGACTTGGTGTATATGTAAGCCATAAATTTAAAAATGGGTTGCCATCGTAGTCGCCTAGGTTTGTGTATCAATCAACATTTACAGTTGCATAAAGCTGTCCATTTAGATATTTATATACTTTATTCTCAATTGCCTTTGGGATAGCAAAGTCAGTGTTTGAAGCAGCTATAACTCTAGTTCTTGAGTTCTTAATATCATCGAATACATTTTCATATTGAGCAGCTAAATTAAGACCGATAATCAAAAACTTCTTTTCGTATTTCTTTAAAAAATCATAGTAGTGTCTAAACATACTAAATGGCGGATTAGTTATTACAATGTCAGCCTTTTTAAGTAACTCAATTGAATAAGGGTCATCATATTTTCCTGAATAATTCTCTGGAGTATATTTGCTTTCAACTTCCCCATCAAATTCATAGTGAAATGTTAAATTAGTGATTAAATTTAACCCGGTGCATATTAAATGCTTAAGCTTTAATTCTTTGAATTTATCCTTAAAAAACTTATAGAAGTTGCTAATGGTTGGGTCATCACAGTTTAGGTAAATAATTTTATTTTCTAAATGCTTTTTAAACCTGCTTATTTCTTTATCCACGAAGTCATAGCCAGTGTAGTATTCATCATTTGCCTGTTTCTTGGCACGGTTTAGTTTTGTACTATTTGCTTTGGTTTTTTGCATATAAAATAATCCTTTTAGTATTTGTATTGATCAATATCTTGCTTAAACATTTCAATCGTATAGTCTTTAGATTGCTTTAGGGCTTTATAGATTTCTTGCTCAATTGAGTTTCCTGCAATTAAAAAGTAATAATTTACAGTTTTTTGTTGTCCAATTCTATGTACTCTCTTAAGTGATTGCCTGTAAAGTTCGCCACTATAACAAAGCGAAAAATATATTTGATTAAAGACGCTTAATTGCAACCCATCAATGCCCCTTGCTCCAGATTGATAATTTATTAGGACGATGAACCTTTTTGTTTCTTTCTGTGCTTTTTCTAAGTCATTAGACTCGCCATTTATTTCATAACAGATTATCCCAAGCTCATTGCATAAGTCTTTTATTGCTTTAGCTTCTGCTTTATAGTTGTAAAAAATGCTGAAGTTATAGTTTGATGAATTAATTAAATAACGCAATTGTTCTATTTTTTGTTTGTCAACTAAATGCATGTGTCCACTGTCGTCTTTTATAACACCGCTACTTAGCATTCTAAGCCCGTGAAATAGCTTTATAAGTGAATCAGCGCTAAAAATGCCATCACCTACATTTAGGACTCTGTTTTTCTTTAATTCTTTATATTCTTTATTAATTTGCGACTCATATTTAAATGCTCGTTTTTCTGGTAGTTCTATCGCTTGTTCAGTCTTTAAAAAATACGCCTTGCTATGTAATAATTTCATTAAATAGTCGATATTACGATAGCCAGTTATTAACTTAAAATATTGCGAACCATTATTTACTAATTTGTAGCGTACAAAGTTTTCAAAAAACTCTGAATATGTGATAGTTTCATCAAAACAACGAAGCAATTTCATTTGCACATATAAATTCTCATAGCCGGTGCTTATTGGATCTCCGCTTAATAAAAGCAAATAATTAATATTATTATTTAATGCCAATAATGCTTTTGATATTTTTGTATTTGGAGCTTTTAGAACCTGGCTTTCATCAACGACAACATTAACAAAGTGTCTAATTAGATTTCTAACTTTAAAGACTAAATTCCTAAAAATTCCGTAGCTTACTATAAAAATAGTTTCGCTGTGCTTTGTCATATCTATAAATTGCTCTTTTGTTTTCTTATCATTAACAACAAACACTTTAGCATTTGGCATTGTCTCTTTTACTTCGTTTTCTCAGTCTTTTAACTTTATAGGGTCACAAATGATTATGGAATTTAATTTATTGGTTTTTACATATTTAAGTCAATGACAAGCTACTAATGTTTTGCCTAAGCCCATATCTAAAGCCAGCAAGCACCTTCTAAGCTTAAGCGCATAATTTAAAGCCTGTTCTTGGTAGCTATATAGTTTTTTCATTTTTAAAATAATCCAGTCAATATTCCAATTGTTTTAGAGCTATATGCTTTAGGTAATTAATGTTGTTATTAATCACAGCGCTGACTATTTCTTTGTAATTATTTACATCGACAAACAGCCATATAAGATTCTTTTTATGTGCATTTGCTTGTGTCACCTGTAGCTTCGACGGTTTTGAAATTCTGAAGTCGCTTTTTAACTCCATTGCATAAGTGTTGAAATTGTTAAAAATTAATAAATCAGGACGACCCGATACTTGATAAACTCCGCCATGTATTTTTAAATAGTTAAGATTATGTCTTTTAAGTATTGACTTTATTTTGTTCTCTAAATTTTTTTCTTTTGCCATATTCAACTCATTTGAATTCTCTCTGTATTAGTAGGGTGAAATCTAAGGCCGAAAGGATCAGCCGATGATAGTGCTTCATAAAATAGACTGCTGGTATGTATTCACACCACTTTTTGCTCTATATTTTTATCAATATGCAACTTTAAAAAATTAACCAGTCGCAAAGCCTGTGTACTATTAAAATGACCAAGATTTGAAGCCTGTATTTCGGTTTTTAGATCATTGACGATTAAGTCTTCGGGGTGGTTACTTTCTATTAAATAAATATCTGCTTCTTTTATGTTTTTGCTGATGAACTGTTTTACCTTAATTGACCCACAGTCTGTAATAAAAAACACTCGCCTTTTTGGATATATATTTGCGTCTAAGGTTATAAAGTAGCCGTTATTTGCCTTGCTGTTGTGCTCGACCTTAATTGGGTAAACTTCTAAGCAACTGTTTGTGTCTTTTATGTTTAAAGGTAGCCTGTATGGCATAGTACCTGGAGTTACTAATTCAAAACGTTTATGGTAGAGCTTTAGCGCTGGCTGTCTTTCATATAGTGCTTTTAGACATTCGGGATGAATTATGACAGTTGCCAACGAATTAAAGTCTAAAAACTGCTTTAAATATTTAGTGTGGTCACTGTGCTCGTGGCTGATAAACAAATAACGAACTTGCGCAAACTTTTCATAATTTGGATCAGCTTTTTTACTTGTGATATTTACTCCAATGTCTATTAGAATATTAAAGCCACTAGTTAAATAATGATCCACTCCAAAATCAACAAAATAACAATTGCCAGCACTAGATGAACCGTAGCTTGTTATTTCCATTAATTTTTTACTTTAGTGATGTATGAACTGTGATGAGATAATAGGTCTTTAAACATTGCAAGGTTATCTTCATCAACTCTCTCAAAGTTGTCGATTAATATTGGAACTCTGACTTTGGCAATTTTTTGAAATAATAAGCAAAACTTTGTAGCAATCTCTAATTTTTTAACTGTGTTTAGATATTTAAATTCAACGTCATTGTGACTAATTGTTAACCATTGCTCACCGTTGCTTTTTGTACTAATATCAACTCTAAAGTCTCAACTTTGTTCTTTTATCAAGTTATTAAAATAATTTACTAAAGCATTTTCTTGTGTAGCTATAATGTTAAGCTGTTTGTCTATTTTGCTAATTTTTGTAGTTAAATGTGGCAATATGTTGGTTTTTATAAAAGCAAGCACTTTCTCTTTAGCATCTAAAATGTCATCATTTATCTCTTTAGTGCCATTGTTAATCAAACTAAAAATATGTAAATTATACGCTGCTGAAGCTTCTTTTCTTTGTGTGTTTCAGTATTCTTTTTGGTCAATAATGCACTCAGTGTCACCAGTGTCTTTATAAAGCCCTGAATTTTTTGGAATGTGTGTTTGAAGTAATTTTAAAATGAATTTCTTCTGTTCACTTGGCAATAATGAAACGAAGTAATCTGGTGTTATCAACAAAGGCCATAAGTCAGCTGAAACAGGAAAGTTGATTGAATCATATTCAGCAGGATCATCTGCATATTTAACAGATAACTTTTTTATTAAACCATCATATTTAATTGTTAAAGCTCTGCCTTCACTTGACTTTTCTGTTTTAATTATTACATCTAGCTGTAACTGCACTGGTTCATTAAATTTTTGAGCTTTATTATTAATGTCTTTTTTGTTATTCAATAAAAATGTTAATGCACTTAGTGAATTGGTTTTGCCGATTGCATTTTTCCCAGCTAATAAAATGCCAAGATGATCATTATGCAAATCGAACTCAATGTTTGCTAAATTCTTAAAGCGTTTTATGTATAGCTTTGTTAGTTGTAATGTTGGGTTATTGTGCATCTGTGCCTTCCTTTTGTTATTATTTAACTATGATTAATTGAAAGTTCCCATATAACTCGCCAGAGTGACTTAAACTAAGAGATAAGCATTTGTGAAAACAGCCTTATTGTATTAATTGTGACATTACTTGGAACCTACAAGTTGACCACATAATTCCACACAATCAAGTAAAAGAGCTGTTTTTAGATGAAAATAATCTCCAAACCTTGTGTGCAGCGTGTCATGCAGAGAAAACCTTAAAACAGCGCCCTTTTTATTCATATGCTGTAAGTGATAAATTTTTAAAAATTAACTTAGGGACAGCTAAAGGTATAAAACTAAAACACCGTCAGTTTTGGAATTCATATGTATATACATTCACAACATACCCAAATTATTATGAATTCAATATCAGCGAACAACAAGCGGATCTTAGTTCCTTGATTATGTTTATCACTTTGTTTTACAAGTCAATAAGCAGACTGTGTTCTAAGATTGTCATAAATGACAGCAATTTAATGACTAAAATTAATAAGTATTTCAGTCCCGCACACTTTAAAATAGGCGCTTCCTAATTATTTCGCTGTGTGCGCTTAATAACTCTCTTACTAAAACGGGGGCCAATGTATCAGCTACATTCTCATTATTTCTGTAAGTAATAAATTGATGAGCAATCACATCAGAATATGCAGAAAACAGTATGTCATTACTGTGTACAAGACTTTGGCCATCTCCGAATTCTTCCCATAAAAAGTCTTTTATGTCTCTTGTGTCTTTGAAGTTGTCTAATTGGTTAGCTGTTCTGATTATTGCCTTTTTAAAGAACTCAAATTCCTTATAAATATTTTGAAATAGCTTGCTGTCTTTAAAGTGCTTGTGAATAAATTCTTGAATGTTTTTATTGTCTTTTATACTTTCCATAATTTCAAACTCATAGTGATAAAAGAAGTCAACACAAACATCCTTTTGCAACTTTTTCTCGAATTGTTTTAGTATTTTGCAAAATGTTAAGTATTTTTTGTTGTTTGCTTTTGAACTATCGCGTCAGTGGCTAATGAGTGCTGTTTTATCTGCGTCTGTTAGGGCATAATTAACATAGTCAGATATATAGTCCATAAAATATACATAAAAATTAAAGTGCTCTTTTATATAATTGGGTAAAAAAAACATAAAAAACCTCGCTTTCTTAACAAGGTTTTAGTTTTATTGTGGTTGTTGTGTAAAATATACGTTTATATATATAATCAAAGCATAAAGTATAAAATGGCTTGATATATCAGCTATATGTGGAAATAATTGCAAATTATTTCACATTGCATCAGCATATAACTAAATTACTCTGCCTTGCAGTAAATGTATATATGCTAAAAATAATTATAGTAATTAAGCTTTTAATATGTTTGATTCATTTTATGCACAAATCACTTACATAACACTTTTATGCACTATTTTAATCGTTTGCAGTTTAAATTTATTATTAATACTAAGTGGTTAGTTATTTTACCTTGAAGTATTTTGTGTTTTGATATGCTGTAAAATGCTTTAGCAATTTAATTTCTATTTTTTGTCAAGTAATTTTTTATAAAAAAGAGGCATTTTTTTGATAAATTGATATTAATCTATACATAAGACTTATAAAAAAACAGGCATTGCAGAAATGCCTAGTCATTGCAATACTGACATAAATTATCCGAATCAACCTCTTGTTGGTTTTTCAACAACTGGAAGATTAGGGTGATTATGTTTATTTTCATAAAGTGGCGATCCATTGCATCAGTCATCATATGCAGTAACTCTACTTACATCTCAATTACTTAAATTTCTGTTAAAGCTTCTAGCATCATAGAATATATATGACATGTTCTTAACTCTAGTTGGGTTTCAACCACTTATGTTACTATTAAAATTTATAGCGCTAAGAAACATACTATTCATATCTACAACGTTAGAAACATTTCATTTTGAAATATCACCATTAAATGATGTGCTGTTGTTAAACATTGATTCCATATTAGTCACAAATTGAGTATCTCATAAAGAAATATCTTGGTCAAATTTAACAGCTTTTGCAAACATAAAACTCATATCAGTTACATATCTAACATCTCGAAATATCTCTCTGTTGAATGATTTTGCGCCATTAAACATAAAACTCATATCAGTTACATCAGAAGTATCTCATTTTAATAATGGCTGATTAAATGCAGAGGCATTTTTAAACATCTTCTGCATACTTTTAACTTTTGATACGTTACTAAAAATTAAATTATTAAATCTTTCAGCATCTTCAAACATACTTTCCATACTTTTAACATTGGCAGTGTTTAACTTGCTTAAATCTACATTAAAGAATCTAGCCCCTTTAAACATAGCAGTCATATTTGTTACATTTTTTGTATCGTCAAATAACGAACTATTAAAATTAGTTGCACCTTGAAACATGTAACTCATATCAGTAACATTAGCTACATTTCAAGCACTATATGATTTATTGTTCCGATTTGTTAATTTTGTTATAAGTGGTTTGTTAAAATTCGAAGCCCCTTTAAACATACCATGCATAGTTGTTACGTTTGATGTATCTCAGTCACTAATATCATAGTTAAATCCCTTTGCATCTAGAAAAACATGTTTCATATTTTTGATATTTGATGTATCTCATGATTCAATACCAGGAATTTGAATCCTAGTTGCACCAACAAAAGCATTTTCTAAGCTAGTTATTTCCTTTGGCAATTCTTTTGGTACCCTACTTACATCTTCTTTAAATTGTGATATTTGTATTTCTCCATTTTGGTTTTTAAAATACCCAATTTGTATGCACTCATTGCCATCATAAATTGCTTTTTGTATTGATTTGTCAACATTAGCAAAATTATTATTGCTTCTACCTGTTCATTTGCTAAAAAAATCAAAATTATTAAAACAAGATACTGCGCTAAAAGATACTCCAGAAGTTAGCAACAAACCTAAACCCATAAAAGATTTTTTAAATTTATTCATAAAACAGCACACCTTCCTAAAATGAATTATATTACATTTTATTTATCATATGCCCTTTGACTCTTTATATCTATTTCATAGTTCAATTGGATTATCAAATAATTAGCTATCAAGTTGACCGTACTTGATGGATCATTAGTCAAACGATAGTCATCAAAACACTGATAGTATTTTATTCTATTTGTATATTGAATATCAATAGGTGGAAGTTTATTTTTCATTAATTGAAGGTTAAGTAATAATCTGCCTGTTCTACCATTACCATCATTAAAAGGATGAATTGATTCAAAGTCTAAATGGAATTTGGCTATTTTCACAATTACATTTTCACTCGAGTTATTATACTCATCCAAAAGCTGCTGCATTTTTGATTCAATTAAGAAAGGAGATGCTGGTTTGTGCTTTGCTCCTAAAATTGAAACTTGCATATTTCTATATCTGCCTGCATCCATTCTCTTATTTGCAAGAACTAAAAAATGAATATCTTTTATTCTTCTTTCAGTTATTTCTTCACTGTTATCAACTAGATCTAAAATATAATCAAAAGCTTGTTTATGACCTATAGCATCTAAATGATATTTTAGTGGTTTAGTTTCAATTTTTATTCCCCGAAGAACTAGCACAGTTTCTCTTAGAGTTAGTGTGCTTCCTTCAATAGCATTAGAATTAAATGTGTTTTCTATTGAAAAATCATTTAGGAATCTATTTTTTTCAGAAGGACTAAATGCACGAAGTGTGTTTAGCTGCTTTAATTTTTGGTCAATTACATCCAACAAGTTTTTGTTAGATAACTCATAAGGATTTTCGGCATACATTGGAATTTCATACTCATCATTTTTGTTTAGTATTGCTCCAAATACTTTATTTTGGCTTAAAAGTTTAAGCAGCGCATCTTTTGCAATGTTTCATTTTATACTAGCTTCATCAATTGAAATATACATATAATAACCCCTTTATTAGTTGAATTAGTTAGTTTAATTGACAAATGTTGCTGTAAAACACTTTTATAAGTTGTTTATGTACTATTCACAATTATCTTACTTTAGTGTATTTGTTTTAGCCTAAAGCAGGCTATTTTAGATATAAAATAGATTACTGATTTTAAGCATTTTAGTAATAGCTCAATAGCATGCTAAGATCCTATAAAAGAATAGTCAGATGTCTATAAAATAATTGTATCAGTTAATTTACCTAATATTATGTGGTATGAAAGATGGAAAATTGATAAAAAAATTAATACAAATGAAATATTGTAATTTTTGTTTTATGGTATAAATTTGAATATTTTTTAGCTAGCTAATTGAAGCTAACAAAATTGCCTGTAAATAAACAAAAAATGAAGGAATTAAATTAATAATGAAGAAAAAACTTAGAAATTTTATATCTATTAGTTCATTATCATCATTATTGCTTATGCCACTTGTTGCTGCATCTTGCAAGAAAAATGATAATGGCAACAATAATAAAGCAATAAGTGAAGGAAGTAATCCTGAACACATGACCCCCCCCAATTTATCTAATGATGAAAATAAAAATGGTGCTGAATCAGGTAATGTAGAAGGCAACATGCCTAATGCTAATTCATCTGAAAAATCAGACACAATGAACAAAGAATTAAAACCTGAAGAAAAAGATATTAGCAATGAACTCAATAATAATTCAGAAATGCTTAATGATCAAGCTATAGAAAATAATGAGTCAAGCACAACTTATTCTGATGCTTCAATTAAGCGAAAAGCTGAAGAAGAAGCAAAGAAAAAACAAGAAGAAGAGAAAAAATTAAAAGAAGCCAAAGATAAAGATAGCATTGCTAAGATTAAAGAGATAATTGAAAAGCACAAAGATGCTTTTGGTGCATTTCATACACAAGGTGATTTTTTAGATCAAATAAATGTTTATGCTAGTGATGAAGGTATTGAAGGCTTAAAACTTCAAAATGAAAGCAGCAGAGTGACCAAATTAGTTGTTGATGAAGATGGTAAAGGCAAAAAGAATAAAATCTCGTTAAAATTAGGTTCTCAGGATTTTCAAGTAGAGTTAGGAAGAGTTTTAGAAAAAGCAGTTGTAACCAAATACTATCTTAAAAGCAAACCAGATGAAATAAAAGACAACTATCTAAAAAGTGGGGAAAATAAAATAGATGCAAATTGAGGAGTGACTATGAAAGCACATGAAGTTGTTATAACTCAATTAGGTTATCATAATGACTATACCGGAATTAAACTGACTCCAGTTGGAAAAAAGACAGTTGAAGTTCCAAAACGCCTGCCTATAAAGATCAGCTCTATTAATTTATCATTCTATAATCTGGAATCTTCAAAAATTAATAATATAGATGAGTGAGATTTGTCAAATGTTAAAAATGCTGGACAAGCTTTTTACAATGCGAAGAATTTTAGCCAAGATCTAAGTAAGTGGAAAGTAATGAGTGGTGTTAATACTCAACAAATGTTTCAGAATGCAAGCAAAATGAAGGAGCATTTAGATAAAATAGCGAAAGCTTGAAAAGTCAAAGCTGAAAAACTAAAATAACCAAAAAACAGACAAACAAGTAAAAGATATTACAAAAAGAATCAGCGTTCAATTTTCTTTTAATGCTGATTCTTTTTTTATTGCTTTAAATTTTTTGATTATTTCAAAAAAATAAATATGATAATTGTGCTAACAAGATAATATCCAATTTTTACTTGATTTTTTTACTTCCACTTTGTGGTATATAACAAGAATTAATATTAAGCATATAGCACTTTTATTGCTGTTTTATAACGATTATGGTCGAATTAACAATTTTTTGATCACGTTTTTTCTGATGCTATCTTAAACGAAAAGATTGATTATACTATTTATTATCATAATTAAAAAAGCTATGGATTCCCATAGCAAATTGGTTATTAAAAGTTTATTTATGATATCGATGTTTGGGGTCAATTTTTGTCAGAACAAAATAATTGTCCTTGTTTAGATATCCGAATATTCTAAATGAATTGTTGTCTTTCCCAAGGTGGATTTCATTGACTTCTATATCTTGAGTTTCTATATATCTATTCGTAAACGGTTTTGTATGTTTTCTCATATAGTTCATTTCCACATCAGATATAGTCATCTTTCTTTTAAATATCTCATTGAAGAAATTATGAAATTTACCTAACTCAGCAGCATTTAATGATTTGAAGTCAAATCCATTATCTAATTTATGCACTATTGCAAATTTAAAATGTATGCTTTTTCAATCAGAAACTAAAGAAGATTTTGATCCTTCAAGAGTTTTATTTGTTAATTTTTTACTCAAAACTAATCTCCTGAATAAATACTTCTATAGTAGCTTCTCATATCATCTGGATTGATTAATCTAGTTGAAGGTTCAAATTCCCCTAAGCCTTTTCTTGCATTTATCCATGGTTCTTCTGTATGCGAAACAGCTTCTAATTCATAGCCTGATTTATCACCATATGTAGTTCAAACTGCATCAAGCAGTTCTAAAACATTTTTGTCTAATTTACTTTCATCAAAAGATTTTTTCTCAATATCATTTCAGCCATATTTCCTGTAGTCATTTCATAATTCAGGAGAAACTGGCCCATGAATTCAAGCTTGAAAGGTTGTGTCGTTTAATATGCCATCATTAAGTAAAGCATAAGCCCAAGCCTCAGCATAATAGGTTAGTTTTTGAAGCTTTTTAGGAGTCATACTTTCTTTAGATAAAAATCAGCCGGATATATCTTTGTAGCTATATTTATTGCTCATAGTTGCCTCCTTTACTATTAAATTTTATCATAAGTTTGAGTAGATATGGGTCAGTCGTATGGCAAGAATGAAACAACTGATGAATGCAAACAAAAGGCAATAAAATTTACAAAAGATTAAATAACAAAATGAAAAGTTATTAAAAAAATAATATCGATATAGTTTTTTTGCCTTTGTTTGCATAACTAACTTCTAAAGTTGTTTACATATGCCACCAAAGTTTGTAGCACCAAAAAACTGCATTTTTTGTTGCTTTTTCTAAAAATATTTTTTACACAAAGGCATTCGATATCAGCATCAAAACTATTTTATAAATAATTAAGTTTTAATATATAATAGGCGAATTATGAATAAAAGAAGTAAATACATTATGTTTTTAGGCCAACTAATGACCTTAGGTTCAATTCCTTTTATTGCTGCAAAGTGCAATGATGGAAGTGCAAAAGAAGAATCTAAAAACAACGACACAAGGCCAACTAATCCATCAACTGATCAAAACCAAAATAAAAATAATGATACAGATAGTCAAAACCAACCAAAAAACGATAAAAATAGCTCAGAAAGCAATAACAGCAATTCAAACACAAATAACAACAGTGAGACAATAAATCACAATAATAATGTAACCCCCCCCCTATCATAAGAAAGTAAAAGAGTCTCATGAAGAGGCGGCAAGCAGACTAACCAAAGAGTATTTCGATTTACTTTTTGGTCATTCAAAATCTAACACGTCAGATTCCATGTCTAGTGATGAACCAGGAAAAAGCGATGGCAACACCAAAGACGAAAGCGATCGAGAAGAAGAGCATAAAGAGGTTAAAGAAAAGCTAGAGTTTATGTTCCAGTCATTTGATAAATACAAAAATGGCATTGAGGAGCATTTAAAAGACAAAAATTCAATAACAAGCTTGAATAATGATTTGGATAAGGTATATCAATCCATACGTTATGATGTTGAAAAAATCAAATCATTTCTTAGCATATTAGGATTGGATGCTAATTCTACTAAAAAATTTCTATATGACTTTTTTGATTTTATTGATTTATTATCCGCATTAGTAACAGATAATACGGCAAAAGACAGTGACAAGCAAAAAGCTGCTGAATCATTTAAAAAAGTTAATTCAAAAATAAATGAAACATACAAAAAAGTATTTAACAAATAAAAGCTATTAAACATAAAATTTATTCAAAATATTTACCAAAATAACACAGAAATGAGGAAGTATGAAAAGAATTAAAAAACGTTACGTTAATCTAGCGCTTGCTTGCTCATTTTCTAGTGTTTTTGCTAGTGCTAGTTGTATAGCAAAAGGCACTGGTAACAGTTCAAATGTTATTAACAACCCTGTTAATATTGTTAATAACTTTACGTCATCATCTACTGAATTTAATAATGAGAACAGCACAGAAAATATTGCTGTTAATAAAAATAAAAATGAAGTGCCTTCAAATAACCAAATTGCCTATGAAACAGCCATTCCAGTAAGCCCGCAAAACATTTATAGCAGTACAAATAGAAGCATTTTAGCACCTGAAGTAATTGATATTAGTAATTTACAAAGCATTTCTAGTGCTGAATCTAAAGTACCTGAGTTAGATAGCTTTTATATAGAGCACACCAAGAAAGATTTTGTTGAGAATAAACTTAATGAAAGCCAAATTGAATCAATGATTTTAAACTATGGTGTTTCGCCTAATTTTTATTCTCATCCTAAATACACTATTGATGCTCAAAATATTAGATTAGATTCTAACGGTGCACAAACTGTTAAATTAAATTTAATTGATTCAAAAACCAAGGAAAAAGTAACTGACGATGTACAGTGATATCAAAGAAATTGATATACAACTAAGGAAGTTGCTAAAGCTGGTGAAGAAGTTAGCGACGGTAAATTAATTCTTACTTCGGACGGAAATATCAAAGGCAAAAGTCACACCAAAAATGATTTTGGTAAGGTTCAAGTTTGAGCTCATTATAAAGGCTATCTTTATTCAACAATGGTGGATGTTGATTCAGTTGATCTTACTAAAAGTAATAATGAAAATGCACAAGCTAGGGCAAAAGCTAAGGAAATTGCTAAGCAATGAGAAGGCTTGCCAACTTTAGAAAAGATAACTGAAGCCTACAAATGAATGACTAAGAATGTTAAATATGACTATTCTCAAACAAACTTGGTAGATGATCAAAGTGCATATTCAGCATTAGTTAAATTAAGCACAGTATGTACTGGTTATGCAAAAGGATTTAAAATGATAATGGAGGAGCTGGGCGTGCCTTGCATATTCATGTCAGGAACTGCAGATTATGGTACATTAACCGGTCATATAACTAATCATGCTTGAAACTTAGTTGAAGTTGATGGTGTGTGATACCATGTGGATACAACTTCAGATAGGGCCGAAAATGCAAGCGAAGGCAAATTCAACTTTTTCATGATGAATGATGATGACTTTATTAAAGCAAGTATCTTTAACCGTGGTTTTGTGAAAACTGGTGAACGTTTTAGAAACTTAAAAATAAGTAACTATGTTAATAGCAAAGATGATGTTTTAGTTTCAATTGACAGGCAGCTTGGAGGGCTGGATAAGCTACCTAAATCAGTCAAATTTAATGTTGCTAAAAGTTCATACCAAAATGTCCTAGATGCCTTTGAAACAGCCAAATTAGAATTAAATGAAACAAAATCAGCTTCAGTACACCGTCACCCATATGTTACCTATGATGAAGTGACTTATTATTTTAAAGAGCCACAAAAAACTATAGACCTTAAACAAGTTTCAGCAAGCGTTGAAAAGCGCACACTAAGCAACAAAGAATTAGGTCAGTATGCCCTTAAAGTTAAAATTAATCATTCAGAAAACAATATAGATTTAAAAGCAGGCAATTTTATTGTTAAAAATGCTTATGTTAAGGAAGCTATAAAAGATAATGATGGATACACTTTAATCCTAGATCATTTTAGTAAATATGGTAGTATGGATGTCGAGTTAGAAAATATTAAAAAACTTGGATTTAAATTTGATATTAGCAATAAAAAAGTAAACTTTAATGTAACAAAAAACCAAAAACCTAATGTATCTATAAGTGCCGTTGGAGAAAATAGAATTAAAGTTTCTGGTGTTAATAGCAATATGGAATACAGAAATAATTCAAATGAATGAAAGAGTTTTGAGCATGATAACCAAGTGATAGACAAAGTAGTTTTAGGAAGCTTTTCTATAAGAGTTAAAAACACTAAAGACAGTTTGAAATCTGATATTCAAGAGTTTAAGATAACAAAAGGCAAGGATCTAGATAAGATTGTTAAAAAATATGGATCTAATATGCTAATTGGCGTTGATAGTACAATGGAATATAGGCTAAAAGATGCTACAGAATGAACTTCAATTACTGCAACAAAATTAACTTTGAGTCCTGGTGAGTATCTTATAAGAACTTCACCTAAAGATAATCAACTAGCATCTGAATCATTCAAGATTGCAATTAGTTAAATTTGATAATTAAAAACACATTACAAGCCATTGAAATAGATCTTGATATTTTGATATAAAACTGTTTCATAGCCACGTTATGCAAAAAATACAAAGCTTAGACAAATAAAAAAAATGCAGTTGTATCAATTAGCTGCATTTTTTAAATATGCTTTTGTAGCATTATAATGCTATTCAACATCACTTATTCTTTTTGAAGCTATGTCAAAAAATTTTTCATCTAATTCAATGCCTATAAATTTACGCTTTAATTTTAAAGATGCAATGCCAGTTGTGCCGCTACCCATAAAAGGGTCTAAAATTAACTCATTCTTATTTGTGTGAATTTTGATAATTTCTTCCATTAACTTAAGTGATTTTTGAGTAGGATGAGAAACTTTTTCCTTGCCACTAACAACTGGTGTTTCAAAGTTTGCTCTTAAATAACTTTTAGATGCAGGCTTATTAAAAATTCATTTGGAATTGGATTTAACAGCTCAAATTGCAAATTCAGTATCTTGTACATAGCGCCTATCAACGTTACGTGGCATTGGGTTTGTTTTAACCCACTTTATAATATCTTTAACAACCATTGAAGATTTTTCAAGCTCATTAATGATAAAACTCAAATATCTATATGAGCAAAAAATAATAGCACTTCCATTTTTGTTTAATAAAGACATATATGGCTTTATTCAAGAAACTAAGTCAAAATCAATGTCTCATTTTCCAAAATCTATACCTTGTCTTTTTGCACTGGCTAATGTTGAAAAGTTATTTGGCTTAGAAATATTATATGGCGGGTCAGTAATAATATGATCTACTTTTAAATTGTTAGATATCAAATCATTAATAATTTCATAAGAGTTAGCATTATGAATTTGATAATTTGAGCCAATAATAGACGATGGTTTAAGCTGTCTAAGTATTTCTAGACCAATAGCCTTAGCAAGAAGTGGCGGAACTGCGTTACCGATTTGTTTGCAAATTTCAGTTTTTGAACCAGTAAAAATAAATTTATCAGGAAAAGATTGTAAACGAGCAGCTTCTCGAGGAGTGATGGCTCTATTTAGTTCAGGATGCGTATTTGTGCCATTTGATGGAGTATCAAAACGAGTATCTATTGTTGAGCTAGTTGTATTTCATTTTAAGCGCCCTCATGTTGTATTAAATTTTTGGTTTCCTTTTAACTCTTCACTTAAATATTCCTTGCCACATTCGGGCGGAATTAAGTTTAATTTATTTATTACATCAACGCTATGTTTAGTTGCAATGTGATTGAAAAGTTTTAAAGAACCTTTTCGCATTAGTTTTTGGTATTCACTTTGAGCATTATTAATGTATTGACTTTCATAATCTCCATCTGCAGAATTTAAGTATGCTAAGTCTGAAATAGCATCTCTAACAGTTACACTGATTCCATTAGGTGGCGGTAGTGGAACAGCCATTTCTTTGTGTGCAATTATTATTGCTCTTGGCCTACTTTGTGGAATGCCAAAGTCCTTTGCATTCAGAACTCCATAGCTAATTTTATATCCCATTAACTCTATCTTTTTAACTATTTGATCTATAAAATAGCCTTTAACGGCAGTTAGCATAGTCTTAACATTTTCAATAATAAAAAGCTCAGGGGAAACCTTTTCAACAATATCTAGATATTCTAAAAATAAAAAATTCCTTGGATCATCTAGCCCTTTTTTCTTTCCTTTGTTTGAAAACCCTTGGCATGGTGGTCCACCAATTATCATATTTATTTTTAGTTCATTAGCTTTATTAATGATTTGTTCTTTAACTTCTCTTTTAGTTATGTCACCCAAAATGGTTTCAGCCTTAGGGATATTGCGCTTAAATGTATTTAAGGCACTTTCATTAAAGTCTGTAGCAATTAAAGTTTCGAACTCATTTAATGAATCTAATCCATATGAAAAGCCGCCCGCGCCACTAAATAAATCAAGAATTCTAAACTTAATCACTTCTGCTCCTTAAAAACTATATTTTGAATTATATACAAATTCCATATAATTTTTTGTATTGAATAAACAGGGAAATCAATATGCAAATTTCAGAAATTATTAATTCATCAAACATAAGGCAGCTATTCTTTGTATTTTTTAATTTAGGCAAGGAGCTTGACAATGAATTTGAAATTAAAATAACATATAAAAATTCCAAGCATGCAAATATGCAAATTAATAACAGGATTTTAGCTATTAACAACAATAAAATGTGTGCTTATTTAGGACTTAATTTTGATGTAGTAAAGCAATCACATATATTGCATCTTGCAAATGACTTAAATTTTACAAGACAAAAGATTTTATCATCTATTTATAGACGTGTTCAACAACTAAGGTTTGAAGTAGATTCAAAAGAATTTGATAATGCCCTGTTTATAAATTTATTTGCATTTCGCGGAAGTGTTGATTTAGTAAGAAATTATTATTCTTTGACTTACTAAAATATAATATGAGTATCGACTATGCTGATCATTTATTGAGTTTATTTTTGTCTACAAATGCTATAAAACAGCTCAATTTAAACTTTAGAGAACTTCAGCCAGACTTTATAAACAATAAAAAAAGAAACACTCAAATTAGGGTTAACTTGCATTGATTTTATGATCATTATTTTAGTGAATTAGGAAACATAAATATCTATAAGCAAGTAATATTAATGCACAATTCTAAGCATATATTGTTAAACAATGTAGCACAAAGCTACAACAACTCTTTTATAAACAGACTTATTTTTTATCGCTATAACATCATAGAAGCTGGTTATCAAAGTAATGAAATGAATATACAATTAAGTGAAAACAAATATCTGATTTTAGATCTGAACTAGATTTTGATATAAATGATGGTATAGCCGAATATAGAAATACTGAAATAGTAAAAATAGCGAGACTTATATTGCCTGATGAGTGCTCAGCATGCAAGGAAAAATACAATATTTTAGATAGAACTTTTATTCACAGACAGACACAGAAGCCGTATTTGGAGATTCATCATGTCATTTCTTTTGGTTCTGGCAACAAAAGTGATGTGTTGGAAAATTTAGTGAAGCTATGTCCAGCATGTCATAAGGCCTTATCAAAAAATAGAGCTAATGAGAATTATCAAAAACAACTGATTCACAATATTATTAGTAGCAATCCATTCATTAGCAAATATTTAGAAAACTTTGTTGACAATGATATTATCAATGAAAAAATAGAGTTTGTATATTCTAATTTAATGTAGATATTCTATTTTTGACTTTTTAATGCTTAAAAAATAACATAATAAGCAGTTTATTTTAAAAAGAAATTATTTATGATTATAATTAGATAATAATATTCATACACAATAGTGACTATTATTAACAAAAAAAGGGAGGATAATTCTCCCTATCGTACTATAAAACAGGCAAATAATTAATTTGTGTGCTTGTCAAAAAACTCAATTATTCCGTTTTCAGTAGAAGAACAAACAACATAGTTTGCTGCATTTTCTGCCTCTAGTGAACTTGATTTTAGCGCACAAGAGTAGGCAACTTTTTCAAAGGCAGGAATGTCATTAGCAGCATCGCCAAACATTATTGAGTTTTTTGAAATATCTTCATGATTTAAGTAATTATTCTTAAATCATTCAATCGCAGTTCCTTTATCTGATCCTTTAGGCATAACATCTAAGCAAGCTTTTTGTGATCTTACTGTATAAATTTCATCCGAAATTGCTTCTATTTCTTGCTTAAGCAATTCTAGTTGCTTTTCAGTTAAAGTATCAATTAAAAGTAAAAACTTAATAACTGGTTTTTCTAATTTCAATTGATTTACAGGATCATTTATTTCAGTAAACTTAGCACTAAATTCAGTTTTAGGATAAACAGTAGGATAAACCACTTTTTCAAATCACGGATGTTTGAATTTTTGCACACCAATCATTTCTTCATCAAGATATATTAAAAATGCAATTTCATATTTAAGTATTAAATTTAGCAGTTTTAAACTAGTTTCTATACTCATTGGATTTTGATATAAAACTTTTTTGCTCTCAAAATCATAAACTAATGCACCATTAAGACCTAAAAATGGTGTTTTTAAGTCCAATTGTTTGTAAAACTTTTGCGCCATATATCATGGGCGACCAGTGTTTATGATTACTTGGTGATTTTTGCTTAACTCTTTTATTTTGCTTGTAACTTCATCTGTTATTAATTTATCCTTGGTTAGCAGCGTGCCATCAAGGTCAAAGAAAATGTACTTTATATTATTAAGATTAATTTTGCTCATAGCATACTCCTAAGACAGTAGTAATATAATTTTATTTAATTTTGAGCCTATAAAGTTATTGGCATATGTGGAGTGTCATATTATGTGGAATGTTTCCATATTATTTTATTTGCTCCATATTTAAATTTGGAAAAAACTTTTAATAATAAAGCAATAATTTCACCTATTTATTTAATATAAGCAGTCAACTAATAATATTTAAAAACTAAAACATAGAAAATTGGAAGTTTCTTCCAATATTCACATATTTTGTAATTTTGCATAATGTAAAATTCTTATGTAATGGTTTTGTGTTAATTCTGCCATTATTAAAAAAGGCGTAAGCCTAAAAACAAAATAGGAGATTTATGGCAAAAGATAAATTTGTTAGAACAGTTCTTGGTGATGTTCCAGCAGAATCAATTGGAATAACAGACTGTCATGATCATTTAATTAAAAATGGTGGCCCAGAAATGCATGAGCACCCTGACTTTTTAATGATAGATGTTGAAGCAGCTAAGAAAGAAGTACAAGAGTACGTTAACCACGGTGGTAAAACAATTGTTACAATGGATCCACCTAATGTTGGTAGAGATGTTTATAGAATGCTAGAAATTGCTGAAGCATTTAAAGGCAAAGCTAACATTGTGATGTCAACTGGTTTTCACAAAGCTGCTTTTTATGACAAATACAGTTCATGACTAGCATGTGTGCCAACTGATGACATTGTTAAGATGATGGTTGCTGAAGTTGAAGAAGGAATGGATGAATATAACTATAATGGACCTGTTGTTAAGCGTTCAAAAGCTAAAGCAGGTATCATTAAAGCAGGTACAGGTTATGCAGCAATAGATAGACTTGAATTAAAAGCTCTTGAAGTTGCAGCTAGAACAAGCATTACAACTGGTTGTCCAATCCTAGTTCATACTCAATTAGGAACAATGGCACTTGAAGTTGCTCAACATTTAATTGGCTTTGGTGCTAATCCTAGAAAAATTCAACTTTCACACTTAAATAAGAACCCTGATAGATATTACTATGAAAAAATAATTAAAGAAACAGGCGTAACTATTTGTTTTGACGGACCAGACAGAGTTAAATACTACCCTGATTCATTATTAGCTGATCATATTAAATACTTAGTAGATAAAGGCTTACAAAAACATATTACTTTAAGTCTAGATGCAGGTAGAATCCTATACCAAAGAAACTATGGCTTAACTAAAGGTAAGGAAACATTTGGTTTTGCATACTTATTTGAAAGATTTATTCCACTACTTAAGCAAGTAGGTGTTTCACAGGATGCTATTGATGATATTTTAATTAATAACCCACGTGAAATACTTGCTTTTGATGAACCTAGAGTTTATGACGCTTCTAAGGTTTCAAGTGAAGTTGTGCAATTAAAAAAGGATCTTAAATTATCATAATAATTTAACTAATATCCCTATAAAACAGTCATAAAAATAAATAGGAAATAGAAATGCAAGAAACATCAAATAAAAGCAAAAAGCCTTTTAATTGAAAAGTTTTAGTCGGCGTTCTTGTGGCTATTTTAATTGTTCTAGCAATATATGTTGGGGCATTAGCAGCCAAACAATGAGACTTTAAAGCAGGTACTTTATTCTTTATTAAAGATATCATGCTTAACAACTTTTTAGGAATTAACGCAATTCTTATTGGTTTGTTAGTTTTCATTGGTTACTTAATTCTCGGAAGAGGATTTTCAGGAACTGTCATTGGAACAATGAAGGCGATAATTGGAGTTTTATTACTTCAAATAGGGTCGGGAGCATTAGTTGGTTTAGCTAAGCCAATCTTTGCTGCCTTTCAAAAATTTAGCGGAACAAGTGTTATTCCACTAGATACATATTCAGGACAAGTTTCGGCAGGTAAATTTTTAGATGCAGTTGGCAACGGATTTTCATCATGAGTGTCATATGCCTTAATTATAGGTTTATTTGTCAACATTATCCTTATTGCACTAAGAAGATGAACTAATGTTCACTCATTAATGATTACTGGACATGTTATGTTCCAACAAGCAGCAGTTGTAGTGCCAATTGTATTCTTATTAATGTTTACAAGGGGTGCTGGCTTAATTGATGACAAAGGAATTGTGTCTTTAGGCGCACAGTTAGGAACAATAATATTCTCAGGTCTATTATTAGGCACTTACTGAGGAGTTGCCTCATCAGCTACAATTAAAGGAACTGATGCAGTTACTCAAAATGCTGGTTTTGCTGTTGGCCACCAACAAATGTTTGGTGTGGCTATAGCATACAAAATTGGTAAATACTTTGGTAAAGCTGAACAATCTTCAGAAAACAGAAAAATGCCTAAAGGCTTAAAAGTTTTTGAAGATAATATTTTCACACAAGCTATGCTAATTCTATTAGTGTTCTTGATCTTAATTTTAATTATCCAATTTGCACCAGGACTTGACGAATCAGTCAGATTTGCAGGCAAAGACGGATTAGTAACAAGTGGCTATAGCTCATGAAAAGTAGGGGGCGGACAAGCCTTTTGAATTGTGCAATTAATTCTTGGTTCATTCCAATTAGTTGCTGCTATTATTGCTATTCAAACTGGTGTTAGAATGTTTGTTTCAGAATTGCAACAATCATTCCAAGGAATTAGTGACAAATTAGTACCAGGCGCACTAGTTGCTGTCGATGTAGCTGCTACATATGGTTTTTCACCTAACTCAGTTACATTTGGATTTATTTCAGGTACTGTGGCTCAATTTATTGGTGTAGCAGTTGTAATTGGTTTATCTAGAATTCCAGGAAGTTTTAGTATTCCAATTGTAATTCCATTGTTTATTACATTGTTCTTTAACTCTGGATCAATTGGTGTATTTGCCAATGCTTCAGGTGGTTATAAAGCTACATTAGCAGTGCCAGCAATTTTTGGTTTTCTAGAAATAATCATTATTGCTTTAGGTTTAGGTATGGTTAATAGCTTTGGCCTTAAATCAAGCGGATTAGTAGTTTCAGCAGCTTCAAACAAAGAAGCACTTGATTACTTAACACATGGTCCATTCTTCACTGGATTTAATGGTATGTTTGACTGAAACTTCATATTTGGTTTATTAATGATTATTGGTGGCGGTCATCCAATTGCAGCATACATTGTCTTCCCGCTTTATTTAGTTGGAATGCTAGTGTTAGCACAAATAATTGATACTGCAAGACAACATAAGCCAACTTCATTACAAAAATTGTTTAAGATTAAACCTACATTACTAGAGCAACCAGTTGCTGAAGAAATTCCAGCACAAAATGCTTAATTAAAAATCGAACTAATAAAGGTTTCCTTTATTAGTTATTTTATAGGGATATATACTTTTGGATATAATTTTATTAATTATAAAAGTAAAAAAAGAGGTAAATATGAAAGTTCTCTGCCTTTGTGGTTCTGGAATGGGAACCAGCATGATTATTAAATTAAAAACTGAACAAGCAATGCGTGAATTAGGCATACAAGGCTCAGTAGAAGCACTAGGTCTTGGAATGGGTAAGTCTGTTGCTAATAATTTTGATGTTATTTTATGTACCAACAACTTTGTTTCTGAGGTATCTAACTCAAAAGCATCAGTTCATGGACTTAAAAATGTTATGGACATTAACGAAATTAAAGCAGCGTTCAAAGATGCATTAGCTAAAGGAATTAAATAATGTCAGCAAAGCTAAATTTATTAGACAATTTAATTGCTAATGATTCAATTATTGTGGGCTATGAAGCAAAAGATTATAAAGATGCTATTCATAAGTCATGTGAGCCTTTAGTAGAAAAAGGCATTATTAACTATGGCTATTATGATTCAATTTTAAAATCAACTGAAGCGCATGGGCCATACTATATTTTAGTAGATGGCATTGCTATGCCACATGCCTCAGCAACCGAAAACAGCGTTTTTTCAAATGGATTTAGTTTGCTAACACTTAAAAAGCCTATTATGTTTGCAAATGATCCAAGAGAAGTAAAAATTGTGATGACTTTAGCTGCTAAAGATGGTGAAACACATACAGCAGTAGCTATACCACAAATTATTGCAGTATTTGAAGATCCAGCTAACATTGACAAAATTGCTAATGCTAAGTCAAAAGAAGAAGTAATTGAAATCATTAAAAGTGTTGATTACACAAAGTATATGAATTAAAACGGAGTGTACATTTTATGAAACCAATGCTACAAATTGCGCTTGATAATTTAACCATTGAAGATGCAATTATGAGTGCAAAAAAAGCCGAAAAATATATAGATATTATTGAAGTTGGAACCATATTAATAGCATCAGAAGGCAAAAAAGCAATCAGGGCGCTCAAAGAAGCTTTTCCGAATAAAATTATTGTTGCTGATGGCAAAATTGCCGATGCAGGAAAAGTATTTGGCAAGATGTTTTTTGAAAACGGGGCTGACTTTACTACATGTATTTGTGCTGCTGAATTACCTACTATTACTGAAACAATGAATATTGCAAAAGAATATGGCGATAACAAAGAAGTGCAAATAGAATTAACTTCAAACTTTACTTGAGATCAAGCTGATGCTTGAGCACAAGCAGGAGTGCCCCAAGTTGTATGACACCGTTCAAGAGACAGCCAAGCTAGTGGTGTAAAATGAGGCCAAAAAGACATTGATGCAGTTAGCAGGCTATCAAAAATGGGCTTTAAAGTTACTATAACTGGCGGTGTTGAATTAGAAGATATTAAACTTTTTAAAGACATTCCAATTTATATTTTTATAGCTGGCAGATCATTACGTGATGCAGAAAATCCTGAATTAGCAGCAAAGGCTTTTAAAGATGAGTTTGCAAAATACTGAAGTTAAAAATAGATTAGTTGGCATCTATGAAAAAGCCATAAACAACAAATTTTCTCTTGAAGAAAAGATATTAATTGCTAAAGCAGCAGGCTATGATTTTATGGAATTTTCAGTTGATGAAAGTGACGAAAGATTAAACAGAATTTACTGAAATAATGAACAAATTGCAGCAGTGCAAGAATTATTAGTTAAGCATAAGTTTAACTTTAATTCAATGACGCTTAGTGGACACAGGAAATATCCTTTTGGATCAAAAAATCCTGAAATTAGAGCAAAAGCAATGGAAATTATGGAAAAAGCCATAATTCTTGCTAAAAAATTAGGCATAAGAACCGTGCAATTAGCCGGCTATGATGTTTATTATGAAGAAGGCGATGAAGAAACTAGAAGCTTTTTTATTGAAGGTATTAAAAAAGCAGTTAAACTAGCATCTAAGCATTCAGTTTGTCTAGCTTTTGAAATAATGGATACTCGTTTTATGGGAACAAACACTAGAGCTTTAACATATATAAATATGATTAATAGCCCATATTTACAAATATATCCTGATTTAGGAAATATTTACCAATGAGCCAATAAAACAGACTTATACAATGAATTTGAGATTGCTAAAAATCACCTTGTTGCTTTCCATTTTAAGGATACAATTCCTGGCAAGTTTAGAGACACGCCATTTGGCACTGGCACAGTTGATTTTCCTTATATGCTTAATATTTTGAAAAAATTAGAGCTTAATCAGCCAATAATGATCGAAATGTGATCACTTAATAAACCCGATGAAAGCAAAGATGAAGCTATCAAGTATATTGCTGATGCATATGAGTTTTATAATAAGCAATGAGAGTTAGTTGGCGGGGATAATTAATATGAATCAAATTGATAAAAAATATAGTGACGAAATAGCTAAGCTTAAGCAAGAAGTGTATGATGCCAATATGCTTTTAGTCAAGTACAATCTAGTTATTCATACTTGAGGCAATGTCTCAGGAATAACTAAGGATAGAAAATATATGGTCATTAAGCCTAGTGGTGTTGATTATGCAACACTTAAGCCTGAAGATATGGTTATTACCGATATGGATAATAATGTGTACGATTCAAAATATAGGCCATCAAGCGACACACCAACTCATACATTGCTTTATAAAAATCATCCTGAAATTCAAGGCATTGTACACACACATAGTACTAATGCAGTAGCTTTTGCACAGGCTGGCAAAGATATCCCATGTTTTGGTACAACTCATGCAGACAATTTTTATGGATCAGTGCCTTGTGCTAGAGCACTAACTCCTGAGGAAATTAATGGTGCTTATGAGCATAACACTGGGTTAGTTATTATTGAAACATTTAACAATAGAAAGCTTGATTGGAAAGCAACAAGTGCAACACTAGTTAAAGAACATGGCCCTTTTGTTTGATCATTTAAGTCACCTAAAGATGCAGTTGATTTAGCATTAACATTAGAACAAGTTGCCAAAATGGCAATTAAAACCTTAATTATAAGTAATAGCAGTGCTCCTGAAGCACAAAAAGCATTAGTAGAGAAACATTACAACCGTAAGCATGGCAAAAATGCTTATTACGGCCAAAAATAGGTATAAATGGAAACTAAATTAAAGACTTATCGTGTTAATTATGTTAATAATGCATATTGATATCAGCCATCAATATGAACTTTTTCTAGACGTTCATGAGCCTCATATCCATTTAAAGAAATTGAAAACTTAATAGACAAATTAGAACTTAATTACTACCCTGGCGGGATAATAGATCTTAATAATGACCCTAGACATAAAGTGTTTAATGCAGTCCAAAGACACTTAAAAACAGGCATATCCATCAATCCTAGCTCGCTAAAAGACAAAGCTAATTATTTAGTTTATGAAGTTGATGAACAAGTTAGAGTAATTTTAAATGATAAGTCTTTAAAACACCTAGCTAGAGGCTTAATATTTTGTGTCCCATTAGCCTATTTTAAAGTCATAAAAGAAAAAGAGCAGTTAAGCGAAAGTCAAGTTTTAGAATTTATTTATTCAAAAGGATTTTTTGAAATTTCTAAAGTAAATAAATAAAAAAGCAGAGCAAGCACTCTGAAATAAAATTACATTTTGTGATGCACTTTATCAATATTTGCTCACTCATCAATTAATGCAGACGATTTTTTAAGCTTATTATAATTTTCATCATTATTGTAAATAATAGCTTCAAATAAAATGTTACCAATTAGCATCTGCGAAACCCGTGAGCTAACTGGAACTAATAATGTATCATTTTGAATTTTTTGATACTGAATAATCACATCAAGATTTTTGTTGATTTTATTATCATTTTTAGATGTAATAGCAATTATTTTAAGACCATTTTTATGAGCATTTGAAATAACAAAATGAGACTCAGTTGACTTAAGATTGTTTGAAAACACAATTAATGTATCACTAGAATCAGCATTTGCTAAGGCAGGAAAGAATATGTGAAAATCTGAATTATAAACAACAGATTTTCCTATTTTTATCAAGTTAGCAACTAAGTCTAAACTTCTGCGCTGACTTGAGCCTGAGCCATAGACTAAAACATTTCGACTGTTATTGATTAATTCTGCTGCTTTAATACAATTTTCAGTAACGCTTTCTTCTTTGATGCTTTCAATAGCATATTTATATGATGAGTAAATTACACTAAATGGATTAGGCTCTTTGCCATTATCATATTTAATTGGATACATACGTTGAAAGTTAGAAAGCTTAATGTTTATTGAAGCAATGAAGTTTCTGTAGTCTTTAAAGTGATATTTTCTAACAAAACGGCTGACAGCAGCTTCTGATGAATTAGCTAGTTTGGCTAATTCAGCCTGTGAGAGATTGAATTCAGCCTGCTCAAATGAGTTTATAAAGTCCAAAATATTCTTTTCACTTTTAGTTAAATAAATGTTTTCATCTAATATTGGTCTTTTAACATTATTTTTTTTCATTATTCAATTATAAACATTTAATTTTTTAAAGTTGAGGTAACAATATGCACATCAAAGGAATTGGAGCATCAAAAGGTATTGCGATTGCTAAAGCATTCAAGATTGAAGAGTTGCCTTTAGAAATTTTGAATAATTCAAAAGGCATAGAATATGAAACTGAGTTATTCAACAAAGCAGTAGAACAAATATCAGCAGACATTAAGCATACAATTGAAATAGCAAAAACTAGTGAGCAAAAAGAGATTTTTGGCGCACATTTATTACTAGCTCAAGATCCAGCAGCTGCTGAAGATATTAAGAATGCTATTAAAAATGAAAATAAGTCTGCCATTTATGCAACCAATGAATATTTTAATAATATGGCTGCAGTTTTTGATTCAATGGACGATGCTTATATGAAGGAAAGAGCAGCTGATATTAGAGATATATTAAAGAAATTTTTGTATTTCTTTAATGGTATCAAGGAGCCAAATTTAAGTGCAATTGATAGTGAAGTTATTATTGTGGCAAGAGACCTAAGTCCCTCTCAAACAGTGCAATTGGACAAAAAATATGTCAAAGGTTTTGTAACTAATATTGGTGGCACAACTTCGCATACTGCAATTATGGCTAGAAGCATGAATATTCCTAGCATTGTTGGAACTGAGAATGTTTTGGAAAATGTAAATAATGATGATTTAATAGCTTTAAATGGCGCAAATGGTGCTGTAATTATTAATCCAAGTGATGCTGAATTAAGTGAGTATCAAAAGCTGCTTGATGAATACAATACATATTTAATTGAAATTAAGTCTTTAATTGGCAAGCCTTCAGTAACTAAAGATAATCATAAAGTAGAAATAGCATCTAATATTGGTGGAATTAAAGATGTTAATTCAGTTATAGAAAATGATGCTGAAGCAGTTGGCTTGTTTAGAACTGAATTTCTTTACATGGACAATGATCACTGACCTACTGAAGAAGAGCAATTTGAAGCTTATAAAGCTGTTGCAGAAGCAATGCAAGGCAAAAAAGTGATAATTAGAACGCTTGATATTGGTGGTGATAAAACTTTACAATACTTTAAGTTTCCTGAAGAAATGAATCCATTCCTTGGATACCGTGCTATTCGTTTATGTTTAGATCCAAAACATAAAGAAGTATTTATGGCGCAATTAAGAGCAATTATTAGAGCAAGCGAGTTTGGCAAAGTAGCTATTATGTTCCCAATGATTACTTGCGTGGATGAATTTATTGAAGCTAAGAAAATTTACTTAGAAGCCTATGAACAAGTCAAATTAGAAAATAATAAGATCGCTAAGGCGGACGAAATTGAAGTAGGCTTAATGATGGAAACACCAGCAGCAGCTGTGCTATCTGATCAATTTTGTAAATATGCAGACTTTGTGTCAATTGGAACTAATGACTTAATTCAGTACTCAATGGCCGCTGATAGAATGAATGAAAGCATTTCATATTTATACCAACCACTTAATCCATCTATATTAAGACTAGTTAAATATGTAATTGATGGAGCTCATAAACACGGCAAATGAGCCGGTATGTGTGGTGAAATGGCAGGTGATCCTGAAGCAGTTCCATTGTTGCTTGGACTAGGACTAGATGAGTTTTCTGTTGGAGCAGGTAGCATTTTAAGAACTAGAAAAATAATTAGCTCGCTTTCATATAAAGAAATGCAAGAGTTAGCCCAAAAAGCAATTAAGTGCGAAAACGAACAAGAAGTTAAAGAAGTTTTAAAAGAATATTTAAAATAAAGTTAACAAACAAAATTTAAAAATGAAGCAAGGCGCTTCATTTTTAATTATGTTTTTTTACTTATAGGCCTATAAAACAGGCATTGTGCTAATTAACAAGAATAAATGTTAATGATAACGAAACTAGCGCAATTAAAACAACAGGGAACACTATTTTGTAGTAAGTTGACTGTGTTTTTATTCTGCTATCAGCTAAGTTAGTAGCCAATAATTTATAGTTTTTGTTCTTCTTACGATAATGATCAATTCTCTTTTCACCTATATATACTAGCACTAAAATTATTGCTGAAACAAGTGTTCCAATAACAACAAAGCCTAAAGTATTTAAAGCAGTCATTATTGAAGAATTAGCAAAAGCAGTTGCTCCATCATATGGAGTTGCTTGAATTGATTCTTTAATCAATACTTTATATAAATAATCAGCTGTACCAGTGCCACCAGGAGTAAATGAAATTGAGTTAGCCACTCTAATCATTGTATTTTGGATATTAAGATTTCAGTAGTATCCATGAGGCACATCGGGCTTTACAATGCCTAGTGCTTGCGCTTGGAAAGCATTGAATGTTAAAAGCGAAGGCACAAATTTAAGTAGCACTAATTCAAACAAGTAATACGGATTTTTAAAAGTTTTTTTAATGCACTTATTTATATTGAAAAGTTCATATTCAAATTTAGCTTTTATTGCAAAGGAATCATATGCTCTAATAAAAGGAGTTATTTCAATAATCGCGATTAATGCCTTAAGCGCAAATCTTTGTAATTTTTTATTAAGTGTTATGACCAAAAGTAGTGTAGTTCAGCCTGTGTCGAAAATTAAGCCAAGTACAAGCATTACAATAAATGTAATAGAGTTGGGGTTTGAACTAACAAAGAAGTTAGAGAATGTCTTAATACCAATAGGCACAAAAATTGCAGTTGAGATTATGTTGCCAAGCTGTCAAATAAATGAGTTAACAACTATTGCTGACATTAAAGAAGCTCTTGGAACATTACGTCTTCTTAAATATCAATATGTAGCTATATCGCCACCAATTGATTTAGGAGTAATTGTTTGCACGACAATACCAATAATTGTTCCAACAAATATGTCTCTTCATTTAACTTTATCGCCTTGAAGAGTTATGACTCTCTTAAAAATCAAAGCTTGGAAAATTGATCACACAAATGTTCCAAATGATAGGAAAACAAAAGAGGCTCTAGCAATATAACCCGCATTCGCAGGCCGCACAAATTCAGCTATATCGTTTTTTATATAAAGCTTTTTATAAAATGCTTTAAATACTTCAGATGGCCCTCCTGCACTAGTGCCAAATTCATCTTTAAGGTTATAAACGGAGTAGAAAAGGAAAATGATAATACCTATTAAAAATAGCGAGTAAGCAAAATATTTTAGTACTGATTTAACTGAAAATTTGTCAATAGTATTTTCTTCTTTTAATTCAAGTAATCCTTCTAACATTTCATTGTTTCTAACAACCATCATTGTTTCACCATTTTGCTCACCGCTTCGTTCAATAGTGTCACAATAAAAAGATATTGCTTTTGCTTGCTGATTATAATGAATGTAGGCATATTCACGGTTTCTAAAAGAAATTTTGTATATTGAATTAGATTCAATATTGTTGTCATTTTCAATTTTTTGCACTCTAGTTACTTGTAAGTTAGAGCCAAATTTAGTGGCCGATTTTATTCTTTCAAAAAATCTTACTGCGCCGTTTAAGTCTATTTCATAGGTATGTATGGTTAAATGATGTCTTTTATATTTTTTGTAAATATCATCAAGGACTTCAAAAAGATCTTGATTTTTTTGCTTTTTATAAAAGTTAATCATTCTAAGAATTTCTAATAAAAATAAATTCGCATCAAAAGAATTAGTTAATCTATTATTTGCAGCAAACTCGCTACTGCTTGTAAAAGCTAAAAGCAAATTCATTTCAGGATTTTCAGCTACATATTTTCAAACGTTTGATCTATTGACAAACTCAAAGACTTCAATATTATTCTCTAAGGCAATGCTATGTGTTAGTGAACCAGCAAAATAGTTTTTTGCTATAAAGCTTTTTTGCAATGATTCTTTATCAAATTCAGGGTCATCATTAATTAAAAAAATAAGATATAGTGCAGCTATTTCATCAGGTTTAAAATATTTTAAGACCGACTTGTGTTTAATTGAGAAATTAAGACCTGTTCCTTCTTCATTGATAATAAAGTTGGCTTTTGAACGATGTCCAATGCCTTTTCAGTTAATTCTTTGCAAATAATTATGATGGTTAGCATAATAAAAATTTGCATTTTTTGCCCTGTTTATAGAAAAAAACGGCAAATTAAAGTATTTTAAATTGCTAGTAAAAAATTCTTTGTTTAAAGCTCTAGAAACATCGATTCCAAATGGCAGTGAATTTTTGCTTAGAAATTCATTTGTACTATATCTTTTGTGAATTTGTTCAAGATATTTATCAATAGCGTCTGAGTAGTCATAATTGTTGTTAAAAGCAGGCAAATCAATGTTTAAATAATCGACTTTGTTAATATAGTCAACTAATTTTTGCATGTCACTTCTAGAAAAAGCTGAACCGTCTGCATAGTTAAATAAAATCTGAGCTCTTTTTTTATTCCCTAAAGGATTTTGAAAAGAAACAACTGTTTCACATTTTTCCTGTGATGCTATAAATTGCTTGTAAACGGTTGGTACAGTTGCAAAATCATTTACTCTAATAACAGTAACTTTTTCGCTTTTAAGCTCACTAGCAAATATGTCTAGAAGCAAATTGGATGATTCAGAGTTATCAGATGAAAGTAAAACTTTTTTAATGTCGCTATTAATTAAAAAATTATTATAAAAAGCCTTAGCGATGGCAACAGTAGTGTACTCATTTAAGTAGATTGTGCCCATTTCTAAATCAGCTGTAATTTTATTACCTATTGCTTGAATGTTTCCAGAAAAAGCATCATTAATTCAATCAGGCGATTTATTATAATTTAGCTTTCAAATATTATAAAAAGAATTATTGCTCAACGAGCGCTCTTTGACTCACTTATTGTGGATGGGATTCAAACTCATAATGCTCCTTTAGCAATAATGGTCTATATCTTCTAACATTATATTAAATAATTTATTAAAATTATGCTATGAAGATTTTATTAGCAGGGACTCCTGAATTTGCTGTCCCAATTTTTGAAAAAATTATAAATAATTTTACGGTTGTAGGAATTGTGAGCCAACCAGATAAGCCAAATCAAAGAGGGAGGGTTTTAACCAGCACGCCAACTAAAGCACTAGCGCAAAAATACAATATCAAGTGTTTTCAACCTGAAAAAATAGGACAAATTGCTGATGAATTAAGAGCTTTAGATTATGACTATTTAGTAACAGCTGCTTTTGGTCAATTGATACCTACTTCTGTTTTACAAATAGCTAAAAAATTAAACTTAAATGTTCATGGTTCAATATTGCCTAAATATCGTGGTGCTGCTCCAGTTCAGCATGCTTTGTTAAATAATGATAAAACAACTGGTGTATCGTTTATGGAAATGGTAAAAGCGATGGATGCCGGTGATGTTTTTGCCAAAATAGAGTTTGAAATTAAAGAAACTGATGTAGCTTCTTCACTTTTAAAGAAAATTAGCTTGCTTACTGCAGATCATATTGTTGAGTGACTTAATAAAATTGATAAAGGAGAGCTTGAAAGAGAAGTGCAAGATGAATCAAAAGTTACTTTTAGCCCTAAATTAAATAAAGAAGATGCTGAAATAACTAAAGATTTAACTTGCGACGAAGCAATAAATAAAATAAGAGCATATGAGTATAACCCAGGAGCATTTGCTTATATTAATGGAAAGAGAGTTAAGTTATTTTTTGCTACTAAAAAGGTTGTAAAAGCAGGAATTAGGCTTGAGCTTGCTGATGGATCTATTTATGCAGTTGACTATCAATTTGACAGTAAAAAAAGAGTTAAGCTAAATTACTAAAATACCTATAAAACAGAGACAAAATAAAAAGCCGGCCTGGCTTTTTTATCTCTTAATTTCTTTAAGACGAGCTGATTTACCAGCACGGTTTTTCATGTAGTAAAGTTTTGCTCTTCTAACTTTGTTAGATCTAACAACTTCAATTGCTGAAATTAGTGGTGAGTGTAGTGGGAAAGTTCTATTAACACCAATTCCGAAAGATATTTTTCTAACTGTAAAAGTTTCTCTGGTACCTGATTCTTTTTTGCTAATTACTAAACCTTCAAAAATTTGGATACGTTCTTTTCCACCTTCACGAATACGAACGTGAACTCTAACGTTGTCTCCAACACGAAATTCTGGGAAATCTGTACGTAATTGACTAGCTTCTACTAATTCGATTAATTTATTTCTCATGATTAATCCTTTCAATAATATCTGGACGATTTTTTAATGTCTTTTTATATTTAGCTTCTTTCCTTCATTTTTCAATTTCAGCATGATTGCCGTTTAAAAGAACTTCAGGCACTAACATTCCTTTATATTCACGTGGACGTGTATATTGAGGATAGTCTAATAGGCCATCACCTTCGAATGATTCATATTCATGGCTTTCTTTGCGAATGACATTATCAATAAGCCTAATTATTGAATCTGCCATTACCATAGAAGGCAATTCACCGCCAGTAAGCACATAATCACCAATTGATAACTCTTCATCAACTAGTTCTGTTACCCGTTCATCAAATCCTTCATATCTGCCTGAAATAAAGGTAATTTGGTCAAATTTAGATAACTGATGTGCCTTTCTTTGGTTAAAAACTTTGCCTTGTGGTGAAACTAAAATTTTATAGCCGCCTCTGTTTTCTAATGAATCTAAAGCTCTATCAATAGGTTCAATTTGTAAAAGCATACCTTGACCACCACCATATGTTTCATCATCTACTTTATGATGCTTATCTAAACTAAATAATCTAAAGTCAACGATGTTTATGTCAATAAGCTTATTTTCTATTGCTTTTGCAATGATTGATTCTTCAGTAAAAGGGGCAAAATAATTAGGAAAAAGCGTTAAAAAATTAATCTTCATAAATTATTTTGATGCTTGTTTAGCAGCAACTTTTTCACTTTTTAGTACAGAATTGATTTTTTCGTTAAGTTTTTGAGTTTTGAAAAGGTTGTAAACAGTTTGAGTTAGTTGTGCACCATTTTTAATTCATTGAATAGCAGCTTCTTCGTTGATTCTAAGAGCCTTTGAGTGAGGATTGTATTCACCAATAGCTTCTATAAATCTTCCATCACGTGGAGCACGAGCATCTGCTACTACAATTTTATAGCAAGCGTTGAACTTGCTTCCTAGACGTTTAAGTCTAATTTTAACCATAGTTAAGCTCCTTTATAAATATTTTAGGTGTCAAGCACTACTACTTGACAGCATAAGTAATTTAATTTTATATAAATAATAAAAAAATGCAAGAAATATTTTATGCAATACGCAATTTGCGCAAAATTAAAAAATAAATTACTTTGATTTAAAATTAGTAATTAAAACTTCAACTGTTTTTTGTTTATTTTTTTTCTGATAGTTCGAATTATTGTAGTTAGAATCTAAATAGTGCACATAATATTTTTTCATTCACTGTTCAAGAATTTTATTAACCTTTCCATTATGAATTAAGACATTACTTAATGCAAACTTTACATTCTTATTGTGTATCTTATTAAGATTGTTATATAACTCAATCTCTTTTTTTTCATTCCATAAATTATTTTCATTATATGGTGCCATAGAAATTAAATAAGGAGGGTCTATATATAAAAAATCATTTTTGCTAAATTGATTATCAAAAAAGAATTCATAACTTTGTGATGTAAAACTCAAATTTTTGCTAATCATTTCTTTTTTAAAATTTATAAATTTGTTTTTTAATGATTTATTAAAATCTCTCTTGCCACATGGAGTATTAAAATGTCCACTTTTATTAAATCTTATTTGATTATTAAACGCAAACGCAATTAATACATAAAAAGCAACATTTTTGTTTGTATTGGATAATGTAGAATGATTAAAATTTTCTCTTAATTTAATATAAGAACTATTGTTGACTTTTTTTAATCCAATTGAGGAGTCCGTTCCATAATATTTATAGCCATTCTTTGATGTGTCAGAAAGTTCATATTCAACAATAACTTTTTGAATTTGCTCAATTAATATTTCTAATTCTGTTTCATAAATATAACGGTATAAATTTATTAAACTATCATTTATATCATTAACAACTATTTTATTTGCTTTAATGTTAATTGCTACATCACAACCGCCGGCAAATAAGTCATAAAAAGTATTGATATTTTTAGGGAAATAACGAATAATCTGATTTAACAATTTATACTTTCCACCAATATAATTTAAGGGAGATTTAATATATTTATCTTGAGTAATACCTATTTTTTTGTCACGCATAAATACAAAATTTCTCTATGATTATTAATTTTTGATTTTCCAGTTGTATAAGGATTATGTCCCGATTCAAAAACTGTAACTTTTCCTTTCAATTTTAATGTATCAACTATTTGATTATGTGTAATTTTATTGTTAGATCTAGCATTACCTTTATTTTCCATATTGCTAAATGAGACAAGTATGTATTTTGCCTGTATATTTTCAATAAGATCTGTAAAGGCATTAAATGCATTTTTAGTGCAATAAAGCGAATTTTTGTCTTTTCTATTAACCATCTTAGAAGTCGCGCCTTCAACTTCTGGTTTTTTTCATGTTATTATGTTTTCAACTATATGATAAGTACTTGAATATTGTCTTGAGTTATAAGGTGTATCAATATAAACTAAATCAGCCTTGATATGTCTTATAAGTTGGTTTGCGTCTTCGCAAAAAATTTTATTCCCATTATTATTTACAGAAAGATCTGGTAATTGTAAAAACAAATGCTTGTCAATGATATTTCTTTTAATGTAAGCATCATAGTGCCCAGTAGTATTTGCAATTTTATCCATTGCATACAATAGCGACGTGAGAAGTATGTCTTTTTCCCTTTTATTTACTTTGTAGGAATCAATTTTTTCTCTTATTAACCCAATTTTCATTGCGTTATATTCACTAAAATATTTATTTCCAAAATTTTCAGAAACATAGTTTGGATAAATGGGATTTAGATTATTTAATTCATCTAATAACAATTTGATTTTATTAATGTCTACTTTCTGATTTCCAAATCATGCATTGTAGCACACAAAGTTAGATTCTAAAATATCATTAATAATAATTTTTTTATTTAATTGCTGAAACATATAACTTACAACGCCAGTTCCGCCAAAAATATCTGCAAAAGTGTCAATGTCGTTGAGTTTGTCTTTAATTGCATGGTAAATAAAGTATAGAAGTTTAGTTTTGGCTCCTAAGTATCTTCGACTTTTTATATTGACTCTATCATTATTAATACTAGAAAAAGTAAATAATGGGTCTGTGTTGAAAGCAGGGTTGATTTGTTCATTAAAAAGTTGTTTTAATAATTTTTTTCCATCCACACCCCCTTATACTTATATATATTTTATAATATCAACAGCATATATCAAAAAGTTTCATTTTTGATATTTAATGTATAGCCTTTATAAAAAAACTACCTTTTATCAAGGGAGAAAATAATGAAATTAAAACACAAGAACAGTATTTTAACATGGGTGACACATCAATAAGAGTACATGAAATCGTAGAAATTAATTTTATTTTGCTTAATCTTATAGATAAATTTATGAAACACAATAAAATTTGGGACAAGAAAGAACAAGAAAAATTTTATCAATTATTTATAGATGAAATAAGAAATTTAGAATTAAATTATGGTCAAAAATTGTTTAAAAAATTTAGCAGAACAAGTGATAAAGAAGTTGATGAATCCAAGCAAGGTTTAAGAGCAAGAACTCTAACCAATAATTTGATGAAAATTGGTTTTATTAACAAGAACAGAAAAATAAGCGATGTGGGTTATTCATATTTATATGGTTCACTTAAGAATCCTGACAAAATAGAATCATTGCTTAATTTATCTATTCATAACTTGGTATATTTAAGACAATTATTTAAGACAAAAATTTATGATTCTGAAAGTGACGAATACTTTTATAACTTTAGATTTGCAATTAAATTTTTATCCAAATATACAGGCATAAGTCAAAATCATTTTTTAACAATTATAGAATCTATTAGACCTACACAGAGCAACAAGGAATTAAACCATATCATTGATAATTACCAACAAGTTTATGACAATAAATTGTCGTTTGATGATTTTTATAAAAATAATTTTACTCACCTGTTTATATCGCATGTAGACATAGACAAGGCTGAATCATTGCTGCAGAATGATAAATTTGATTTTGATGAATTTTCTTCATTATTCACCAACAAAAAAACGACAAAATCAGTAAAAGAATATTTAAATTTTGTTAATGCACTTATCAATTTTAATAACAATCCTTGCAAAGAAAACATGGATTTATTAATTTTGTCTTCAAAAAAAGATGTAATAAAAAAAGCATTCGGCTCTAATTCAACATTATTTAAATACAATTCAAAAGACACTGTTGACAGTTTTATAAGCAAAAATAAGAATGACAATCTTTTGCTAAGGCCAATAAACAAAATTTACATTGAATTTATTATGAATAAAACAGCAGATATTATTAGAGAGTATTCTGACATGTGCAAAAGATTGTTCGAGATCTCCGGATTAATTAGTTTTAACAATGGAATAGTTAAATTGAACCTAAGCTGGATAATAACACCATTACTATCTTTTTTATCTGATAAATTCACATTAAGAGGAAAAGACTCATATTTAGACTACGAAAACAAAAACAATAGCGTTTGATTCAGTGATTTATCTTTATGTGAGATTTTTGGTATTAATGACAATGATATAGATGCAATAATGAATTCAATTAAAAAACAAATCGGCTTTGGCGATGAAAGTTATGATTTTAAATTTAATTTAGAACTAAAAAATGAAAAAGAATTTAGGGATTATATATACAAGAAGTTTCCTAAGAAAAAAGTTATTGAAATTTTACAAAATATTGACACTAGAAATGACGAATTGGTATTTAATCTAGTTACAAGAAGCGCAACAATACCTACAATTTACGAATATATTCTAACAATTGCTTGATTCTACATATCTGAATCAAAAAATTACAACTTACATAAATGCTTCGGGGTCACATTGGATGGGAGCTATTTACCTATAATACATAATTCAGGTTACAAAGGGGATATAGAAATTTTTACCGATAAATACTCATTACAAATTGAAGCAACATTACTTAATAAATATAATCAAAAAAGAGCAGAATTAGAACCAGTTATTAGGCATGCAATTAATTTTGAAAGCAAGAATTATGCACCACAAACAATTTATATAGCTAATGAATTGGATGATAATGTTATAAATATTTTTAGAGCTTCACAGTTTATAGAATTTAAAGATACGACCAGCAATATGCGACATATTTATGGTGTTAACATCTTTGCGTTTACAACAAATGAGATAATAAGAATATTAGAAAGTGATATCACAGATACGGAAATTTTAAATGTCATTAATAAACACAAAAATAATACTCCTATATTTATAAAACAAGGGTGACGAGAGCACGTTTTAAACGATTTATTTTCATAATTTATAAGAGGCACTTCAAAATTACAATAGGACACAAAAGCAGATCTTAAATTATTTTTTACAAAACACCTTACACACCTTATAAGGAGTTTTGTAATCGAATTTTTTAACATTCTTTCTTTATTATATCAACTAAGAAAGTTATTTAAGCGATGCTTAAGTTTACTGTTAGATTCCCCAAACTTGTCCTTTTTTTCTTTTTAATTTCGTCATCTGTAGAAATTATTTTTATTATCTTTATCAAATCTTCTTTATTTAGATCATTTAAAAATTCATCTAATATTTCTTCATTTGATTTTGTCTTTTTTTAGTCTGAGGAACCTTTGCCTTTTTTAGGCAATTTTCCGCTCATTGATTCTATGTTCATTCCTAAATTATTTCTTTTATACTTATTCACTAATCTCTTTCATTTCTCATTAGAAATGCGCTCTACATTTTTTGCTTTCATCATTTCATTCAAAAACATTTTTTAGTGAGTTTTCCAGATCTATGTCTTTTATACTTTGCAATAAGTATTTTCATTCACTAAGTTCAATTGTTTAGCCATTTTTGTGCCACCAACAAAAAAACATCAACATGTATGCTGATGTCTACTTTTTGTCCTAGTGTAAAATTTTAAGCGTTTTTTTGTAGTTCTACTTAACTTTTGAAACAATGAATTTGTTTGCAAAAACAGTTATTTCATATTCATTATTTTTATGAAGAGAACCATCAATTATTTGGTAAGCTAGCATGCTTTCGATATTGTTTTGAATATATCTCTTAATTGGACGGGCACCAAAGTTTTCATCATAAGCATTTTTAGCAATGTGTTCAACTAATTTAGGAGAATACTTTAGGGTAATTTCTTTAGTTTCAGAAATTCTTTTAATTAATTTTTGAAGCTCTAAAATAACAATTTGTTGAACGTCATATTCACTAAGGTGGTTAAATTTAACAATTTCATCAATTCTGTTGACAAACTCAGGGCTTAAAAATTTAAGCAATTCAGCTTTTAAGCTTGGCACTTGTTCTAAAGCTTCATTTAATTCAATGTTTGATGCAATGTTAGAAGTCATAATAATTATTAAATTTCTACAGTTTATGACTCTTCCAGTTGAATCAGTAAATGCACCGTTATCAAGAATTTGTAACAAGATGTTTAAAACATTTCTATCAGCTTTTTCTATTTCATCAAAAAGCAAAATTGTATAAGGATTTTTTCTAATATTTTCAGCTAGTGACCCGCCTTGGTCAAATCCAACATAGCCAGGAGGAGCACCAATTATTTTAGATACGCTGTGTTTTTCCATATATTCAGACATATCTAGTCTAATCATTTGCTTTTCACTGTCAAATAAAGCAAATGCTAATGCTCTTGCTAGCTCGGTTTTACCTACACCTGTTGGTCCTGTGAATAGAAAACTTGCTAGTGGTCTGTTAGGATCATTAATGTTAGCTTTTGCCCTTAAAACAGCCTTAGACACCAAATTGACCGCTTCATCTTGACCCTTGATTCTTGCTTTTAATTCATTTTCAAGATTCAATAATTTTTGCTTATCAGTTTCTAGTAATTTAGTTACAGGAATCATTGTTCATTTTGAAACAATACCTGCAATTTCTTCAGCTGTTACACTATTTTTAATTAAAGTTGATGCGCCTGAAGAAATTCTTTCTTCTAATTCTTTTATTTTTTTCTCAATTTTAGGAACTTCAGAATATTCTAGTCTTGAAGCATCTTCGTATTTAGTTTCTCTTTTGTAAATGTTTATTTTGTATCATAAATCATCTAAATATTTTTTTAATTTTGACAAGTCTTCTAATTCTTTTTTCTCATCATTTCATTTATTTTGCAGCTTGCCTATTTTTTCATTAGCAGACTTAATTTCTTTTTCAAGCTCTAAAATTCTATTTTTATGCTTTTCTTTATCTTCTTCATTTAAAGCAATTTTTTCCATATTTAAGCGAGTTAATAATTGCTTTACTTTTTCCAATTCCTCTGGTTCATAGTTAATTTCGGTTTTTATAGTAGCAGCTGCCTCATCTACTAAATCAATAGCTTTATCAGGTAAGAATCTATCAGAAATGTAACGAGAACTTAACTTAGCAGCAGCTACTAAAGCATCATCTTGAATTTTTACATTATGATAGTTTTCAAATCTGCTTTTAATTCCACGCAATATAGTAATAGTATCATCAATTGAAGGCTCTAAAATATCAACCTTTTGCATACGTCTTTCTAATGCTGCATCTTTTTCAATATATTTTCTATATTCATTATAGGTTGTTGCACCAATTAAGTGCATTTTTCCTCTTGCCATTAGTGGCTTAACAATGTTAGCAGCATCCATACCACCATCAGCATTTTTACCAGTACCAACCAACATATGTATTTCATCAATGAAAACAATTATTTCGCCGTTAGAATCTTCAATTCTTTTTAATACATCTTTAAGTCTTTTTTCAAATTGCCCTTGGAATTGTGCGCCAGCTATAAGGCTTGCTAAGTCTAGCTCATAGACATCCTTATTTTTAAGATTTTCAGGAACTTCGCCTTCTACTATTTTTCTAGCTAAGCCTTCCACAATTGCAGTTTTGCCAACACCAGGCTCACCTACTAATACAGGATTATTTTTAGTTTTACGACTTAAAATACGAATTAATCTTCTAATTTCATCATCTCTATTTATAACTGGTTCTAATTCATGTTTAGCAGCTAAGTCAGTTAAATTACGGCCGTATATTTTAAGTGGATCATTTTCAGTATTTTTATTTTTATTATTGTCTTGGATGTTATTAAATAAATCTTCAAAGTTAAATTCCATAGCTTACCTCCACAACACTCTAATACAAATATTTTAGCACTTTAATTGGTAGAGTGCTAAAAAATTCAAGAATTTTGCACTCTTGAATTTTTGTTATGTAATTAAATTTATCCAATAAGCCTGTTTTATTGGTTTTCTGGTCAAATTAGTTTTCCTTGAATTTTGTCATTTTCTTTATTAATTTCAATAATTTCTAAAGTGACAACGTCACCAGGTTTAACTAAATCTTTAGGATGGGCAACATAGTGAGTAGGTGTTTTCTTCATTTTAGATATATGAATAAGCACAGCTTGCTTAATGCCTATGTAAACAAAGATTCCAAAATCAGTAATATTTTGTACTGATCCCTCTAAAATCATTCCTACTTTCAAGTCTTCAAGATTTAAAATATCTTTTTTGAGCTTATAGCCTTCCTTTTCGTCTCTAATGTCCTTGGTAGGATTTATTAAAGAATCGATAATTAATTTGACATCATATTCATTTGAATTAAATTCAGTAGCTAAAGATTTAATATCAGCATTTTTAAGTACTTCAGCATTAATGTTTTCTAGGTCAATGCCTAATTTATTAACAATTTTGTTAGCTAATTCATATGATTCAGGGTGAATGCTGGTTCTATCAAAAAAGTTATTTGAATCATGAATTCGTAAAAAACCAACTGCTTGCTCATAAGTGTTTTCGCCTAATGATTTAACCTTTAATAATTCTTCACGATTTTTGAATTTGCCTATTTTACTACGATATTCGATAATATTTTGAGCATGTTTATTGTTCAAGCCAGATACAAATTTTAATATTTCAGCTGATGCAGTGTTTAAATCAACACCAACTAGGTTAACTGCTTTGTCAACCTTAAATTCTAAAGCTTGTGAGAGCTCTTTTTGATTTACATCATATTGATATTGTCCAACTCCAATAGATTTTGGGTCAATTTTTATAAGTTCATTAAGGGGGTCTTGGAATCTTCTGCCAATATTAATTGCGCTTCTTTCTTCAACATTTAAATCAGGGAATTCTTTAATAGCAATGTCAGAAGCTGAGTAAATTGAAGCGCCAACTTCAGAAACTATTGCAAATTGTAAATCAAGATCTTTGTGAGATTTTTCTCTTTCTTTAATTACATTAGCAATGAATTGCTCAGTTTCTCTAGAAGCAGTTCCGTTACCGATAACAATAATGTTTATTGGATATTTATCAAGAAACTTATTAATTGTTCTTGCAGCATTTTCGGTTCTAGATTGAGGTGGATTAGGATACATTATGCCTTTTTCAATAAAGTTACCTTGTGGATCTAATATGGCTATTTTACAGCCATTAACGAACGCAGGGTCAATTGCAGCCACTCATTTATTTTTAACAGCAGGGAATAAGAGCATTGTTTCAACATTTTCAGCAAAAAGCTTAATTGCTTCGCTTTCAGCTCTTGCAAAAAGGTCAGATTTAATTTCTCTAATAATTGAAGGAAGAATTAATCTTTCCAAACTATCAATAATTGAAGCGTGAATAATTTTGCCCGTTGTTTTTATTTTAAAGTACTTTTGGTTCAAATCATATGTTATTTTTGCTTGATTAAATTCTTCAATGTTGTAGCTAATTATTTTTAAGTTTTCAGCCCTAGAAATTGCTAATACTCTGTGATTAGGAATTTTGCTTACTCTTTCCTTATGGTCATAATACAAATGGAAAGTTTCTTTTTCATCTTCAGCATTTTTCTTCTTTTTGGTGATAATAAAACCATAGTCATATATTTGTTTTTTAACCATTTCGCGGTTAGCAACATCTTGTGACACTATTTGGCTAATAATGTATTGAGCTTGTTCAATGGCAAACTCAACACTTTGTACTTTTTCATTAAGATATTTTTCAGCTTCCTTATATGGATTAAATCTTGGATTGTCAGCTTCAAGAATTGATAATGCAAGTGGCTCTAAACCTAAAGCAATAGCTTCAGTTGCCTTAGTTTTTTTACCAACTTTGAATGGCTCATAAATATTTTCTAAAGCTGCTTTTGTGTCTACTTCATCAATTTTGGCCTTTAGTTCAGGAGTCAAAAGCTTTTTTTCTTCCAATATTTTAATAATCGCTTCTTTACGCTTATTAAGTTCAATATTGTAAGTATACATTTGATGAATTTCTTGAATAACTTCTTCATCTAGGCCGCCAGTTAAAGATTTTCTATATCTGGCAATAAAAGGAACTGTAGCTCCTTCATCTAATAAATTAAGCACTGTTGAAACTTGGTCTTCATTAAGTTTAAGCTGATTAGCAACATATGTAATTGATATATTCATTTTTACCCCTTTTTTCTAAAACTGCTATAAAACAGGCATTTTGTTAAAATGATTCAAATGGAATGTCATCATCTATTTTACCCATTTGTTTTCATTTATTAAAAAGTTCTCTTCTTTCATTTTCATTCTTGCATCTAAGATAATCAACTTGATCTTTGTCATTTATTAAGTCATACTTAGGCGATTTTTTTTCTTTATAAACACTGTATCTTTTGTGAAATTCTATTATTTTTTGAATATCATCCTTTATTTGTATTTGTAAATCAGGATTATTTTTTAGCGAGTAGTGAAATACTTCAATTTTTCTTTTAGCAACATCTACATTTTCAGGATTAGCATAATCATCATCATTTAAGAAGCAGCCAACAATAATGTATGAATCATAGCCTAGCAAGCTTGCATATAGTTGTGCTTGCTTTTTATAATTAAGTGGCACACCATCTTTTTTCAATTTGTTAGCTTGACTATTCAAGGTTCAAGAATCATAGTTTTTTATATTTGTTGTTTTGATCTCAAAAACGATTTTTTCACTTTCAGCTAAAGCATCAGGCACCCCACCAATAATATCTAAATTTTTAAAGTAATCATAATCAACATCTTTTGCCTCAATATGCTTAATTATAGTGTTTTTGAGCAATTTTTTAGTATAGAATTCCTGTAAATTTTCAATAATTTTAGGCTCCAATATTTGACCAGCATTTACATATTTTTTTTGCAAAACTGGAAGTGCTAGCCTTGCTATGTGGCAAAAGGCTTTAAACTCACTGTTAAAACGGTCAGGAGTTAAAATATTTGAAATAGATGAGCCCCCTAGCTTTTTGAATTTTAAAAATTTATTAGACCCTAGTAATTGTTCTTGAAAATTGTCCATCAGGATTACTTGATGATTTTCCTCATCCAAAATGTAATGTGTACCATTGTAGTATTTTGCCATTTGTTACCTCATTAGTAATAACAATCATTATGAATTATATTTTAAAATTAGTAAATAAATGGGACTAGTAGGCATTTTTTGCCATCATTATTCAATATTCATATAAGATATATAAATATATAAATCTTTTGTTTTTTGGAGATAATAATTAATAATGGAAAAATATACTGAGCAAGAGCAAGTCAGACGTAATAAATTAAATTTTTATAGTGAAAATAACATTGCTCCATTTAAGAAAGCTTATGACTTAGGTAAATTAGTTTTAAGTCAAGAAATAGTTGATAATTATGACTCTTTTTCTAGAGAAGAATTAGAAGAGAAAAATATTAGTGTTAATGTAGCGGGCAGATTAATGACTGTAAGAGGGCCATTTTTAGTATTAAAAGATTCTAAAGGCTTAGTTCAAGTTTATTTCAATAAAAAAAGCGATGAAAATGTAGCTAAAATAGTTAGCACATTTGATATTGGCGACATTTTATGAGTTAGTGGCACAGTTATGAAAACTCATACTAATGCGCTTACCTTAAAGTGCAATAAAATAGAGCTTTTAACCAAAGCACTTAAACCACTACCTGAAAAATATCATGGGCTTGTTGACACAGAAGAAAGATACAGACGTAGGTGAGTTGACTTAATTACTAATGAAGAGTCAAAAAATAAGTTCATTTTAAGAACTAAAATCATTAAATGAATTAAGGAATACTTTGATAATTTAGATTATCTAGAAGTTGAAACGCCTTTTTTACAAGATTATGTTTCTGGAGCTGCTGCCAAGCCTTTTACAACTCATCACAATTCTTTAAACCAAGAATTTGTTTTAAGAATTGCAACTGAAATTCCACTTAAAAAATGTGTAGTTGGTGGACTTGAAAGAGTTTATGAATTAGGCAGAATTTTTAGAAATGAAGGCTATGACACAACTCATAATCCTGAATTTACTACAATTGAGTTTTATGAAGCTTATTCTAATGTTGAAGGCATGATGGACAGAACTGAAGAGTTATTCAAAGTTTTATGTCAAAAATTAGGCAAGTCAGTTTTTGTTAATAATGGCACTGAAGTTGATTTATCAAAGCCATTTAAAAGAATCAATATGGTTGATGCAGTTAATGAAAAAACTGGCAAAGACTTTAGAAATATTAGTCTGGATGAAGCTATTTTAGAGGCTAAAAAGCACAATATTAAAATTGAAAAATTCTGAACAACAGGGCACATTATCAATGCTCTTTATGAAGAGTTAGTGGAAGGCTCACTTATTCAGCCAACCTTTATTTATGGCCACCCTATTGAAGTTTCGCCATTAAGTGCTAAAAGTAGTGACCCTAGATTTACTGAAAGAGCTGAATTGTTTATTAATACTAAAGAATATGCAAACATGTACACCGAGTTAAGCGATCCAATAGACCAGTTAGAAAGGTTTAAAAGTCAAATTGATGAAAAGAAAGCTGGCAATGATGAAGCTAGCGATATTGACTGAGATTTTGTTGATGCATTAGAATATGGAATGCCACCAACAGGCGGATGTGGAATAGGTATTGATAGATTAATTATGCTTTTAACAGAAACCAGTTCAATAAGAGATGTATTATTATTCCCAACACTTAAAAGAGTTAATAAAAAATAAACGGAAGGTGCCGTTTATTTTTTGCTAAATGTTATTTGATTGTCTTTTAAGCCTATAAATTGGGCAAATTCAGCCAATTTATCAGCGCCAGCAACTGCATCAATATTAAGGTTTTTAATTTCTAGCTTAAATGAATCTTTTAGATCTTTAAAAGCGTGTTGGCCAATATTAAGTTTGCTGCCTTTATCTAGCTCAGAATTAAGCACTAGTGAAAATTTATCGTTTTTTATGTTTGCAAAAGCATATGAAGCAATTGAAGATAGTTTTTTAGGTAAGCTGATATTTTCTAAATTAGTATTAGCAAAAGCACTAATATTGATTGATTCTAGTTCTGAATCATTGCTGAACTTAATTGACTTTAATTTAGAACTATTAGCAAAAGCTCTATCGCCAATAAATTTTATTTCTTTAGAAAATTCAACTTCTTCTAAATTAACTAATTCCATAAATGATTCTGAACCAATTGAATCAACAACATATTCAGTATTTTTGTATTTAACTTTTTCAGGAATTTTGATTGTTCTGCTTTGAGCAACAATATTGTTAGAATCGTCGAAAAGCGCACGATTATAGGCAGTTATGGTTGCTTTGTTGTTTGAATTTATATCAAAGTAAAATAATTTTGTATTTTCATCAAGCTTAATTTCAGATTTGCTTTTATCATTGCAGCCTGCTGAAACTAAAGAAACAGTTAGTGAAAACGGAAGAATAGCAAAACCTAATTTATTTATTTTTTTCATAGACAAATCTCCTATAGATTGCTAATATTGCTTAATAATTATGCAATTATACACAATTTATTCCTGCTTTATATTGCTAGAGCTATTTATGGGTAATTACATATTAATTAAGGTTATATTTTTGCTTTGAAAAAAGAAATTTATTTATAAAATATAAATACAATACATAAAGACAGTAACTGCCTAGCTTAATATGTTACCGAGTGTATATCTTAGTTTTTTCTATAACTAATATTGTCTATTGTATTGGAACTCTTTATTATTATGAAAGGGGGAAATTTGATGCATACAGTCAAAGAAACAGCAAACAGATTAGCAAAAATTGAAACAGTTGAAGAAATTAGCCAAAAAATTGCCGCAGCTAAAGGATTCATTGTTGCTGAATACCGTGGTCTAACTGTTGCTGACCTTAAAAACTTACGTGTTAGTGCCAAAAAATTAGGCATTGAAATTAAAGTTTACAAAAATAGATTGTTTAAGTTAGCTGCACAAAAAGCAGGTTATGACCTTGATGAACATTTAGTTGGGCCAAACTTGTTTGCATTTAGCAATCTAGAAGACAATGCAGCTGCTAAAGTATTAGTGAAATTTGCAAAAGAAAACAAATTATTAGTGCCTAAAGCTGGTGTATTTGAAAACAATGTTATTGATGCAAAAGGTGTTGTTGAAGTTGCTTCATTACCAAACTATGAAGAAGCATTATCAATTCTTGCACGTTCACTTATTGCTCCATTACAACAACTCTCTCTTTCTTTAAAACTATATAGTGAAAAAGAAAGCGAATAATACTTTTAAAAGAAAGGATTAATATCATGGCAAAATTAACAAAAGAATCATTTATTTCTTCATTAAAAGAAATGTCAATTAAAGAAGTTATGGAATTAGTTGAAGCAATGAAAGAAGAATTTGGTATCGACCCTTCAGCTGTTGCCGTTGCAGCTGCTGCACCTGCTGCTGAAGCTGAAGAAAAGAAATCAACTCTTTCAGTTATTCTTAAGTCAGACAATGGTAAAAAACTTGCTATTGTTAAAGCAGTTAAAGAACTTCTTAACCTTGCATTAATGGATGCAAACAAATTAGTTTCAACACTTCCTGCTACATTAAAAGAAAACATTCCTGCTGCTGAAGCTGAAGCACTTAAAGCTAAATTAGTTGAAGCTGGCGCTGATGTTGAATTAAAATAATTAAACTTAGCATTAAAAATCTAACCAGAGCGGTTAGATTTTTTTGATTGCTTATTTTACTATGTTATAAATGGGCAAAATATTGTTTTGAACTTAAAAGTTTTTAAATTATCCTTAAATCAGGCCGTTCTTTTGAAGAATGCTTTTATAATTTTTCTCGAACTTCTCAATGAATTTTTTCAAAATACTTAAAAAACTTGCCCCAATGTCTCCCCTTCCTTCATTATAAAAAGTCTTAACATGTTTATAAGAGTTATAAGGGTTATGTCCAGTCTCAGCAAATCAAGTAGTAAAGTCAGTTTTTAGTCCACTTTTACTGAGTTCATCGTCTGATTCTTGATTTTGTAAATTAATCTTGTCTTTAACTTTTTCAAATGTGTTCTTAATATTTTCAAGCTTTTCAATTAAATCTTTTGTTTGTCTTTGTCTTTCTTTAATCTCAGCTTCTTTTTTCTCTTGTTCTTCCTTTGCTTTCTGCCTTCTTTCTTCTTCCTCTTTTTCTTTTCTTCTTTTGTCCTCTTCTTTTTTTCTTGCTTCTTCCTCCTTTTCTTTTTTCTTTTCTTCTTCTTCTTGCTTTCTTTTTCCCTCCTCTTCTTGCTTCCTTTTAGCTATCTCAGTCTCTTTTTCCATCTTTTCTTTTTCTGCAGTGCCACCTTCACCATTGTTAATCATAATACCAGGATCATCGTTAGGCATCATTTCAGCATTGCCCATCATTTCTGAAGAGTCGCCATTTTCAGTGCCATTACCTAAAAGCGGGCTAGAACTTTCTCTATTTTCTTGCCCCCCCCATTTATATTTTCACTATCGTTTTGATTTTTCTCTAACTCTGTATTTGATTCAGTCTTGAGTTCGCCATTCTGAAGATTCTCCATTTTTTCACCCATATCATTTTTCGATTCTTCAGCCATTTTATTTTCGCCATCAGCCATATTAACATTGTTGGTATCTTCACATTTAGCAGCAACAACTGAAAGCGATGATAAAGAAACTGCAGAACCAAAAAGAAGCATTAATTTTTTTACTTTTTTCATTTTTCTCTCTTTCGTTTTTTGTTTTTAAAAAATACATAGACAATTATGTGCGATGAATGCTAATTAGCTTTTTATTAACTAGTAACAAATTAGTACCAAAAATCAACTGTCTATGAAAAATTATCTTGTTTAATTTTTATTGCATTTATCAATGCAATTAGCATGTATTTTACTAAGAACCAAATAATATAAAGAACAATTTATCATAAATAAAGAATCATTTTCATAGCCATTCCACAACAATCAATTTATATGAAGTTATTAGTATAAATAGCTCTAATTTATAGGATTTTGGGATAATTTGCATAATGTTAATGTCTAGCAAATTAGATGCTGATAATTTTATTATTTATGTAGCGTACAAATTACATTTGTTTAAAATACGCACTTTGCTTTTTTAATTGTGATTTTGAACATTTAAAATTAAAAAAGCAAGAGACTTTTAATTTCTCTTGCTACTAAACAATAAAAAACAACCGTCAGTAGAATCTTAAAAAACGCATTTATGTTATTCACTAGTTTTTGGTATTAACTTATCAAATTTAGGTTTGACATTTTTATTGTGTTCTTCTATAAATTTTTTAAGCAGGTTCAGCAAATAACTTTGGGTCTTTTCCTTTGTTGAGTTCTCTTTAAAAGCAGTATATTGTGTAACCTCACCAGCATCAAAGAAATTACTATATTTTGTACTTATACTTTCATATTCAACGCCAGTCAACTGGCTTTTTACTTGCTCATAAACTTTCTTAATTTCTTCTAATTCTTTAAATAGCTTTTTAAATTCTTCAACTTCTCTTTTAGCCTTTTCTTTTTCATCTTCGTCCTTTTTTCTTCTAGCAGCTTCTTCAGCTTCTTTTTGCTTTCTGTCTTCCTCTTTTCTTTTTCTTTCCTCCTCTTCTTGTTTCTTTTTAGTTTCTTCAGTTTCCCTATCTTTTTCTTCTTTTTGATTTTTCTCTTTTTCTAGATTCTCTTTTTCTTTATTTTCATTGTCTGAATTACTGTTTGCAATATTAGGATCATCGCCCGGAGCAACTTCACGATTATGATCTTTGCCAGATTCATTATTTTCAGGGCTACTGTCTACATTAGGAGCGCTATTGTCTCTACTTTCTCCCCCCCCTATTTATATGTTCATTATTTTTATCAGACTCCATGTTTGTTTCCACTTTGCGTTCTCTTTCTTGATGATTATCCATTTTCTCACTCATATCATTTTTAGGCAATTCAGTTTTAGCATTTTTATTATCAGCCTTAGCATCATCATTAGCATCTTCACACTTAGCAGCGACAACCGAAAGCGATGATAAAGCGACTGCAGAACCAAAAAGAAGCATTATTTTTTTTACTTTTTTCATTTTTTTCTTTCCTTTTTTAATTTTGTTCAACAATAAAATATTTGTACACAAATATACCAAAAAACACTTTCTGCAAAAGCAGTATTTTATTTACATATATTAAAGTAATTTATGCAGTTAGCTTGTTATAGTTAACTTGTGTAAATGCAAAAATTTTACTAAAGAAAAGCACAATACATTCACATAATTTTAGTAATTTCTTGTTTAACTTTTAAGTTACCTATTTACCTTAGGCAACTGTTTTATAGTACTTTTAGTAATTTAAACAAGTGATTAAAACAATCATTTTATATAAAAAGCCCCTATTGAGTGCTTAAATTATTAATAACATCTACATTGCTTGTTGCATTGAATTGTTCATAGCAGGTTGAGCGCTTATTAAAAGGTTAATTCTTTCTGAATATGCTTTTCTAAGCTTTTTTGTGTTTGCAATAGAAACACTGTAGAAAGCAACAATTAAAATTCAAAATGCAAGACTAATTACTAGATTTATAATAAATGGTCTTGCATTTCCACTAAAAGTTGAAACTATAAGCACCGGTATAATGGCTAGTTGAAAAATATATTGTAACAGTGCTAAAATTGGTATTAAAATAACTGACACTAAAAGTAATTTTCTAGATTTAGCAAATTCTTTTTCAATTGGTGTTTGATGAATAATCATCGAGTGAAAGACAATAATTATTACAAAAATTGGAAATGAGAAAATACAAAATAATTTTGTAAATGAAAGTCCTGCACCAATTAATGTCAAGTCAAGTATTACCACAGCAAGCGATAATGAAATGAAAACAATTAATACAGTTCCATAGGTTCTTAACTTAGAAAACTTTTCCATTTTTTATTTATGAATTATTAACTCCGTGAATATGATGTGTACGTACATAAATATTTATAAATAAAAAAAATAAGCATGTGGAAATTTACCCGAAGTTGTTCCATATCTCTTATTTATAGGTTTATTGGTAAATGGAACTTTTTCAGTGCTTACTTTTTAATTTTAAACATATGAGAGCATATACAAGTATTAATGTATCTAAGCTTATTTAAGTCTTGATTTATTTATTTTTAAAATGCTTTACATAATTTATAAGCAAAAATAATACTTAACATAAGTTGTTAGGCCTATTCTTTAATTAATGCCCTTTTCTATAATTACAATTGCAACAAATAAAAGCAAAACTTTTAATTGTTATAAATATAGATTTGGAGCCAGAATAAATTCTGCTATTTTTATTTCTTTAATTTGGAATATCTATCCATTATTTAGATAACTTATTTATTAATATCTAATTAATAATATTTATATTTATTATAGATATATAAAAATGTGACATTTAGCTTTCTTTATTCAAGAGCTAAAAATTAAAAACATAAACTTTTAAGGAATATTGATTTAATTAGCTATTTTATAGAGCTTTTGGTCAAAAGCAATGATCATAATGTTTTTTAGAAAACAAAAAACTATGCATATGCATAGTTAATATATTTATAAGTTAATAAATTTGTATTGAAACAATTTGCAAAGACTTACAACAAGCTATTTTGCTTTTAGTTCAGTTTCAAGTTTTTTAATAGCTTGCTCAGTTTTTTCTATTTTCTCACTCTTTGTAAAAATTTCTAATTCATTTTTTGCGCTGGTTAATTTGTCATAAACTGTTAGTCATTTTTCATAAGCATTTTTTAATTTACTTTCATCATATCCATTTTCATTTGATGTACTTGCTTTAGATTCTAAATCTTCTCAAACTTTTTTAAGTTCTTTTTCAGTTGACTCATTATCTTTAACAATTTTTTCTAATTCAGCCTTCTTTTCTTTTAACTTTGTTAGATCCTCTTTTAAATGTTTAAGCATTTTTTCTTTTTGCTTTTTGTCATTTAATGCGCTATAGGTTTCAGCTTGGTCTTTTGCAGGTTGTTCAGTGTTGCTTTTATTGTCATTTTGGTTTTTGTTGCTGTGTGCACTATCTGTTGTTACATTATCTACTTTATTTTTGCTGTCTGAATCAGGTGTCTTATTTTCAGCTGATGAATTATTTTGATTAATCTCAGTGCATGATGCTGAGACTATTGGGAAGGCCAAAAGCGCAGGCAGTGTCATTAAAAATTTAGATTTCATTTTTTTCTCCTAGAATAAAACATTTTTAGTGATGGTTAAAATTGTCCAAAATATAAATGATTGCAAAATTTAAAATAGTAAAAAGCAAAATAAATTCTTTGCATATATGAAAAATTACCACATTAGCAGCAGTCTAAATGTTTAAATCGCTTTATGAAAAAAATGTGAATTTATGCAAACTTATTTTTGCACAGGCATACCAAGAATTTTTATTTTTTGAAACTTAGTAAAAAATACATTGATTTTGCGGACTAAAAACACAATGATTATTAATCAAAAACACCTATAAAACAGGCATATTCGCATTTCATATGTCATAAAATTAGTTTGCTAACAAAATATGATATTTTTATTATGGATAAAACTTAATATTATGATAAAATTTAACTATTAAATTTAATACTTTATTCAAAAGTATTGATTTTTTACTACTTTATCTGCATTTGAAAAAGATTAGAGGGAGTATTGTCAATATGCCAACATCAACACAAGATAAATACCAAAATAAATACCCATACAAAGTTAGAAAATTCGGCCCAATGACAGAACGCCGTGATTATTCAGCTACAAAAGTTACTTGAGAAGTTCCTGACTTTTTAAATATGTCAAAGGAATCTTTTGAATGATTCAAGAAAAGCGGAATCGAAGAAATTTTAAGAGAACACTATCCAATTGTTTCTAGCAACAAAAAAGTGTCTTTAGAATACATTCACAATTCAGCAAGACTAGAAGTACCACCTAAAGAATATGATGCAATCATCGAAGCAAAAGCTAAAGGCATCAATTATGCTGCTAAGCTTTTTGCTAAATTCAAGGTAACATCTGATAAAGGTGTTGTTAAGGATGACGAAGTTTTACTTGGCGAAGTTCCACTTATGAACTCAGGTGGAAGTTTTATTATCAACGGTAGTGAAAAAGTTATAGTTAGTCAGTTAATTCGTTCGCCTAGTGCTTACTTTGGTTGTGGTGTTCGTAACAAGCAATCTGATGACTTGTTTAACAAGCTTGAAATTTTACCTAGATTAGGTTCATGAGTTGAAATTTCACACAAAGTTACTACTAAAAACCCTGATTCAGTAAAAATCAAGATTGACAAAAACAAAAACATTAACCTTGCAGTGTTTTTAGGCGCCCTTGGTCTTAATGAGGAAAATATTCACAGTCTTTTTGGCCACTCTCCAGAGTTAGAAGAGACATTACTTAGAGACAAGAGTCTTAAATCAAGCGAAGATCCTATGACAGTTATTCAAAACTGTAGAGAAATTCTATTTAGAACAATTCGTAGAGGTGATTTGATGACTGAAACATCAGCAGCAAATCTTTTACCATCTCTTTTATTTAACAAAAAGCGTTACAGTTTAGGTGCTACTGGTAGATACAAACTTAACAAAAAATTAAGTCTTATTGATCGTATTACTGAAACATATTTAGGTCAAGATTTAGAAATCAAAGACGAAAATGGCGAATTAATGTTCTTAGAAAAAGGAACTTTCATTGAACATAAACTTGCATTATTAATTCAAGAAAATTTCAATAATGGCACATTAAAAACTACTGAAATTGAAGGAATTAATCCTGAGATTTTGTATGCAAAACTTTATACAGATCCAGCTTATCCATACTTAAAGAAGTCAAACAGAGTTGCTAAACTTTTGGTTTTTGCTAACAGAAAGAAAATGGATAAAGGTCTTGCTACATTAGTTATTGGTAATGATCCAAAATGTGATGCGCAACACTTAATTGCTTCAGATATTATTGCTGCAATTAACTACTATTTCAATTTATTAGAAGGCATTGGTCAAGATGATGATGCCGATTCTATGATTAACAAAAGAATTGTTTCAGTTGGCGAATTGATGCAAAATCAATTAAATGTTGGTCTTTCAAAACTAGAAAAAACAACCAGAGAAAGAATGTCAGCTAAAGAGCCTGAAAAAATTACTCCTAAAAACATCACAAATAACAAATTGGTGTCAAACCAAATGAAAACATTCTTCAATAGCTCAAAACTTTCTCAATTCATGGACCAAATTAATGCTCTTGCAGAGATTTCAAACGAAAGACGTATTACCTCTTTAGGGCCTGGTGGTCTTAACCGTGATACAGCTCAATTTGAAGTTCGTGACGTTCATGCAACTCACTATGGAAGAATTTGTCCTATTGAAACCCCTGAAGGACCAAACATTGGTCTTATCCTAAACCTTGCAACTTATGCAAGTGTTAATGAATACGGTTTCTTACAAACTCCATATTTCAAAGTTAACAATTCAGTAGTTGACTACGATAATGTTGTTTATTTAACTGCTGCTGATGAATTTGGTTATAACATTGCTCAATCAACTGCAACAGTTGATGATGACAACAGATTAGTTGACGAAACACTTACAATTAGAAAAAATTACACATACATTTTAGGTAAACCTAGTGATGTTGATTTGATTGAAGTTTCATCTAGACAAATGGTTTCAGTAGCCGCTGGATGTATTCCATTTTTGGAAAACGATGATGCTAACCGTGCACTTATGGGTTCTAACATGCAACGTCAAGCAGTTCCATTATTAGAAACTGAAGCCGCTTTTGTAGCAACAGGTAATGAAGCTGACATTGCTAAGTTTTCAGCTGCTAACTTTAGAGCAAGAAACGAAGGAAAAGTTGAATATGTTGATGGAGCTAAAATTAAAATCAGAAACAACAAGGGAACTTTAGATACATATAGTCTTAAAAACTTCCAACGTTCAAACCAAGATACTGTTATTCACCAAAAGCCTATTATTAAGGTGGGTCAAGATGTTGCTAAAGGTGATTTACTTGTTGATGGTTCTAGCTTTAAAGATGGAGAGTTAGCTTTAGGTAAAAACCTTTTAGTTGCTTTCTCAACTTACAAAGGTTATAACTATGAAGATGCTATTGTTTTAAATGAAAGACTTGCTAAAAAAGATGTGCTTACCTCAATTCACATTGAAGAGCAAACTATTCAATTTAGAACTAGCAAAGCTGGTGCTGATGAATTAACTAGAGATATTCCAAACGTATCTAAATATGCAATTAGACACTTAGATGAACATGGTATTGTTTTAGTTGGTTCTGAAGTTATTCCTGGTGATGTTTTAGTTGGACGTGTTTCACCTAAAGGCGACGATAACCCATCTAGAGAAGAGAAGTTGCTTGCCGCAATTTTAGGTCAAAGACAACTTAATGTTAAAGATACATCACTTAAAGTTAAAAACGGTCATAACGGTACTGTTATTGGTGTTGAAATTTTAAGTAGAGAAAACAAAGACTTGCTTGAAGATGGCATTGATATGATTGTTAAAGTATCTATTGCTGTAAAACGTAAAATTCGTGTTGGTGACAAGATGTCTGGTCGTCACGGTAACAAAGGTGTTGTTTCAGTTATTCTTCCTGAAGAAGATATGCCACACTTAGAAGATGGAACGCCTATTGATGTTATGCTTAACCCTCAAGGTGTGCCTTCACGTATGAATATTGGTCAAGTATTAGAAGTGCACTTAGGTATGGCTGCTAGAAGTTTAGGTTGCAGGTTTGTTACACCTGTATTTGATGGTGTTAAAAAAGAAGCCATCCAAGATGTTATTTCTGAAGCTGGATTACCACTATCAGGTAAGCAAACTTTAATTGATCCTATTACAGGTGAAAAATTTGACAACCCTGTATCAGTTGGTGTTATGTATATGTTCAAACTTAATCACATGGTTGATGACAAGATGCATGCGCGTAGTGTTGGTCCATATTCACTTATTACTCAACAACCACTTGGTGGTAAGAGTCAAAATGGTGGTCAAAGATTTGGTGAGATGGAAACATGAGCTATTGAATCTTATGGTGCTTCAAACGTGTTGCAAGAAATTCTTACATACAAATCAGATGACATTGTTGGACGTAACCAACTATATACATCATTAGTTACTGGCAAAGACTTACCAACTCCAGGTATTCCTGAATCATTTAACGTATTGAACTATGAATTAAATGGATTAGGAATGAAATTAGATATTACAACTGCAAATAATGAAGAAGATGATGAAGAAGCCCAACAATACTTTGACATAAGCAATTCAGTTGGTAATGAGGGAGACTATAATGAGTAGTTTTAATAAAAAAATAGCTAAAGACATTAAGAAAATTAAAATATCATTAGCAGCTCAAGACGATGTTAAAAATTGATCATGCGGTGAAGTAACTAAGCCTGAAACAATTAACTATAAGAGCTATAAACCAGAGCGTGATGGTTTATTTGATGAGCTTATTTTTGGCCCTACAACTGACTTTAAATGTCCAATTTGTGGTACTAAATATAAGAAAAGTGATGAAAACACTATTTGTGAAAAAACACCTATGTGTCAAAAATACCAACCTGTTATTTTGCCAAAAATGGTAAGAAGAAGCAGAATGGGACACATTCATTTAGAAAACCCAGTTGTGCACTTTTGATTTTTCAAGATTGACCACTCAATTATTTCTAAGTTATTAGGACTAAGAATTGCTAATTCCAATAAGACTGTTTCAAAGGGAGATTTGGAAAAATTAATCTACTACAAGAGTCATATTGTTTTAGAAGATGGTGGTCTTAAAAAGTTGCAAAAGAATGCAATTATTGACATCTCAGATGCTGCTATTATTTATGCAGATGCACTTGAAGAACTTAAAGAAAGATTTGAAAAAGATACTGAAGAGTATGAAATAATTAGTGAAGCATTAGCAGAATTAGAATCATATGCTGTTTCACAAACTGGTCAAGACTATGGTATTGACTTTTATGAATACAACGAAATTATTCATGAATTTTCTAAAGCTAAAATTTCAACTGGTTCTAAAGCCATTGAATACCTTTTAGAAAATATTGACTTAAAAGCAGAAGCTGAATTTATTGAAAGTGAAATTGAAAAAATTAACCAACACTTTGATAATAACCCAACTGCCTCAATTAAGGCACAAGAAAGATCTAAACTATACAAACGTTTAGCTGTTGTTAATGCCTTTATTCACTCAGGCCAAGATCCTAAATCAATGCTTATTTACGATCTTCCTGTTATTCCAGCAGACTTACGTCCATTAGTACAATTAGATGGTGGCCGTCACTCAACTAGTGATGTTAACGAACTTTACCGTCGTATCATTATTAGAAACAACCGTTTGAAAAAATGAGAAGAAACTGATGCTCCTATGCTTATTAAGCAAAATGAGTTTAGAATGATTCAAGAAGCAGTTGATGCCTTAATTGATAACTCTAGAAAAAAACCGGCACCAGTTACTTCAAAAGACAACCGTCCACTTAAGTCAATTAGTGACACATTAACTGGTAAAAAAGGTAGATTTAGACAAAACCTTTTAGGTAAACGTGTTGACTACTCGGGTCGTTCAGTTATTGTTGTTGGCCCTGAGTTAAAAATGCACCAAGTCGGTGTGCCTCGTGAAATGGCTGCGAAACTATTCGAGCCTTGAATTATCAAAGAATTAATTAATGGCGACAGCCACATTAATTCAATTAAAGCCGGTAAGAAAGCAATCGAAAACTTAGATCCAATTATTTGACCTTATGTAGAAAAAGCTATTGAAGGCAAAGTTGTACTTTTAAACCGTGCGCCAACATTGCACCGTTTATCAATTCAAGCTTATGAACCTGTGCTTATTCGTGGTAAAGCAATCAAGCTTCACCCTCTTTCATGTACCCCATTTAATGCCGACTTTGACGGTGACCAAATGGCAATCCATGTACCTATTAGCGAAGAAGCTGTGCGTGAAGCTAGAGAATTAATGTTAGCTTCTAAAAACATTTTAGGTCCTAAAGATGGTGAACCTATTATCAACCCTGCACAAGATATTATTCTTGGTCTTTATTACCTAACAATGGAAAAATCAGCTGCTATTGATGGCGATAAGGTTGTTGGTGAAGGTAAGTTTTTCTCAACCTATGATGAAATGTTATTAGCTTATGAAAATAAGTTAGTTTCTCTTCATGCGCGTATAGCACTTCCTATTAGTGAAATTAATAAAAAGAGACTTAATTACTCACCTGAAAATAAATACATTATTTCAACTGTTGGTAAATTTATTTTCAACAGAGCGTTCCCTGAAAGTTTTGAATTTATTTTTGGTAAACATGTCGAATATGTTAATAAAACAGACGCAAACGGCGAAGTTAAGCTAAGTGAAAAAGAAGTTGTTTACACTTCAAATAACAAGAATCAATTAGAACAATTCTTGCTTCCTTATGGTCAAAATTTTGCTGAAGTAATTGCACAAATGCCACTTAACTTGCCACTAAGCAAAAAAGACGTTGCTAAAATTGTGCGTAGAGTTTATGACAAATATGTTGCTATTGTAACTAAGAGTGATGTAGCCAGTGTTATAAATCAAATTAACGCCAATGAAATAAGTCAAATTTTTGACCTATGTGCCGAATTAAAAGACTTTAACGGCAAACCTATTGATGTAAATCATGTCGAAATTCTTGAAAAAATTATTGTTGAAGAGTACAAAGCTATTTCACAAGAAATTATTGTAAGAGAAAGAACTGAAGAACCTATTTGAACAGTTAATGACTACACTAAATTATTAGAAATTGTTTGATTTAAATACACAAACATTGTTGCTAATGTTTTAGACAACATTAAGGAATTAGGTTACAAATTCTCAACAATTTCAGGTACAACTATTTCAATTAGTGACGTTATTACCCACCAAGATACTAAGAGTAGAATTGCTGAAGGTGACAAATATATTGAGCTATTAAAAGACTACTTTGATCAAGGTTTAATGACTGATGATGAAAGATATAATGCTACTATAGCTAAGTGAGCTGCTATTAAGGATGATATTGAAAAAGACCTTAAGAAATTAACTAAGCTTTATCCAGATAACTCATTGTTTATGATGTTTAATTCTGGTGCTCGTGGTAACTCAAGTAACTTCGTGCAATTAGCTGGTATGCGTGGACTTATGAACAACAACACTAAGGTGCTTAAAGCCGATGCTGAAAACGAACGTGTGGTTCGTTCAACTGTTGAAATTCCAGTTAAGTCATCATTCTTAAATGGTCTTACAGCTTATGAGTTTTACTCATCAACCCACGGTGCTCGTAAAGGTCTAACCGATACAGCGCTTAACACTGCTAAATCAGGTTATTTAACCAGAAGATTAGTTGACGTTGCCCAAGGAATTACAGTTAGAGAAGATGACTGTGGTACTGATTATGGCTTCCAAGTTAAAGACATTTTAGATACTAAAACAAATACTGTTATTGAAGCTTTATATGACAGAATTGAAGGAAGATTTACTAACAAAGCTATTTATGATAAAAATGGCAAGTTAATTGTTGATGCTGATGAATTAATTACCCCTGAAATAGCGACTGAAATTGTCGAAAACGGCATTAAGAAAGTAGAAATTCGTTCAGTGCTTTCATGTTACACGCCTAATGGTGTATGTAAAAAATGTTACGGTAAAGATCTAGCTCTTAACCGTGTAGTTAACATCGGTGAAGCTGTTGGTGTTATTGCTGCTCAATCAATTGGTGAGCCTGGTACTCAGCTTACAATGCGTACATTCCATACTGGTGGTGTTGCTGGTGTTGAGGATATTACTGGTGGTTTTGGTAGATTAATTGAGTTAATTGACGCCTATGATTCACCTTGAGGTCGTCCTGCTGTTATAGCTAATTACTATGGACGTATTACTGACATTAAACGTGTCAAAGAGGGCTCTGAATCAGTTGAATATGATGTTATTACACAAGAGTACAAAACTCGTGATGGCAAAGTCAACACAGTTGAGTACAAAACTAGAGCCGGCAGAAAAATTAGAGTCAAAATCAATGACAAAGTTACTCCAGGTCAAAAGATTGTTGAAGGCCCAATTGTCCTTAACAACCTTTTAAGAGTTGGTGATACACGTTTAGTACAAAATTACATTCTTAAAGAAGTACAAAAGCTATACCGTTTACAAGGTATTACAATTAGCGACAAGTATATTGAAATAATTATTCGTCAAATGCTTTCTAAGATTTTAATTACTGACTCAGGTGATTCAGACTTCTTTAATGGATCATTAGTTGATGTTCATGTTTACCAAAAAGAGAGTGCTCGTTTAATTTCAGAAGGTAAAAAACCTCCTTTTGGTGAAGTGAAAATTAAGGGTGCTAAACAAATTCCATTATTATCAGATTCATTCCTAGCTGCTGCTTCATATCAAGAAACTCCAAAGATTTTAGTTAATGCTTCTATTAAAGCACAAGTTGACAGACTTAAAGGACTAAAAGAAAACATTATTTTAGGCCACAAAATACCAGCTGGAACTAACTCAAACTTTGAAGAAAATGGAAAATATGACTTACGTAATCCTAAATCATATTTTGCTGATAAATATGATCCAGATATTAAAACAGTTAAGTTTGTAGCCGATGAAAATGAAATTCTAAACATGGAACACAGAGTAGAAATTCAGCATATTTTTGATGAATTCCAATCAGAAGCTTTTTCTGCTAACATGATTGAATTTACTGACGATTCTGATAATTAAGAGCAAAAACAAAGCCGAATCAAGCATTCGGCTTTTCTTTTTAGCCTATAATATAGGCCTATACGAAAAGTTCTATAACTTTACAAAAGTTATACATTATTGCTTTTTTCTTTATAATTTAATGAACTTACAATCTAAGGAGAAATAATAATGAAATTGAAACTAAAACCAATTATTATTACTAGTGTTGTTACCTTCTCTGCTACAGTAGCTTTAGCTGTAGGACTTTCATACATTCCTTTTGGCGATAAAAAAATAGAAGCTTCAGGTAGCAAGAACTTTCAAAACGAGGTACACGGTGCTCCTGGATTGCCAACAGTTGATTCAAGTATTACATCATTAGATACTACTTCGCATGCTAATAATTTGGATCAGAGAAAAGCAAGTTCAAATGTTATTAAAGAAAATGAAAAAGTTAAATATGTTGCTTTAGGAGATTCAATATCTGCTGGTTTTGATTCTCACTTAGACAAAGATTACCCAGGTAATTATGATAAAGAAAAAAACGAAATTACTGGTATATCATTCCCTACATATTTAGCTTCTTTTATTCAAAAATCAAATAGAGAGAATAATAAATTAGAATCATATACTAACTATGCTTCATCAGGCACGACCTTAGAAGATTGGAAGTTTTTACTTACTGTAAATGAAAAATCATTGAAAGAGTTGCAGACAAAAAATCCAGCAAAATTAGCTTACTATAAGGTTAAGTTTGGAGAAAACTTAATTGAAAAATCTAAAAAAATCAAAGAAGAGCTACAAAAAGCCAACTTAGTTACTGTTACATTAGCTGCTAATGACTTTATGGAATTAGTTTCTGAGAAATTAAAGGATCCTAAATTCTTAGAGAATATTCAAAAAATAAAAGCTAATCCAACCAATGCAATAGCTAACGTTAGTGCTGCATTTCAGGATACATTCAATTTAATGAAGAAAAGAATTGACGTGTTTTCAACTGAGATTAAAAAATATGTAAAAACTGAAAACGTCAATTTTATAGGTTATCCATTGCCACTTCCTCATCTTTTTGTTTTATTAGATGGCTACTTATTTAAAAATAACAATTCATCATTAATTGTTAGCCAAATGGCTGTTAATTTGTTAAACACAAATATTCAGTCTCAAGTTACTAAAAATAATTTTAACTTCATAAACTCATATGATTTTGATTTCTGAACAAATGATTCAAATATCAATGTATTAGCGCCTACACTATTTGATATTCACCCTGGCAGCTTTGGCTATAAAAAAATGGCACAGGATGTGTTCATTAAGCTTATTGTTTCAGAAAGAAACAGTGATAAATTAAAAGAACAAGGCATTAACTGAGAAAATAAATATATTTATTCAGATGCTAATTCATTTTCTAAACAATTAGAGTTTGACAAACCTTTTGACACTGTCAAAAAAGTTCTTACTAGCGATATTGACAGAGATCTTTTTAAAGAAGATGAAATTTATAAAAAGTTTAGTGACAAGAGAAAAAGTGGTTGAGAGTGATACAAGAAAAGAGTTTTAAATAGCTCATTAGTTAAAAATATTCTACATGGCGCTATAGATCAGTTAATTAAGTTTCCGGCTGTTAAAAATGCTGACCCCAGTAGCAAATTAGCAAACTTTTTTACAAAAAACAATAATGAAAATTTAAATAAATTAAAAGAATGGATAGATAAAACTGAATTTATCCCTAATTTTTTACTAAAATCTGAACTAGAGTTTCAAAAGATATATTGAAATAAGGACAAAAATTCAGGCAAAGAGAGAGCAAAACTTTTTGATTTAATCAACATTTTCAAAAAGAATTTATTAAATGAATCTAGCTTAATTTCACTAGTTGCAGCATTCTTTAATTCAGATTTAATTCAAAAAGATAAGGAAGAATTAAAAAGCATAATTGAAGATTTTGCCCAAAATATGATAGTGCAAAATGTTGATGAAAAAATGCTCTCTGATGCTATAAACAAGGCAAATGGGGCAAATTCATCAAACCCAATCAAAACTGAAAGTTTAGCAAAAATAGTTAAGTCAGTTTTAAGTAGTGATAGTGTTAAAAAGACAATTGGTGAGTTATTTATTCATCTTGCTAATAACTCTAAAACTTATGAAAAAGCTAAGTCAGTTGGTGAACTATTGCATTTAGCACTTAAAAATAGTGATATTCAAAAAATAATTAGTGATTTAGCATCAAATCTTTTCGATGAAATTTCAAAAGAAAGTACACTAAGCAAGGAATTTACAAACTTTGTTTTTGAAATTATTAAAGCAAATGGTGATGTATTTAAAGATATAGAAGAAGTAAAGCTAAAAGATCTTTTATCAAAAGGAATTAAGGGATTAAAAGCTTTAGATAAAGAATTTAATATATCTAAAACATTCATAGACTCGTTATTATCTAAATTACAAGATGGCAAAATTTCTGATTTTAATTTTGCCAATGTTTTAGCACAAACATGAAGTAAATTAAGCAAGAACTTTGAAGGCAAAAAGCTTGATGAATCATTAATCAAAATTTTTAAAATTGTTGCTGATTTAGACTTAAAGAGCAATAAGGAAACTTTAGAAAAAATACTTGCAAATTCACTTAAATATTTCAATAAAGACAGTTATTTATCTAAATTAATAGCTGAAAAAGTTTACTCTTCAAGTGTCAACAAATTTAGTGATGTGTTTTCAAAAGATAAATTTGTATCACTATTTGACAAGATTTTAAATAGTTCTGAATTTTCAAAAGCAGCTAATTCATTAGTTTCTGCACTTACTGATATTGATAAAAATGAATTAGAAAAAGTTAAAACTTCATCAGAATTAATTAAGATGATTTTGACCAAAACATCTGTTTTACAGTCTAATTCAGAAGTTATTAATTTAGTTAAAAAGATTCTTTCATTTGACGAAACTAAAGAATTAGTTTCTAATTTAATTGTTAAATTTGCTCCTGAGTTAAAAGATGTTATCAACTCTGAAAATGCTAATTTATTTATATCTAAATTATTAGCAAACAGTGATTTCCAATGACTTTTAGAAGACTTTTCAGTTAGAGGAATTTTTGGAAGCCAAAGCGATTTATCAAACTTTAGTTTTGAAAATGCAATTAAGTCATGACTTTCAGATTCAAACCATAATTCAGCTATTATTCAAAAGATTTCATCTCTAGTTAAATCACTTGTTAAAGATGTGCAATCATTAAAGTTTATTAGTGATATATTGTATGCACAATTATCTAAACTTCCAGGAATAACAACTGATATTTCTAAAGACGATTTTGCTAAGTTATTTAGTAGTATTTCTGACTCATTAATTGACCAAAAAGACATTGAAACAGCTTCAAACGATATTTTGAAAAAACTATTTGATAGCGTTTCAAAAGACGGATTTAAATTTGATTTAAGTAAATTCTTTACAAGTATTTTTAAAGCAAATGAAAAGAATATAGACTTTGCTAGTCCAGATAACTTTTTATTCAAAATATTTAAATCAGTTGCTAAATCAGAAAAAGTTCAAGAAAGCAAAAATACAGCACAAAAATTGCTTATTAATGCATTTAAGTTCACTAAACAATCTCCTGAATTAAGAGCAAAAATTTCATGATATATTTTCCAAAACGCCAATAAAACAGGCAAATTTGTAAATAAAGAAGATATTCAAAAGTTAATAAATGCTATTTTTGATTCAAATGAACTTGAAGTTATATTTAGTGATATAGCTCAAAGTTTTGTAGAGCTTAACAAAACTGATTGGGAAGACATTAGTTCATTTGAAGATTTAGTTCAAGATGTTTTTGTTAAGTTTGTAAATATCAAAAACACAAGTTTAGGTCAAAGAGCTAATGAACTTGTTAAGTCACTATTTAAAAAAGATGACATCAAGCGTTTAATTGCCAAGATTGCATCAGGATTATTAAAGAGTTATCCTGAGATTACTAAAAATATTGATAACAACAAGCTAGAAGATCTATTTTATAGCCTTATTGGTAAATACGATGACTTGGATAAAATTTTCAAATTTGAAAACATTTATGAATCATTGTTAGGTTATTTAGGATCACATATTGGCAATATTGACTTTGAAGAGTTATCAGATCAGTTAAAAGATGAGTTCAACAGAATATTTGAAAATGGTTCAGTTGAAACAACAATTTTAGATTTATCAAAAGCTTTAGTAAAAGATAATTTTGTTAAAAGTCATAAAGATACACTAGCTAAGCTAGTTTCAAACATTTTTGACTTTGCAGAAAGCAAAAAATTAGTTTCAAGCACACTTACAAATGAGATAATCAATGCATCAGGTGATTCTGAAATTGAAAAACTTATTTCAAGAGATGAATTATCATCATTAGTTCATAAAGTACTACAAAACAGCGCTTTTAGGAATTTATTCACCAGCGTATTTAATAAATTAGCTGATTCTGAAGTTCAAACAATTCAAGGTTTTTCAACTTTAAAACAACTTATTAATTTATTAGCTAACAAAATAATAAATAGTGGTGATTTTGAACTCGTAAAACAACTTGCAAAATCATTAGTTGGAAGCAATGAGTTTACTAAACTAGTAAAAAATGCTTCAAAAGACTTCTTTGAGTTTTCTGAAGATGACATAAAAACACTATTTAATTTAATAATTGATAGTCCAGAGATTACTGACTTATCTAAAGACTTTTTAACTAAAGGAATTTTTGGTGATAATGTTAAGCTTGATGACCTTTCAAGTCTTGATTTAATAATTAAAAGCTGATTAAAAGACAGTAATACAAAAGATTTATCTGAAAAACTAGAAAAGTTCTTTGCATCAGTGTTACAAAAAGATGAAGTTGCTACCATTTTTGCTAGATCTTCATTTAATGCAGCCAAAAAGTATGGCGAAGTATTTGAAGACATTACTTTAGATGAATTTACCAACTTTATTAAAGATTTATTTAAAGTATTGCCAGAATTAGGTCAAAAATTAAAACTAAGAGAATACTTTGTTGAGGAGCTATTCAATGAGCTAAAAAATAATGGTTCAGGAGCCAGCTTAAAGAAAGTTTTTGATAATTACATTGAAAAACTTAAAGCAAGCTTGACAAGTGAGCAATGAGATAAAAACTTGTTAGACTTAATTAAAGCAGTTAGCTCAAAATCATTAACACAAAACAATAAATCAATGCTAACTAAACTTATTGATAATACAATTAAGAAAGTATTTACAAACGATAACTTTAGTAAAGATTTAGGAAACAAGATTTTTGAATCATCAGCTGATATTAAAACTTTTGCGTCACAAAGTGATTTTGTTGCCTTAATTCAAAAATCATTTAAGAGCACACATTTCCAAAAATTGTTTAAATCGCTAACTGATGAATTACTTTCAATAAGTACTGAAGATGTAAATAAAGCTACTTCAGTTAAATCATTGCTTGATAAAGCTGTTAAGTCCTTGGTTAACAAGAAGTCAACAGAAGATTTAATTAAGTTTGCTAAAGAATTTATCAATTTTGATGAAACTGGTAACATACTTAAAAACTTACTCAATTCACTTGGCGGAACAAAGGGAACTGTTGATATAAGCATTGATAAAATTAAAGAGCTTATAAACTATCTTGCTGATGATAAAGACTTGCAAGAATTATCACTTTCATTATTAACAAATGGCTTTTTCTCAGAAAAGATGCGTATCACTGATTTTAATGACTATGATAAGTTAATTAAAACTTGGTTGTCTGATTCGGCTGTTAAAGGTAAAGTTGTTGAGAATGTAAAGAGCATAATTAAGAAAGCTTTTGCTAAAGATTCTATTAGATATACTTATGCAACATTAATTTACAAATTAATGAAAAATGAAAGTGCACTAATAAAAGACATAAATGAGAAAGACTTAATTGCTTTAATTAGTGATTCGCTTCAAAATTATGATAAGGTAAGCAATGTTTTAGAGCTTGATAAATGATTCTTTACTGGCGTTTTTGATGAAATAGCCAAAAACGGCACAAAGATAGAGAGCAAAGCAATTGAAGAGCTTGCAACTAAGAATCTAAAAGATAAATTCAGTGCGCAAAATTGAGAAAAAACTGCAATTGACTTAATTAAATCACTTGCAACAACTGAGATAGTGCTTAACCATGAAGACACAATTGGTCAGTTTGTAGCAAATATATTTAACTATGCTGCAGGGACAAAAGAAGCTGGATCAATGATTTATGATCAGCTTACCAGGTCTTTTGATTCGAATCAAATCAGCAAGTACATTTCTAAGAATGATTTTAATTCACTAATTCAGTCAATTTTTGTTAAGAATCATAAAGTTATTGCTTCAATAATGAGAAATGTTACCCTTACAATGAAGCAAGATGTTTATAAATATCATAATGCTAACACTATAGCTGATGTTCTAAAAATATATCTAGATAGCAAGGACAAGATTTATCTAATTTCGAAAGACTTTTCAGTAATTCTAGAAAGCTTTTTAAAAGAGCAATCAGTTAAAAGCCTTATTGAAAAATTATTAAGCGAACAGCTTGCACATTACAAAATTGATGTTAATAGCAGCAAAAATACAGCATTCTTTACTGATTTATTAAATGAATTACCTTCATTAACTAACGACTTGCATATTATTCCGAATGTGCTTAATGGCTTAAGTAATGGATTAGACAAACATAAATCATTAACAGATTTATTCTCTGAAATATTAGGATTAACAGCAAAATCATTAAACTTTGAAGACTTTAGTTTTATGAGAATAATTCTTAATTCTTCAACATTAGAAAAACATCACAAAGTTTTAAGTGAAAACTTAAAGAAAATTGCTGAGGGGGCTTCAAGCGACGATACTTTAGTAAACAAATTCATTGATGATTTTGGCCTTGCTAAATTATTATCATCAAAAGGCATTACTGAACAAGATGCTAAAGATTTCTTTAAATCTATGCTTAAGTCAGGTAACACAAAAGGTGCATTAGACTTATTTATAGGTAAATTATTTGATGATGCAAGTAAGTTAAAAGATGTTGATTCATGACCAAAACTTATTTCAACATTATTTAAGAATGTTGAAGATAGCAAAGCCAAAGAGCATATTAAAAAATGAATTATTGACATTGTCAATGCAAAAGATAGTAAGCTATTTAAAGTAATGGCTAAGATAACAATTGATTCATTAAATAGTGATGGTTATAAAATTCCTGCTGATAAAGAATTAGATAAATTAAGTAAATTCTTTGAATCAATTTCAAAAGCAATTGTTGGCCAAAACACCAATGAAACAGGCACAAACGTCCAAATCATTGAGATATTTAATGATGTAATTGATAGTGTGTTTACTGCTTTAAAAGAGCTTAAAGATAATGATGATATATTTACTAAAATTGCTGAAGCAGCAAAAAATGGTGCACTTAAATTCATAAGTGATGGCAATGTTATTTCAATTGCTAAGGTATTTGATAACATACCTAAATTTGAAAAACTTTTAGAAAAAGTTGATGCTAAATCATATGCTGATTTTATTAACATTATGTTTAAATATGCTCCTGCTGATGAAAATAAAGGCTTATTTAATGCTATATTTAATTCAGAGAAGTCAAAAGGCAATTCATCGTTAGGCGCTCGCGGCTTCTGAGGTATTATTAGAGGTAAGGTACAACAATTAATTTCTGCATTTGTTACACCATTAATGAAGAACTATGTTGATGAGTTAGAAAAATCCGAAAAGGTCTATAAAACAGCTCAAGAAGTAAAAGAAAATGTTGAAGGTTATCAAGCTCTTTGAAGAGTTTATGCATCTTTAGCTTCAATTTTATATTCAAACACACCTAGTGGATTATTCTGAAACGCAACAAATCTTACTTCTGAAGCATTTTTAAGAGAAGGCTATAGAATGGCTTTCCAAAAAGCAGTTCAAGATAAAAATCTAACAAAATACAAAAATAACTATGCAGCAATTGGACTAGTAGGTGAAAAAGTAGTAAATCCTGAGTTCTGAACTGGTGTTTCAGGTTTGCGTCATAGTTCAACTAGCTATTGACTAAAAGATTCATATTATGCCCGTGACTATGTACTTATTTATATCTACTATAAAAATTCTAAAGATACAAAGTATAATAATCAAAAGACAAAGAAGCAAGTTCTTATTGAGGACTTAATAAAAGGCTACATGCCAGTTGATCCTCAACCAAACAAGTAAAGAAGTAATTTATGGATAAAGTTAAGTTTAAAAACAGATTAGTACAATATCTAGAAGTTGAAGGAGTTTCTAGATATGAATCGAATATTGCCAAAATGATGGAAGCTGAAATAAACAAAAACAACTGTTTTACAGTATCTTATGATAATTTTGGCTCAATTATTTTCCACAAAAAATCAAAGCATCCTAATGCCCCAAAGTTTATGGTTGCTGCTCATATGGATGAGGTCGGATTTTTAGTTAAGGGCATACATGAAAATGGCCAATTAAAACTTAGTGCTGTTGGTGGCATATGGCCTAATGTTGTAATTGGTACTAAGGCAACATTAATTAATTCTAATGGCAAAAGATTCAGCGGTATCTTTGGCCATACTTCAATTCATATAATGGAAGCTGAGAAAAGAAGTAAGGCAGTTTCTATGGATGATTTATATGCTGACTTTGGCTTTTTTTCTGAACAAGAAGCTAAAGACAACGGGGTTGAAGTAGGTAATGTTGTCTTAATGAGTGGTGAGACAGTTTATCTTGATAATCCGGATTTAATTGCCGGCAAGGCAATGGATAATAGAGCTGGTGTATGTGTTTTAGAATATATTGCTAAAGAATTAGAAAATGAGGATTTAGGCGTTGATTTATATCTAGTTGGTACTGTGCAAGAAGAAGTAGGAACTAGAGGGGCTAAAACTAGCGTTTCATTAATTAATCCTGAATTTGCTATCGCGCTTGATACAACTAGCACTCATGATACAGTTGGCACAATTAAGGGTACAACAATGATTGGCAATGGCGCTGCTATAAGAGTAAAAGATGGTGGCATGATGGCTAATCCACAATTAGTTGAATTCATGTGTAAAATAGGCAGAGAAAACAATATTAAGCACTATAAATTTATCTCAATGGGTGGCGGTACTGATGCTGCTGAATTGCAATATGCTAAGGGCGGTGCTATTACTTTGACTATTTCGCTTCCTCAAAGATATTTACACTCACCAATAGGCCTAATATCAATTAACGACTTAATTGATTCAGCTAAATTAATAGCGCAAACCATAAAAACTATTAATGCTGATGTTTATGCTACAATATTTAAATATAAATAAAATACAAGTTTAGGAGATTTTCATTAAATGGTTTCAACAGGCGCATGAGTTGGTATAGTTATTGGAGTAGCACTTTTCCTTGGCATAGTTGGCGGTTTTATTGGCTTTTTTGTAGCAAGAAAGATTTTTGAAAAGCAAATTCGTGAAAATCCCCCAATTACCAGAAATATGATCAAAGCAATGTTTGCACAGATGGGCAGAAAAGCATCTGAGTCGCAAATAAATGCTGTTATGCGTTCAATGACTAATGCCAAGAATGCTGAAAAGAAATAATAATTAACATTTTAAGCAGGTTAATACCTGCTTTTTTTATTTATTGCTTGTTGATTTACTTACATTTAATACCTTTTTAACTTCCAAGCTCAGAAGCGAAAATAAACAAGGTTTGCTAATAAACAAAACAAAAAACCGCAAATTTTCTAAATAATATGGAAAATTTGTGGAAAAAGAGCCAAAGCAAAATGCTTTGGGGGGGGGTTTTATTTATAATATTGATATATTATAAATATTTTTATTGAGGTTTGCAATGAGAAGGAAGTGGTTTTTAAGAGGCGGATTACTGACTTTATCTTCCACATTAATATCATCATCATGTGTGGTGCTAAATACATTAAATCCTGATGGAACAAGTAATCATACATCCCCCGGCAGTCGCGAGGGGGATTTTAAACCCGGAGGTGGAAGTAATCAAGGCGGTTCAAATAACAGCGAGAGAACTGATTCAGAATCTAGCTCAAAGGCATATCTAGCGTCTGCAACAGAAACTGGTGAATTATTTAGTGATTGATTTAAAGACTATGTTGACAAAAAGATGGCAGATGAAGCCAAAGCAATGGAAGATAAAGAAGCTGCCAAGGTTGATGCTAAAATTCATGAAGATGAGCATAGAATCACAAGTGCTGAGTTAACTGGTGAATTATTTAGTTATTGAATAAAAGAATATTGATACAACTATTATAAGTCAAGAATTTATAGAGATTCTGTCTCAGGCTTTGATATTGACTTACATCCAAGTAGCAAGCAAATTGATGAAGAAAATATGCGCTTGAATAAGATTGTTGCCAAAATGCTTGCAAAAGTAAATGAATCTAACAAAGATAGCCTTAGATATTTAATTGATGAGCTTAAAAAAGCGCAAGCAGAAGCAATAAAAGAGCAAAAGGAAGCTGAAATAGAGTTTAATAATAAAGAAAAGTCATATGAAAAAGAGCTTCAAGACAAAATTGCTAAGTATAAAAAATATGAAGAAGATCAAAGGAAGAAAATAGCAGAAGAAAAGTCATCTAATGATGATAATATCAAATTTTGAACTGTCAACGGCAAAGTTGAAAGCATGAAAAATGAAAGAAAACTAGCTTTAGAGGAGATTACAGATTTAAACGAATTATTGGAAGATGCCAAGGAATTAGAAAAAGAGACTAAGTCTAAGCTTGAAATATTTGATAAGAAAATGGCTGAGAGCGAAGAATTAAAGAGAAAAGCAGACAGGGTTGATTATGAAAAATTTTTCTTTGTGCATAATGAACAAGCTATTACCACTAAGTATTTAAATCAAATAACACAAGTTGAAAGCGTTTATGTGCCAGTTATAGATAAGTTGAGTGCACAACTAAGAAGTATATCAAGTGAGTTCTTGGTGATGAGCGGCTATTTCAATAAGATTTTATATAACGAAAAAGAAAAGAGTTTGTTTGTATACAACAATGAAGAAAAAAGCAGCTTTAGTATTTTCAATGATCTTAAAGGTGTCTTGTATGCAAAAGAGCTGCTTGCCAAAAGTGAAAAGGTAGCAAAAGAACTTCGTGATGAACTAGAAGCTGAACTAAAAGAAAAACGTGCCAAAATCTGAGCCGCTGAGAAAGCAGCTTTAAACGAGCATAAAGAAATTGTTAAATCATATGATGACAAACATATGAAACTATTAAAGGAAAAAGAAGAAGTTGATAAGTGGTTAAGTGATCATAATGATGAGCTTAAAAAAATAAATACACTTGTGTCGCTATATAAAAAGAATATAAGAGATATTGAAAGCAATATTGGAACAGTTAATAATCATATAAATAACCTTACAAGTAAGATAGATTCTTATAGACCTGAGTTTGCTAAATCATATATAGAGAATAACAAGGAGCTTGACGAACTTATTAAAAGAATAGAAAAAGAAACAATCAATTTTATCGATCAAGCGTATAAAAATTACGAACGCCAAATGAACAAGTTAGATAAAGAATCATATGAATTAGAAATTAATACGGATAAAAAAGTTGCAAGATATCAAGAAATAATAAACAAACTTGAAGAAGCAATCAAGGCAATTGATAAAAAGTAAAAAACAATAGTAGAAAAGCACTTTTGCATTTTCTACTTTTTTTATTTTGGACTGCTTAGCTTGATATGTTGTTAACTTACTTTGAATAGATTAAAAAGTGAATAAATACAAATTAAACAATATATCTTAGATGTAGCATTGTTCTAGTAGCCAAGCAAAAAACACAAAAACCATATTTTTTTCACATTAATATGGAAAATTGTGACAAAACACTTCCAAAGCAAAATGCTTTGGGGGGGGGGTATTAAAATATATATAAGTCTAAATATCAATATTAGGAGTTCACAGTGAAAAAGAAATGATTACTAAAAGGTGGGTTAATCGCCTTATTTTCACCATTATTATCATCAGCTTGTTTTGTGGAAAACAGTGATAAACCAACTGATCCAGCCAACAAAGTGCCTGTAGATGGAGGTGCTCAACCTGGCGGTAGCACACAACCTGGCGGAAGCACACAACCTGGCGGTAGTACTCAGCCAGGCGGAAGCACACAACCTGGCAATGGTGATCAACCAGGAGGTGGAACTAGACCAGGTGATAATAACCAAGCCAGATTTGTTCATTCATGGAATGAAATTTTTAATGATAGCCCAACTGGCGAAGATATTTTCTTACATCCAAGCAAAGATGAATTAGAAAAAGAGAAAAAGCGCTTAGATGATGAAGTTAAGAAAATATTGGATGAAAATAGAAAAATCAATGAAAAAGTATTCAAAGAATTTATTAAGAATCGTTTAGATTCAATTTTTAGAGACAGCCCAACTGGTATGGATATTAATTGACATCCAACTAAAGAAGAGTTAGCAAAAGAAGAAAAACGCTTAGCTGATGAAGTTAAGAAAATATTAGATGAAAATAAGAAAATCAATGAAAAAGTATTTAAAGAATTTGTTGCTAATTATTGATATTCTATTTTTAAAGATGATGTAACTGGAAGTGAAATAGGCAAAGTAAGTCTTTATGACTATGAAACTATGAGCGATAAAGCTTTAAATAAATTAAAAGCTCATTTTATGCAAGTCAAAGAATATTATGACAACATAGTTTCATCATCAGATAAAGCTAGTGAATCATTAAGAAAGCAATATGAAGCATATATTAGCAATCTTAAAAATGAGTTAGAAACTAACAAAAAGGCAATTCAAAAGAAAATTGCTGAAAACAAATCTAAACTTAACTACCTTGAAAAAGAAAAATTAGTAAAAGCTAAGGCTGAATTAGCTGAAACTAAAGAGTCTAAGAAAGATATCTTAGACTTGCTTGAAGGCGCTAAGGAAGAAAAAGCATACTATGAAGGTGAGGCTAAAATTGCAACTGAAGAGGTTACAAAAGTTAAGGTTTTTGGTGACAAAATTGATACTCTAGAAAAGCAAATCAAGGATTTAGAAGCAAAAATTGAGAAAATCTCTTCAGACATTAAGAAAAAAGATGTATTTAGCCAATTGCTCGAGAGTTTTTATCAATCTTCATATGAACTTAAGAAACAAATTGAATATCTTGAAGGCATAATAAAAGATAAATATAGTAATAATTTCTCAGAAGAGTTTTACTTTAATAATGAAGTGAAATTTAACCATGAATTAATTTCCGAATGAAACAAGGCAATTAGTGAAGACAATGAAGAGTTAACTGAGTTACAAAACGAAATTAATGCGTTCCTAAAAGATAACTCAAAGGCAATTGAAGAAATCAACAAATTAGTTGAAGAAGCAAATAATGAAGGTCACAATAAAGATAATTTAGCTAGTGAGTTAGAAATATTAAATGAACAAGTAAAAGCTTTGATTAAGAATTCTAAAGACTGAAGAACATATTTAGATTCAAAATCTAAAGAAGCTAAGAAGTATAGTGATAATGTGACTACATATGATAAAGATATAGAAAAATTAAATGCTCATATGGCAACTGGCGAAAAAGAAGAAGCTGCTGGGACACAAGTTGTTAAAGAAGCTGAAGAAGATTTAGCTCAATTAAAAACAGAAGAGAAAAAACTTGCTGCTGAACTTGCTAAATTGCTTGATAAAGAGAAATTGATATCTGTTTTAGAAAAAAATAGCAATAAAAACGATGACAACTTTGATAAATATGTCTTTAAGTATGAATTGCAAAGCGATAAAGTTGCTGATGAAATAGAAAAAATTGAAAAAGCACTTGAAAAACATAAACAAGAAAGAATTAAAAAGATTCTCACAGGAGTATCTGAAATTACTAAAGAATTATTCAGCGATTCCTATAAAAAAGCTATAGAAGAAGTCAAAGCAAGAATTTACAGAGATTCAAAATCAGGTTTAGATATTGACCTTTACCTAACTAAGGATCAAATTGATAAAATAGTTAAAGATTATCTAGCTGAAAACTGAAGAAATAATAAAGCAAAATTTGATGAATATTTAGCAGCTAATGAAGTTGCTGAGTTATTTAGTGATAAATTTAAAGACTATGTTAATAAAGTAATGGAAGATGAAATAAAAGCTAAAATAGATGACATGATTCTTTATGAAGATCATATAACTTCTAGCGCCAAATCAACTGGTGATTTATTCAGTGATGAATACACAGAAAAAGTCAAAGATGCTGAAAGAAGATCAAGGGATAAATTAAAAACTTTATTTGATAGAAACCCATTCTGAAACGAAATAACTCCAAGAAGCTTTTTAAATGAATACAAAGAAAGAATTACCAAATATTACAAAGAGTATTCTAAGTTAGAAGAAAACAACAATAAAAAACTCGATGAGCTTAAAGATACTAATGACAAACTTTTAGCTCGCTTAAAAAGCGAACTTGGATCTCGTATTGCTGGATTAGAAACTAAAAAGCAAGAAGCTGAAAAACAAATAGAAGAAATTAATAAGCTATTAAATGAACCAGATGTTACAAAAAACTTGCCAAAAGCCAAAGAAACGTTAGCTACACTAAATGATTCGCTTGAAGGCGCAAATGAAGAATTCAAGCACTTTAATGACTTAGTAAAAGAATATGATGAAAAGCTAAGTGAAGATAAAAAGATTAGAGACCAAATTGCTGAGTTATCAAAAACTAATAAAGAACTTACTGAAGCTTTAGAAAAGATAAAGACCAAAAAAGAAGAAACTACTAAATCATTCGAGGCAGAAATTAAAAAAGACAAAGATTCACTAACAGAGAAAATGGAATCAAGCAGAAAAGATAAGGCAGAAAAAGATAGGCTAATTACTGAAATTGCTAAAGACGAAGAAATAATTGCTTTTGCTTATGATTTTTCGCCAAAAACTAATTTAGAAAAACTTTTAGAAAAATACAAAGAAATTTCAGCTCTAGAAACAAGCATTAATGAAATAAATAAATCAATTTCCGAAAAAGAAATGAAGAGAACAAATGCCATTAGTGAAATAGATAAAGACAGCAAGACAAAAGAAGAAGCCAAGAGCAAAAATGATTCTGAATTGTCTACATTAAGCAAGAAAGATAGCGATATTACTGCGTACTTACTAAAAGTTAACAGCGATATAGGAAAGTGAAGAGACAATGAAAAGCTTTATAGTAAAGATATTGAAAGGATAACTGAAGAGATTAAGAAACAAACTGCTCTAGTAGCTGAATTAACAAAGAAAAATGAAGAGTTACAAAAAGAATTATCTAAACTAAAAAGTGCTTCACAAAGACTAGAAGTAAACATCAGAGAAACTAAATCTACTAAAGAAAAAGGGATTGAAGAGTTAGAAAAAGCTTATAATGCTGACTATGCAAAATTAGAAAAAGAAGTATATGAGCTTGAAAAAGAAATGCTTCCAACAATAGAAAAAATTGAAAAAGAATTAAAGGAATTTAAATAATATAAATCCCCCACATAGACTATTTATCCTATAAAACAGTTTCAAACGTTTAAAACCTTCTCATTTATAGCGAGAAGGTTTTAATATTTTTTCCATTTATTTATAATCTAGTTTCATAATATCTTTTTAAAGAATTAAGAAACTATTCAAGCAAGTTTATAATAAGTTTATATTAAAAACTAATATTAAATTCGAGGTTTACAATGAAAAAGAAGTTTTTGATAGCAGGTGGCGTTCTTTCACTAGTTTTACCTTTAGTTTCAGCTAGATGCAATGATACAAAAACTCAGAATAATTCAAATTCCAATCCAGCTGTTACACCACCTAGTACTTCACCTGCCCCTAATCCTAATAATAATTCAGCAAGGTCTGAATCTTCAAATAAAAGTTGAGATTCAGTGTATGACAATAGTCCTACTGGTGCTGATATTACATCAAATGTCAGTTATAAAGAAATGTTTGAAAAATACAAACAGACTTTATTAACAAGCATAAGTTCAATTGACAAGAAAATAGTTGAAATTGACAAAAAATCCAACTTGCTTGAGAAACAACATCAAGAAGATATTGCTAAACGCAAAAATGACTTTGAATCCAATAAAACAGTCTTAGAAGCTGAAATTAATAAGAATAATAATGATATAGAATCGCTTGAAGAAAGCATATTAATAAAAGCAAAAAGCGAACTAAAAGAAACAACTGAAAGCATAAAAGATTTAGAAGATATTTTGGCTGGCGCACAAGAAGAAAAAGACTTTTATTCTAAACTAACTGATAAAGAAAAAGACTTTCTAAATAATAAAGCAGAAGACATTAAGAAAAGAATTGAAAAGATAGTTAAGACTGCTGAGACAGGAAAGGAAGCAAACCTTAAAGAACTAAAAAGCAATTTGGAAGCGCTAAAGAAAGAAATTCCTGATCCAAGTAAAAATTCATTAGATTATGTTAAAAAATACTACACAATAATTTATGACCAAAGCATTAAAACAATTGAGTCATTTATTGCTGAAGGCAAGAAAAGAAAGCAAAAATCAGAAGCTGAAGTAAAAGACTTTGAAAGTAAACTTTCTGAATTAAAACAAAAAGCTAAAGAGCTTCAAAGTAAATTAGAGAATCTAAACAAAACTTCAAAATCAATTTTAGAACTAGAGAAAAAATATGAAAAAGAAGAGCTTGAATTAGAAAAAGAAGCCTATAAATTAGAAGAAGATAAAAACCACAGACAAAGAAAAATAGGAGAATTAAATAAATCAATAAAAGAAATAGAAAAATTAAGCAAAAAGTAATTAAAAAAGTATGGAAAATTTCCATATTTTTTTAATCAAAATTCAAAATAAGCAGATTTTCTGCTTAGTTTGGGGGGGGGGATTTTTATATAATGATCCAGATTTAATATTCAAAAATTAATATGAGGACAATTAATGAAGAAAAAATTACTATTAAGCTCAGGTATTTTAGCCTTAGCTTCTCCTTTTATATCCGCTACTTGTGTAGTAAAAAACAAAACAGAAAATGACACTCCTGCTACTGCGCCAGCACCTAGCCCAGTAACACCACCAGCCGCTGAACCTGTCACTCCTCCTAATGAATCACCTTCAGTTCAACCAGCACCTAATCCAGTTAACCCACCTTCAAACACTGAGCCTACTACACCACCTAATGCTCAACCATCAAATCCAACAGCTAAAGACAAACTAGAAAAAGAACATAGCAAAAAACATGAAGAGGCATCATCCGAATCAACACTTAGATTATTTGATGATACATATACTAATGATAAAAGAGATGCTTTAAATAGAATCTGAAATTGAACGCCATTTTATAGTAATATAAGTAGTAGTAAAGACTTTACTAAAGAATACAAAGAATCATTAAGTAAGCAAAAAGAGAAACTATTAGTGTTTCAAGCAGTTCAAAAAAAGATTGAGATGAAGTTGATAGACTAATAGATAGTAATAACAAATATTTAAACCTACTTAGAAGTGATCTAGAAGCTTATAAAACAGACTTAGAAAGACAAAAAGCTGAAAATAATAAAAACATAGTTGAGCTTACTGAAAAGGCTGAACATGTTAAAAGTGAGTTAGCTTTAGCAAAGGAAGCTTTGCAAGACTTAAAAGAGCTGTTTGAAATAGCTAAGGAAGAGTTGACAAAATATGGCAATAAGGTGATCTTATATAATAGCGAAGTTGAGTTTGGCACAAAGGTTAGAGAAGAAACTGATTCAATTAATAAAGAAGAAAAGAAAATAACTGCAACAGTAAGTGAGTTAAAAAGTGATATTGAATCAATCAATAATGAATATGAAAACACTGCAGCTGAAATAAACAAATTAATTCATGACAAAAAGAATGAAGCAGAAAAATCAGATACACTAATTAAAAAATTAATGAATGAATTAACTTATTCACAAAAGAGTGAAATAGGATTATTAGACTATGTTGCAGGTATCACTGCTGAAGAATTAGAATTGCAAATTGAAAATAGAGATGAAGCAAAAGAATTAATTAGTGAACTAGCACGTCTTAAAATAGAAGATAAAGCTACCAAAAACAATTTAGTTAGCAAAATTACAACATTAGTCAAAGAAAATGAGCAAAAATCAAGTGAGTATAAAAAAATTCTTGCTAAACTAAAAACAGAAGATGATAGAATTGCTAAATTTATAGGTGAAGAGCACACAAACAAGCAAACAAATGAAGATTTACTAAGACTATACAGTGATAACATTTCAATGTTAGAATTGCTAATGTGAGATGTCGTTGCTAAAGAAAGCGAACTAACAGAAGAAAGTAGCAAATTAGATAAGGAATTAGAAAATCTAAAAGAAAAAGATAAAGATCTTCAAGATAAATTATCTAAAGCAGAAGAAAAGTCAGAATTTATTGATGAGCTAGAAGATGTTTATGCAGAAGATCAAGAAACATTAGAAGAACAAGTTTATAATAATGAACAACAAATAGAGTTAAAAATTAAAAAACTTGATGAAGAGATAAAAAGATACACTAAGTAGATAAGCAAAAAATATGGGAATTTCCATATTTTTTTTGACAAAGTAGCACAAAATAAGCAGATTTTCTGCTTAGTTTGGGGGGGGGTATTTTTTATATATAATTTTTCCAATTTAATATTCAAAAGTTAATATGAGGAAGAATTAATGAAGAAAAAATTACTATTAAGCTCAGGCATTTTAGCCTTAGCTTCTCCTTTTATATCCGCTACTTGTGTAGTAAAAAACAAAACAGAAAATGACACTCCTGCTACTGCGCCAGCGCCTAACCCAGTAACACCACCAGCCGCTGAACCTGTCACTCCTCCTAATGAATCACCATCAGTTCAACCAGCACCTAATCCAGTTAACCCACCTTCAAACACTGAGCCTACTACTCCACCTAATACTCAACCTTCAAATCCACCAGCTAATGACAAATTAGAAAAAGAACTTGGCAAAAAACATGAAGATGCATCAGCTAAATTGACTTCATATTTATTTAGTGATGCTAATGGTAGATCAATTGAAAGTATAAAAAGCAGAATCTATAGAGATTCAATTTCTGGCTTAGATATTGACTGAAATCCATCAAGAGATAGTGAGTGAGGCATTGCAAGAAAAATAGATAATTTAATTGCTACAGAAGATCATAATGAATCATCATCAGAATCAACACTTAGATTATTTGATGATACATATACTGATGCTAAAAATAAAGCATTGCTTGAAAAAGCAAAGAAAGATGTTGCTGATTCTAATGATAGAGTTGAAAGAAACTCAAGATCAGTTGAAAATGGCAACTGAAACGGTATATCTAAAGATGAAGAAGAAAAATTGAGAGATCATCTAGAAGATGTTTCTGAAAGCATTCTAAACAATGATGTTTCTGTGTGAGAAAGAAAGCAAGAAGAAGCTAGAATTGCTTGAGAAAATGTATTTACTGAACCATTTTGGAATGATATAAGCAATAGAGGTTGAGAAAAAGAGTACAAAGATTCATTAAGCAGAAAACTAAATAGTAAAAATGAGTCACTAAAAACAGCCTTAAAAAAATTAGAAAGCAAAAACAATAAAGAAATTAATTTAGTTAGTGCAAGCCACAATAGTTATTTAAAGATTTTAAAATCTGAATTGGAAGCAGACAAAAGATCTTTTGAGGCACAAAAAGCAGATAATGAAAGCAAACTAGCTGTAATTAGTGAAAAATTAGAAAATTCAGATACGAATAAAAAAGCATCAGAGCTAAAAAGTCTTATAGCTGATTTAAACGAGTTGCTCATTTCTAGTAAAGCTGATTTTAATAAGCTCAGTGACAATGTAAATTATATTGAATGATTAATGAATTATGGGCTAAAACTAAGAAGTGACAAGGAAACAGAAGGCAAAGAGCTCCAAAAAATTAAAGAAGTATTAGAAAAATATAAGCAAGCGAAAATTGAAGAAAACAAAATTTCAGAAATTGATAAAAAATATGATGACAATGTCAAAAAACTTAGCGAATTATTAACTAGCGAAAAAACTAACAAAGTTAAATCAGAAGAATCATTAAGTAGCTATAAAGAAGAACTAGAATTTTATGATAAGTTCAGTATGTATTTATTCCCAGACTCAGAAAAATCGTATGAGGTATACTTAGATAAGATTAATGAACTTACTGAAGAATTAGAAAGTCATAAATCTCAAATCTCTGATTTAGAAAATCTAAAAATTGAGATAGAAAAAGAAAGAAACAGCTCAATTTCTTCCGTAAAGGCTGAAACTCGCCAATTGGAAGATGCTGTTGAAAGTCACAATAACAAATTTAAAGCATTAAATGATGCTGATAATAAAGTTAATGAGGAATTATCAAAAGCAAATAGTCAGTTTGTTGATGACAAAAAAGAAATTGTTGAAGCTGACAAAGACATTAAGAACCTAGAAAATTTAATATCTGGTCACTTATATAATGAAAATATCTTACTAAGCGAATTAAATAAGTTAGGCGATGAGAAAAAATCACTAGAAGCTAAAAGTAAAGAAATTTCTGAAGAGTTAGCAAAATTAGAAGAAAAAGAAGAGCTAATTGAGCACTTAGAAGAAATTTATAATAAACAAATAGAAGAGTTAGAAGAAAAAGCTTATAACAGCGAAAAATACTTAAATGATCAAATTAAGAAAATTGAACTAGAAATTAGTAAACTAAAGTAAATATTAGAAAGAATAGACCAAAAAACATATTGAAACATTGATATCGTTTTGGTCTATTTTTTATATTGCTTTAAAGTGCCTAAAAGTTACAAAAACATTAAAAACAATGGAAAATTTCTATATTTTTTGCTATTTTTGCTCTGAATAGGCCAAAATTACAGTTCTAGAAAACATAGTATTATAATTAAAATAGTAGTATAAAAAATACTAGAAATTGAGGCAAATGATTATGAGGAAGTGATGACTGCTAAGAGGAGGGCTTTTAGTACTAGGCACTCCTTTAATTTCTTCAGCCTGTTTTGTGCCAAATATAGTGCCAAATGCTGATAAAGAACCTTTAATTGATAAAGATTTCGAAACTGAAAAGAATCGCCAAAAAGATTTATGAAACAGGGCATTTTTAGACAATCCTACTGGTTCAGATATTACTGGCTTAATGAATCAAAAGGATATGGATGAATGAACTAAAAGATTCTTAGAATCTAACTGAAATAATAATAAAACAAGATGAGTTTTAGCAACATCTGCTAAAGAAACAGCAGATTTATTTGATAATGAATTTATGAAACCATTCTTAGATGCATCAGCAAAAGCGCAAGCTAAAATGAATAAGGCTTTTGATGCCGTATCCAAAGAAACTGAACTATTATTTAATAATGATGAATTATCAAGCAGGGCTAAAGAAGCTGTTGAGAGATATAAAAAACACGGGAACATACACTCATTAGAATCTGCAAATGAAACTGCAGAAATATTCAGTGATGAATTGTCAAGCTTAGCTAGAGAAGCTGTTGAGAGATATAAAAAACACGGGAA
>NZ_AJPR01000005.1 GCF_000266865.1 Mycoplasmopsis agalactiae 14628 | reverse complement strand
CAGACACTCATCAGAATCAGCAAATGAGACTGCAGAAATATTCAATGATGAGTTGTCAAGCTTAGCTAAAGAAGCTGTTGAAAGATATAAAAAACACTTAGACAAACATGTCTATGAATCAGCCAGAAATGCTGAGTTTCTATTCAATCAAAAAGATGATGACAAGATCAAACTTGCTGCGGAAAAATACAAAGCTGAACTAGATAAAAAGAAAAGATATTTAGACAAGCATTTATCTGCAGCATCAAAAGTGACAGCTGACTTATTTAGTAATAATCATCTAAAAGATATAGAAAGAACTAAAAGAGATAAGGAAATTAGCCCTAAAATCTACAATGATTCTGCTTCAGGTTTAGACATTAGCATTCACTGAACTAAAGAAGAATTAAACAAGTGAGTAGAAAGAGTTCTAAACGAAAATTTGGAACTTAACTTAGATAAATTAAATGAATTAAAAGCAGTAAGAGATGTGGCAAGAATCTTCGATGACACATACACTGATTTAATTAAAGAAGTATTAGATAGAAAAGCAAGAGCTGATGAAGAAAAAGAAATAGCTAAAGCTGAAGATGAAATTGAATTAATTAATAACAAGGTTTCTGCTTCTGATATCACTAGTGAAATATTCAGCGATGAGCATCGAAAATGAGTTGAAAAAGTTAAGAACAATATTAAAGAAAGAATCTACAGAGACTCAAAATCAGGCCTTGATATTGATGCTTATTTAACCAAAAAACAAATTGACAAAATTGTTAAAGATTACCTAGATGAAAACTTCTGAGTCAACAAGGCAAAAATTAGCGAATATTTAGCTGCTAAAGAAGCTACTGCAATATTCAGTGATGCCTATAAAAAAGCCATAGAAGAAGTCAAAGCAAGACTCTACAGAGACTCAAAATCAGGCCTTGATATTGATGTTTATTTAACCAAAGAGCAAATTGACAAAATTGTTAAAGATTACTTGGATGAAAACTTCTGAAATAATAAGGCAAAAATTAGTGAGTATTTAGCTGCTAAAGAAGCTACTGCAATATTCAGCGATGCCTATAAAAAAGCCATAGAAGAAGTCAAAGCAAGACTCTACAGAGACTCAAAATCAGGCCTAGATATTGATGCTTATTTAACCAAAAAACAAATTGACAAAATTGTTAAAGATTACTTAAACGAAAACTTTAAGATCAATAAAGTCAAATTTGATGAATATTCTGCAGCTATAGATACAAAAGAATTATTTAGCGACGAATACACTGACTTATTCAATAATGCTAAATGAAGAGCACTTTTGATAAAATGAGATAAAGCTAACAAACCTACTGTTTTATCATCTAAGGACTGAGATTGAGTATTTGAAGACAGTGAGTTAAAAGAGTTAGCGCTGCCAATACTTAAAACATATTTAAAACACAATTCGCTATTTCTATTAAGTGATAATTTTGATGTGGCGACTGCCTATGAATTAATGGAAATTTTTGATAGTGCAATCAAAGCACAGGATGGAATAATTAGCGTTTCTAAAGGAACCTTAACATCTACAACCACTGGTGATGTGAATAACTACAATCAAGTTATTCCAGGAATTATAATTAATCGTAAGTTGCTAAATTACTATCCACAAATTAACTCTGAAAATGATGATCCACATTTAGTTACTATTGGTGGCTACTCTAACAAAGCACAAACACTTAAAGGTATTTTTGTTGCTAAGACTGCAGATAAAAGATATAGAATAGAAGCAAAACTAGCATTAAAAAATGGTGAATTTAGCCCAACTGTTTATGCTCAAGAATTTGACTTTACAAAATATTATGAGATTAATAACCATTAATCATTAAGTTTGTTTGCCTACTTAAAATGTGTTGCACAACTTGCAGCGCATTTTCTTTTGTTGTTAGTTTGCTGAAGAAATAGAATAGCAAATAAGCAACGCAAAAAGCCGGATAAAAACAGCCATCAATATCATTAAAACAACCAAGCAAGAAACAAGAATGTTCAATATTATGGAAAAGTTTCCATATTTTTTAATTTTTTTGCTTAAAGAAGCCAAAAATGAAGGTTCTAGAAGAGTGCTATATTATAATTCTTTTTAATTTCTTTATTTATATTTTCTTAGTATGAGGCATTTTTATATGAAAAAAAGACTATTGGTAAAAGCTGGCCTTTTAGCTTTAGCTACCCCTTTAATTTCTTCAGCTTGCGTGGTGTCAAATGCAGAAAATGACAGCGCTTTAATTAATGAAATACCGCGAAATGGTGGAGTACTTCCTGGTGGAACCAATTCACAACCTGGCAAATTAAATATCATTGATAGAACTGATGAAAAGAATAATAAGCCAAAGGTTGACTGAAATAGTATTTTTGCTGATAGTGCTATTGGCGAAAACATTAATAAAATTGAGCTAGATACCTGAGGCAAAAATCAAATAGACAGTAATAAAGCATTTAGAGCATCAGCTAGTGATACAGGTGAATTATTCAGCGATTATTTTTCAAATTTAGTTAAGGATGCTAAAAAAAGATATGAAAATCATGGCAGAAAGCACAGAAATGAATCAGCTAAATTAACTGCTGAGTTATTTAATGACGACTATGCTAAGGCAATTGATGAGGTTAAAGCAAGAATTTACAGAGACTCCATTTCTGGACTTGATATAGACATACATCCATCTAAAGCTGAAATAAAATCTGAAGAAAAACGCTTGCAAGATTTAGTTAACAAAATACTAGAAGATATTAAAAAGAATAATGAAAAAATTCTTAATTTTAGAAGTCAATGAAAATCTAAATTTAGAGATAGTATAAGCGGACTAGATATTAGTGATTTGCAATTAATTGATCCATGATGAATTGCTTATAAAAAGTATGAAGATTTATTAATAAGACAAATTAATAAAGAACTAGAAGAAGTTAAGAAGATAAGAAAGGAAATTGCTGATGCAATTAATAAAATTGCAAAGATTCAATCTGAAATTAGAGCCAAAAAGATGGCTGAATCTGCATCTAAGCTTACAAAAGAATTATTTGATGATTCAAATGCTGATAAAGTTAAAAAAGCAGAAGAAAGATATGCTGCTGAATTAGTTGATAAACTTGATAAACACACTGACTATTTAATTAGTCTTATTGAAATAACTAAAGAATTATTCGGTGATGAGTTCTCAAGCCTAGCGAAAGAAGCAGTCGAAAGATACAAAAAACACGGTGACAAGCATTCATTTGAAGCAGCCAATGAAACTGCAGAAATATTTAGTGATGAGTTCTCAAAATTAGTTAAAGAATCCATTGCTAGGTATGAAAGACACGGAAACAAACATTCATCCGAATCAGCCAAAGAAACAGCCGAATTATTCAGTGATGATTTTTCAAAATTAGTTAAAGCTGCTGTCGAAAGATACAAAAAACACGGTGACAAACATTCATCTGAATCAGCCAAAGAAACAGCAGAAATATTTGAAGACGAGTTCTCAAACCTAGCGAAAGAAGCAGTCGAAAGATACAAAAAACACGGTGACAAACATTCATTTGAATCG
>NZ_AJPR01000004.1 GCF_000266865.1 Mycoplasmopsis agalactiae 14628 | reverse complement strand
CGGCGACAAACACTCATTAGAATCAGCAAGAATGACAGCTGAATTATTCCAAGATGCCTATAAAAAAGCCATAGAAGAAGTAAAAACAAGAATCTACAGAGACTCAAAATCAGGTTTGGATATTAATGCATATTTAACTAAAGATCAAATTGACAAGATCATTAAAGATTATCTAAACGAAAACCTTAGAATCAATAAAGCTAAATTTGAAGAGTACTTAGCTGCTAAAGAAACAGTTGAATTATTCAGTGATGATTTTTCAAAATTAGTTAAAGCTGCTGTCGAAAGATACAAAAAACACGGCGACAAACACTCATCAGAATCGGCAAAAATGACAGCTGAATTATTCCAAGATGCCTATAAAAAAGCCATAGAAGGAATTAAAACAAGAATCTACAGAGACTCAAAATCTGGTTTAGATATTTATGCATATTTAACTAAAGATCAAATTGACGAGATTGTTAAAGATTATCTAGACGCAAACCTTAGAATTAATAAAGCTAAATTTGCTGAATACTCTTCAGCACTAAGTACACAAAAACTTTTTGATGATGAATACACTGACTTAATCAAAAAAGCCAAAGAACATGAAAAACTATATAAGGAATTTAAAGAGCCAGTTATCTTCGATTCAAGAAGCTGGGATTGATTTGTTAAAGATCCAGATATTGACTTATTATGAGCGCCTATTTTAAAAAGATATTTAAAACGTGGAGCCTTATTCCAGTTAGCTAAGGAGCCAACTAAAGCTGAAGCAAAAGCACTCATCGATGCTTTCGATCATACAATTTACTACAAAGAAGGAATTCTTAAGATTTATAGTCAAAATATAATTGCACATGGCAAGCAACGTTGATACAATATTAGGCCTTATGATTTTAATATTGAATTATTAACAATTAATAACACTTTAAAAGGTGTTCTAAGAGTGTTTGTCACAACAGATAACAGGAATAATTATCAACCAACTATCGGTGGCTATAATTACGAAGGTGAAAATGGTGTTAAAGTCGTAAAAATTGGCGATGGGATATATAGAATTGAAGCAAAACTATCTCGTAAAGATGGAACATATGACCAAACAATTTACACGCAAACAATTAATTTAACAAAATACCTAAAATAATTTAAACCTTATATAACCTTAAATGCCTGTAATTTAGCATCAGGCATTTTTTGTTAGCTTAAGCGACAAGACAACAAAATGCAAAAGCATAATATTTTTTACTAAATGTAAGTGATATAAATTTGCTTATTGTTATAATTTAGAATAATAATTAGGCTAAGAATTATAAAGGGGGTATAAACATGCTGAAAATGGTGAAAATACTGCCTTCTAAAATTAAGTGAGTTTTTATTATTGGTTCACTTTTAACACTTATTTATGTTTTGCTTAATGTTATGCTACCGCTTTTGATTAAAAAGTATATTGACTTAATTCTTACAGAAGACAGGCAAGCGCCTTATCATATGGACTTTTTAAATGGCAGAATCGATTTTGGTTTTGTCAGCTATGATGAAGCTTTTAAATGACTTACTATTGTTGTACTGTTACAAACAATATCAACAGCTTCATTAGCTTTTCTTTCTACTTTAGTCATTGTTTTAGCTGCTGAAAGAAGTAGTTACTTTTACCGTAATACGCTTTATAAAAAAATACAAAGCTATTCGCTTAAAAATATTGCTGACTTAAAGGCTGAATCAATTATTACAAGAATTTCAAATGATATAGCTATCTTTTGGGAGTTTTTAGTTAATGGAACTTCAGTTATGATTAAGGGTATATTCTTAATTATTGGCGGACTAACTGTTGCATCTTTAGTTGACTGACAAATGGCATTGAGTATTATTGCCATTATCCCAATTGTTATAGTAATGGGAACAATTATAAGCTTAAAAACTGGCCCATTATTAAAGCAAACTCAAAAAGCTGTTGATGCTGTAACAAAAGTAGTTGACGAAAATATTTCAGGAATAAGAGTTATAAAAACTTTTAATCTAGAAACTAAGAGACTTAATCTTTTAAAAGATATTAATAATGCTTGATATGATAGTCAATATAAGTCAGCAATGATTTTCTCAACAGCATACCCTGTTTTCCAAATGCTTATTAACTGGCTAATGATAGGCATTTATTCAGTTGCTGGTTACTATGCTACAATCAGTCAAATTAATAAAGATATTTTAACTAATATTAACTTGTTTATAGATCTATTATGACAAGTGGCTGCTGGTATATTATTGATGCTTTTATTCCTTAGTTCATTATTTAGAGCAAGAGTGGCTGCAACTAGAATTATTGAAGCATATGACTATCAAACTGACAACTTGCGTGTTGAAAAAGGCGAAATAATTGATGAGTATGATGTTGAGATCAAGAACTTATCATTCAAATATTATGATGCATCGCCAAACTTTGCAATAGCTAATGTTGATATTAGCTTGCCATATAAAAAGAGTCTTGGCATAATTGGCCCAATGGGCAGTGGCAAGAGTACTATTGTTAACCTTCTAGTGAATAACTACAAATATAAAGAAGGCTCTATTAAAATTGGCAATAAAGAAGTTAGTTTAGTTAATTCTAAAAACCTACATGAAACTGTGGGAATTGTGCACCAAGAAGCCTTGCTTTACACTGGAACTATTAGAAGCAATATGCTTTGAGCTAAAGATGATGCTAGTGATGAAGAAATAATGCAAGCACTTAAGGATGCCTGTGCTGAAGAGTTTGTAAGCAAATTTGAAGATGGCTTAGATCATCCGGTGTATCAAGGAGGAAAAAACCTTTCTGGTGGGCAAAAACAAAGGCTTTCAATCGCTAGAGCCTTATTACGTAAGCCAAAAATTTTGATTTTGGACGATTCAACTAGCGCCTTAGACAATATAACAGCTTCAAAAGTGATTGATAACATTAAAGAAAAATATGAATGCAGCACAATTATTATTAGCCAAAAAATTAGCAACATTAAAAACGCTGATGAAATAATTGTAATGTCAACTAATGGCTTTATTATTAGTAGGGGCACACATAATCATTTAGCACACTCATGTGAATTTTATAAACAAATATATGAAACTCAATTAGAACAGTAAAGGAGGCAATTATGATTAAAGTTAAAAAATCTAAAAAAGATAAAGTCACAACTGTCTCTACTATTGGGCTTTTAAAAGCGTCATTAAAATTCATGTCAGCTAATGAAAAAAAGTCCTTAATTTATGGACTTGTGCTTTCATTTTTTGAAGCTCTATTATATACATTTGGTACAGCTATGACTGGACTTATAATTAGCTGGTTTTTTACTAAAGATGTAATAGCTAACAAGGCACCTTTTAATACGCCAATGTTTATCGTATCAATGGTAGGTTTAGCTTTATCCTTTGGACTTTACTTAGTAACCAGAATGATACAAAACAAATTGCTTTTATCAGCAAGTTTTAGAACTACTGCAAAAATGAGAGAAGTGGCATCCAAGAATTTGCTTTATATGCCTATTTCATACCATGATAAGAACAAAGTCGGCGACCAAATTTCTACACTTACTAATGATATAAACAATATAGCATTAACAATGACACAGCTATTTAATGAAACATCTGGAAAGATATTTAAAGTATTATTTGCTGTGATCTTTATGCTTTGTTATTCAATTACTTTATCGGCAATAGTATTGCCTGTAACATTTGCTTTCTGTGCCTTAAGCTGATTATTATTAGCTAAAGCTAGAGTACCTTATATCAAGATGACTGATTATTTTGGTGATATGAATGCTTATGTTGAAGAAATGCTAAAAAATACAAAAGTAACTCAATCTTTTGATAAAGAAAACGAATCATTTAACAACTTTGAAATAATAGCAAGAAATGTGAAAAAACAATCATTTATCGGCGATGTGTATTCAAAGTTTTTCGATCCTTGATTTGTAGTTTTTTCAAACTTTTTGGTTTTAATTATTTTGGCAATTTCATTGCTTTTTAAAATCAATAGCATTAATTTTGTCGGTGTTGTTGGACAAGATGTTACTGCTTTAATTATTGGGTATATTAACCTGATGTTTACATTTACAAGCACTGTGCAAATATTTTTCAACATAGTGTTCTCAACTCAAATTGGGGTGGCTTCAACTAACAGAATATTTAAATTAGTTGGCTTGGAATTGCCTGCTGATATCGAAAATCCAATGTATTTAAAAGCTTCAACAATGCGTGGTCATGTTGAATTTGATAATGTTTCATTTAGATACAACAAAAAGTCAGATAAATATCAACTAAAAAATGCTTCATTTTATGCTAAGCCTGGCCAAGTTATTGCAATTGTTGGCCCTACAGGAGCTGGTAAAACAACTATTATTAACTTACTTAGCAAGTTTTATGACTATGAAGCAGGATCAATTAAAATCGATGGCATAGAGCTTAAACAAATTCCAAAAGATAACTTACTTGAATTAATGACAGTTGTCTTACAAGATTCATTTATGTTTAATGACACAATTATGAATAATTTAAAGGTTGCTAATCCAAGTGCAACTGACCAAGAAGTAATAGAAGCTGCTAATATAACTAGTGCTCATCACTTTATACAAAGTTACAAAAACGGCTATCAAACAGTCATAGAAAACAATGGAGCGAACTTATCACAAGGGGAAAGACAGCTGCTTTCAATAACAAGAGCTATTTTAGGCGATAAAAAGATTTTAGTATTGGATGAAGCTACTTCAAATGTTGATTCAAATACTGAAAAAATTGTTCAAGATGCATTGCAAAATTCGATAATGAAAAACAAAACTTCATTTGTTATTGCACACAGACTAAGTACAATCAGAGATGCTGATTTAATACTAGTTGTTAATGATGGCCAAATTATTGAGAAAGGCAATCATAAAGAACTAATGGCAGCACAAGGGTTTTACTACAATCTCCATCAGTCACAATTTAGTTAATAAGCTTCGGCTTATTTTTTTATTATTTTACAATTTCAAAGTAATAAAAAAACAAGCCTGAAAGCCTGTTTTATAGTCACTTTAGTGAAATGGTACGCCCGAGAGGACTCGAACCTCTGACCCAATGGTTAAAAGCCATTTGCTCTACCGCCTGAGCTACGGGCGCATCTATGCCCTCTAATGAAAGCGGACATCTGGTACCCAGAACTGGACTTGAACCAGCACGAACTAACGTTCGAGGGATTTTAAGTCCCTTGCGTCTACCTATTCCGCCACCTGGGCATCTTTTAAAATGCATTAATATTATATAGTATAAATAAAAATAAGAAAATATTTTTTACAAAAATATTACTATTTTTTTATTAAATACTTAACAATGCTCAATTTGTCATTAAGGCCTATAAAATAGTCCTAAACAGCTTCCAATAATTTGTTTAAAGCTAAATAAATAAAAAAATCGCGACATGCGACATTTTAATAATTCATTATTTTTTCATACTCATCTAAAGTACCATGATAGATGAAGCTTTTGTCTGGTGCAATTTCTAAAATAACATTTGCAACATTATTAACTAAAGCACGGTTGTAAGTAGTAAATATACAGCCACCTTTATAGTTTTGCAACCCTTGAATAACACTATCAATGCTTTCAGCATCTAAGTGATCAAGAGGTTGGTCTAAAATTAAGAAGTTTGCTTCTAAAAGCATCATTCTAGAAAACATTAATCTAGCTTTTTCACCACCAGAAGTAATACCCACTTTTTTAAATACAGAATCATTTGAAAAAAGCATTCTTCCTAAAAAGCTTCTCATTCTATGATCCGAAACATCTTTAGTTTCTTCAGTTGAGTTATAAGGAGGTCATTTAGCTAATCAGTCAATAATAGATATGTTTTCATTAAAGTATTTATTATTATCATTTGGATAGTAAGTAAATTTTACTGTTTGTCCCCATTTTATAGTACCTTTGGTTGGTTTGGTTTCGCCAATTAAGCATTCTAAAAACTTGGTTTTAGCAATGTCATCATCGCCAATAAGTACCATTTTTTCGCCTCTTGCTAAGGTAAATGAGACATTTTCAAATAATGTTTCACCTTGCTCATTTACATATGTTAAGCCATCAACTTCTAATATATCTTTACCTGGAGCTCTGTGAACTTCTCAGTTAATGTAAGGATATTTTCTGTTAGAAGGCTTAATTTCATCCAATGTTATTTTTTCTAATGACTTTTTCCTACTTGTAGCTTGTCTAGATTTTGAAGCATTAGCACTAAAGCGTGCAATAAATTGTTTTAATTTTTCAATTTGTAATTCTTTTTTAGCATTAGATTGCTTCATTAATTCTCTAGCTAATTCACTACTTTCTTTTCAGAAAGTATAGTTACCTGTATACATTTTTGCTTCATTAAAGTCAATATCCACAATATTAGTGCATACATTGTCTAAAAAGTCGCTGTCGTGAGATACAACAATAACAACATTTTCATAATCAGCTAAAAAGTTTTCTAATCATTTAATAGCGCGTAAATCCAAATGGTTAGTTGGCTCATCCATAATTAAAATATCTGGGTTGCCAAATAAAGCTTTAGCTAAAAGTACTTTAATTTTTTGATTAGCAGTCAACTGGCTCATTGGTGAATTTCATTTTTCTTTAGGAATTTGCAAGCCTGATAAAAGTTCTTGGGCATCATTTTCAGCAGTTCAACCACCAAGAGCACCAAATTTTTCTTCTAATTCTCCTGCATGTGTATAGTCTTCCATAGTTGCATTTGGATTAGCATAAATAGCATCTTTTTCCTCTTTTATTTTAAAAAGATCGCCATTGCCCAAAACAACTACATCAGTAACATTCATATCATCATAAGCATTGTGGTCTTGGCTCAAAACGCTTATTCTACGGCCTTTTTCGACAATTATTTGGCCTGAAGTTGGTTCAATTTCGCCTGCAATAATTTTTAAAAATGTGCTTTTTCCCGCACCGTTAGCCCCGATTATGCCATATGTGCTACCAGCTGTAAACTTTAAGCTTACATTTTCAAAAAGCTTCTTGTCACTAAAAATTTTGCTCAAATTTTGAACTTCTAACATTTTGCCTCCTTTTAGTTGTTTTTACTTTATTAAAAATCTAAATATCAAAGCCAAGGTCTGCTTTAACTAGTTCATATTGACTAGGGTTGTTAATTTTCATTAAATATAAGGCCATTTTTTGGTGCATTATGATTGAAAAAAGTTCTTCTGTATCAAGGTTACCTGGCTTTGGAAACATTGAATAGTCCATGTATTCAATTTCTCTAGAAATATCATCCTCAGATACATTTATTTGTTCTTTTCCGCCTAAAATATTATCAATTAGGGCTAAATGATAAGATGCAATTGAATTTCCTCTTGCTCTATTTAAAATTTTTAAGCCTTCGCCTGTTTCTTGAACAGCTTGTTCAAAAAGCATTTGTCTATGAGTTGGATCAGCAACATTAGACAAAATTGCATTAATATGATTAGTAGTTGAGTGTAATATATTTTGCTCATTAACACTAATTTCATTTTTTTCAACTATTGCGTCAAGGGCTATTTCATAGTAACGTAGGAGAAAATTTGATGCATTATTTTTAGCAGTATCTCTTGCAATTTTTTCTTTAAAATCATTTAAAGAATTAATACCAGGAAGCATAGCTAAATGGATATTTTCATCAGTTAGTTTGGTAGGCACTGGACGCTTAATGTCCAAAATTGTTATAAAGAATGTTACACCATCAGGTGCAGTTGCTTGAAATTGTTCATTGACTTTATGGCCGATAATTTCATTGTTAAGTGAAAATTTATCTGTTTTTTCTGCCTTTGTTCGAATTTCTTTATCTTCACCAATTATTTCGTTTTTTAAACTTCTAGTTGCATTTCAAGTTACTACATCACCTTCAACTATAGCATCATCAGCTGAAATTAAAATTGGATATTCAGCAATAATTTTGTCAAAAGAGCTATCCAAAAACTCCTTTGGAACAGGCTTATAAGTAAAATCTATATCTAAATTAGAATAATTAACTTTTAGAATTTCTTCAGAAGGATAATGAGTTATTGTTATGTCAATTTTAACACCATTTTTATTAGGTCCATCAACTACAATAATTGGTGGAATAGCTACAAAATTAGGATCTTCTTGGCGTAATTGAGCAAACAGTTCATTTAACTTACTATTTATAATTTTATCAATTGTGTACATTTCAACATCATTTAAGGTTGATTTTTTGCCTTGTGAAGTTAGCTCAATAATTGACTTAGTTTTGCTAGTTTCTCAGCTTTTAGAATCTAAAATAATGTTTGCTTTTTTCTCTTTATAATTAATCATCTATAAACCTACTTTTAATTTTTGTCTATAATAAGACAGTAAAAAATAATATTTAAATTATATTTTAAATCTTGAATTTTTCAACAGTTATTTTGCAAAAGATAAAAGAAGGAAGAATTTTACTAAAAAGGCTTATTTATAAAGCTTTTGGCATTTTTAATGCATTAAAGCTGTTGTTTTAAATAGTGCAAATAAGACAAAATAAATAAAAAAAATAAAAAAATTGAAACACACGGCTAAGTTGTTATATAATTAGTTGCACTTATATTTTATATAGGTCAGAATTTAGGACATTTAAAAATTTAATGAAAGGAAAGCAAAATGCCTACAACAAATCAATTGGTTGTTAATGGTAGAGAAAACAAAGTACGTAAGCAAAATGCTCCTGCTTTGAATCTTAGTTTTAATACTTTAACTAAGTCAGCTCGTAAATTACCTGCACCATTTAAGCGTGGTGTATGTACTAGGGTTGCTACTATGACTCCTAAAAAACCTAACTCAGCATCTCGTAAGTATGCTCGTGTTAAATTATCAAATGGAATGGAAATTACAGCATACATTGGGGGTGAAGGACACAACCTTCAAGAACACTCAGTTGTGCTTATTCGTGGTGGAAGAGTTAAAGACCTTCCTGGTGTTAGATATCACATAGTGCGTGGAACACAAGATTTAGCTGGTGTTGCAAACCGTAAGCAAGGTCGTAGTTTATACGGCGCTAAAAAAGAAAAGAAATAATTTAGAAATTAATTTAGAAAGAGGTAAAAAATGTCTAGAAAACATAGTGCACCTATAAGAAAAGTGCTAGCAGACCCAGTTTTTAATTCTGTATTAGTTACTAAATTAATTAACACAATTATGCTTGACGGTAAAAAATCATTAGCACAAGATATCTTATATTCAGCATTTAACTTAGTTAAAGAAAAAACACAAAAAGACCCAATGGAAGTATTCCAAGCTGCAATTGACAATGTTACTCCTCAATTAGAAGTTAGAACCAGAAGAATTGGTGGTACAAACTACCAAGTTCCTACTGAAGTTTCTGCTAGAAGAAAACAAACACTAGCTCTTAGATGATTAGTTCAGTATGCTCGTCTAAGAAATGAAAAAACAATGGATGTTAGATTAGCTAACGAAATTATTGATGCATCAAACAAAACAGGTGGAGCTATCAAAAAACGTGAAGACACACACAAAATGGCTGAAGCTAACCGTGCCTTTGCTCACTTTAGATGATAGTTTTATAAATTATTTTACTTTAGGAATTTATGGCTAGACAATATAAATTAGAAGATTACCGTAACATCGGTATTATGGCTCACATTGATGCTGGTAAAACAACAACTACTGAAAGAATTTTATTACATACAGGTAAAATTCACAAAATTGGTGAAACACATGATGGCGCTTCACAAATGGACTGAATGGCTCAAGAACAAGAACGTGGGATAACAATTACTTCTGCTGCTACAACAGCATTTTGAAAAGGCAAAAGAATTAATATTATTGACACTCCAGGCCACGTTGACTTTACTGTTGAAGTTGAGCGTTCATTACGTGTTTTAGACGGTGCTGTTACTGTGCTAGATGCACAATCTGGTGTTGAACCACAAACTGAAACTGTTTGAAGACAAGCTACAACATACAGAGTTCCAAGACTTATTTATGTTAACAAAATGGATAAAGCTGGTGCAGATTTCTTTGCTTCAGTTAAGTCTGTAAAGACAAGATTGAATGCTAATGCAGTAGCAATTCAAATTCCTATCGGTCAAGAAAGTGATTTCAAAGGTATTGTTGACCTTGTGGAAATGAAAGCTTATGAATACGATGGAAAACCTGAAGAAAATGCTAAGGAAATTGAAATTCCATTTGATTTACAAGCTTTAGCAAAAGAAAAAAGACAAGAATTAATCGAAGCTGTTGCAACATATGACGAAGAGTTCATGATGAAAGTTTTAGACGGTGTTGAACCTACTTTAGATGAACTTAAAGCAATGATTCGTAAAGCAACTTTAACTTCTGAATTTTTCCCTGCAGTTTGTGGAACAAGCTTTAAAAACAAAGGTGTTAAGAAAATGATTGATGCCGTTGTTGACTATCTTCCATCACCACTAGATATTCCTGCAGCAAAAGCACATAAAGGCGAAAATGAAGAAGTTGACGTTCCTGCAACTGATGACTATCCTTTTACAGGTTTAGCATTCAAGGTTATGACTGACCCATTTGTTGGTTCATTAACATTCATTAGACTTTATGCTGGTACTTTACAAAAAGGTAGTTATGTATATAACTCAACTAAAGGCACCAAAGAAAGAATTGGTCGTCTAATTTTAATGCATGCTAACTCACGTAGTGAAATTGACGAAGCTAATGCAGGTGATATAGTTGCTGCTGTTGGTCTTAAAGGTACAACAACAGGTGATACATTAATCGCTGAAAAAGCTCCTGAAATTGTTTTAGAAAGAATGGTTTTCCCTGAACCAGTTATTTCACAAGCACTAGAACCTGAATCAAAAGATGCTATGGAAAAATTAGCTTTAGGTTTACAAAAATTAGCTGCGGAAGACCCTACATTTAGAACCTACACTGATGAAGAAACAGGTCAGACAATTATTGCAGGTATGGGTGAGTTACACTTAGACATTATTGTTGACCGTTTAAAGAGAGAACATGGTGTTAAAGCTAAAGTTGGTGCTCCTCAAGTTTCATACCGTGAAACAATTACAAAGAGTGCTGATGTTGAAGGCAAACACATTAAGCAATCTGGTGGTAAAGGTCAATATGGTCATGTTTGAATTAAATTTGAACCTAATCCAGACAAAGGTTTTGAATTTGTTGACAAGATTGTTGGTGGTAAGATACCTAAAGAATACATTAAGCCAATTCAAAAAGGTTTAGAAGACAAAATGGCTAGTGGTATATTAGCTGGATATCCAATGATTGACATTAAGGCTACATTATTTGATGGTTCATACCACGATGTCGATTCATCTGAATTAGCCTATAAAATAGCCGCATCTAAAGCTTTGACCAAAGCTAAAGATTTAGTTGGAACAGTTCTACTAGAACCTATTATGGACGTTTCAGTTATCATTCCTGATGATTACTATGGTGATGTAATGGGCGACATTACTCGTCGTAGAGGTCAAATTCAAGAAAGTGAATTAAGAAATGATGGTGCTCACATTTTACGTTGTTTAACACCACTTAGCGAAATGTTTGGTTATGCTACTGACTTACGTAGTATGACAGCTGGCCGTGGTAATTACCAAATGCAATTCCACCACTATGAAAAATGTCCTAAAAATATAGCTGATGAAATTATTAAAAAACGTAATATTCAGCTTAAAGACGAAGATTAATTATTTAAAAAGCACTCTAATTCGGAGTGTTTTTTATGCATTTACAAGCTTAATAAATGAAACAATTCATATCTAAGTTTTCAAATATTCTAAAGTTGTTTAGAATTTATACATATAAATTTTTTTTGAAAATTTATATTAATTAAAGGTAGGGATTATGAAGCGAAAATTTATTTTAGGTCTAGGAACTGTATCTACTTTAGCAGCTATTCCAACGATTGCAGCTACTTGTGAAGTTTCTTCACCAAAAAGAGTTGCAGAAGCTAGAGCAGTTTATGAATATGCTTTTGGGGAATTTAATAAAGCAGTTAATGCTGATATTAAAGAATTAGTTGAAAAGAAAAAAGCTATTAATGCTAAGGATATCTCAAAAGAGCAAAAGCAAAAATTAATAGCTGAAAAAGATGCATGGGTCAAGACCAGAACTCCTATTTTACAGGGCTTAAGGAAAAAAGCCAACGATGAGTTTAAGAATTTAAAAAGGGCTCAAAAGAACTTTGGAACACAAGTTGTTAAGATTGTTCACACTAATGATGAACATGGCCGTTTAGTGTTTGATGATGGTAAATTTAATAACTATTCAGGCATGCAAGGGCTAGCTGAAATTTTAAATAAAGACTTTGACAGAGACTTATTGCTTTCAGCTGGTGACTTAATTCAAGGTCTTCCTTTATCAGATTCAGACAAAGGTTTAACTATTTCAAAAGTTGCTAAAGAAATGAATTACCAAGCAGTAGCTATCGGTAACCATGAATTTGACTATGGCTTAGAACACATGTTTAACATCGAAAGAGAAACTGCTGGAATGCCATTTTTATCAGCTAATATAGTTTGAAATGAAAAAGCTGTTAGTGAAAAAATTAAGACAAAAGATGGCAAATTAGCTGTCAAAGGCGAAAAAGTATTTACTCCATACATTATTAAAACATTAGATTCAGGCATCAAAGTAGGCATTATGGGTATTACTACTCCTGATACTCAATGAACAAGTAATCCTAAGAACTCAGTGCATGTTACTTTCCTAGATCCAATTGAATCAGGTAAGAAAACTGTTGAGGAACTCAAATCTAAAGGCGTTAATTTCATAGTTGCTCTAACTCACTTAGGAGTTAATAGACCTGATACAAGATGAGATTCAAGAGAGTTTACTAAAAATGTTGATGGTGTTGACTTAGTACTTGATGGTCACTCACACACAAGAGTCGATATTGAACGTAAAGATGAAGAAAAAGGATTTTTAACTCAGGCAGAGTGTTACACAAGATACTTAAGCGAACTAGATTTAGTTGTTGATACTAAAACTGGAAAAGTTAGCGAAGTTAAACAACACTTAAGAACAATTGAGTACACTGAATTACTTGGCGGCAAGGAAAATTCAATCCAATCTATTAAAGACATGATTGGCAAACTAAAAGAAAAATTTGACGCTGTTAATGATAAAGTTGTATTTAAATCAAGTGTTGAATTTAAACATACTGAAGAAGTTAAGATTAAGCCAGGAAATGGCCAAAGAGAAATTCCAATTTGAAGAGGTAGAGCTCAACAAACTAATTTAGGTACTTTTGCTGCTGACGCTGCTGTTTATGACTTTATTGAAAATAATCCTAACGTTAATGGACAAGTTGTTCAATTTAACGAAGATAATGTAATTGGATTAGTAAATGGCGGTGGTTTGCGTCAAGATACTCAATCTGGAGATATTAAGAGAGCTGATCTTTTAGGAATTTCACCTTTTGGTAACAGAATTGCTGCTGTTCAAGTAAAAGGAAGCGTTTTACTTGAAGCTATGAAGCACGGAGCTTCAAAAGTGTTCTCTGGAGCATATGCTCAATATTCACATAATGTTACTGCTAAAATAAATTATAAAGACACCAAAAACGACAAATTTATTTATGAATTAGACGAAAACAGTGTAATGATAAATAATAAAAAAGTTGAAAAAGATAAAGATTATTACATTGTCACAAACGACTTTATTTTAATTGGCGGCGACGGCTATGAAATGCTTGACTATGTTAAACACCCTGAAAAGGCTAAGAGTGTATTCGAAGGCGGGGACATTTTAGAAAGCTATATTAAGTTTGGTCAATTAATTACTGGAACTGCAGATCAGTCATCAACAAATCCTTTTGGAAAACGTAAGATAGATGATTATAAAGAAGTTTCACCAAAGAATATTGAAGTAAAACACACCAAGTAACAAAAAGTAAAAAAGCAGGACGCCCTGCTTTTTGTTTATGGCTGTTTTATAGTACTATTCGAATAAAACAGTATATCCTACTGGAGAGTGGTCTGAAATTCCACTTCTGATATAGCCATAGTCTGATCCATAAGTTTTTCTTGATGATGATTTAACAAAATTCATTCAGTCATTCAGTGAATTTATATTTTTGTAAAGAAATACATTATTAACAAAGTCGTATAACTTAAATATTTTTGGATTGTTATATTTAAGATTTGAACGATGAATTATTTTGTCATATGAATTAGCATATTTGTTCAGTGATGCGCTAAGTGAAGTATTGTTTGCGCTTGTGGGTTCAAAAACATTTTTGTAAATTGGGTTTTTAGCAATTCAACTAAAAGCCTCATTATGATTACTTGCTTTTATGTTGGTATCACCAGCAAAAAATAAGTCTTCATTTTCGCCATCTATTCCATTAAAATAGTCAAATACGTATTGAAGGTTATGAGCTTCATTTAATTCTGATGAGCCAGCGCCTCTAGAAGCAACCTCAGCTGTTGATTTTTTAACTCCAGGACTGTCAAAGTGATCTATTATGTAAGTAAAGTCATTGTTTTTTAATTTGTTGTTTAGGATTCTAAATTTCATTCCAAATGGCGGTCTTGAATAGTGTTTTACTCCACCACCAAAAGGAGTTTCATTAAACTCTGGGTTGTCTTTTTTGTATATTTTTCCAATAGAACCATCATTAAATTGAATTGGTTCCAATTTATTTGTTTTATACAAAAATCCTGCAAATTCACTTTCATCATGCTTTTTATAGCTAGGATTAGAAAGATATTTGTCTGAAACTCTGTAAGCTCATCTGTCAAGTGATGAGATCTTTTTGCTTTGTTCATTTAAAAGCTTTATTAACTCATCTAAATGGTTATTATTGCTCCCCTTTAATTCGACTAATCCAACTAAATCATAGTGTTGTTGGGCAATTACTGAAGCTAAAGCTTGAGTTTTAAAGTATGCTGAACTAAGAGATGATGGTGAATAATTTAAAACATTTCAAAAACCAATATTTATATCTTTGTATGCGCCAGATTTAGCAACATTAAGTCCGCCTGATATATTATCATTTTGTGCCTTATTTATAGGGGCATTGGCCGAATTTGAAATAGTTATTTTTGAACTATCACTATCGCCAAAAGGTATAAAACAAGACACTGTAGTGCTTAAAGATCCTGCAGCAGTTAGTATCCCTGCTGATGTATAAATTCACTTTACTTTTTTCATAGCAATTTAATTATATCCTCCATAATTTAACTATTAGATTAAGTGCAAATTATATGGAAATTGGTCTAAATTTCTTATAATAGAATTATTGTTTCACATGAAAGGTCACAAAATGTCAAAGTATTATTTAACAAATAGAGACGAAAAGATGTTATTAATAGCACAATATGAAGAATTGGATAAGTGTGATAAATATAATTTTTTAAGCAAGCGTTATGGTGCAATTACTGAATTTCATAATGAAAATGTTGCATATATTTATTTAACAAGTAAGTTAGAAAGCTATGATGACTTGGTTGAAGTAATAGATAAAAATATTATTGGCAGAAAAAGAGAATATCAAATTGATATTAACTCTTTTGCTAAAAAAATGTTCAGCGTTGAAGATGTTATCAAGGCATTTTATTCAAGAATTATATTTTATGAAGCTTCATTATTTAATCTTAAGAAATCAGTAGCAGCTAAAAGCAATTTCACATTTTTATTTAATGACGAAACATATGCAGAGTTAGCGCACAAATTTGAAGTTATTGCAAATAACAGAAACAAGTGCAGAAACTTACAAGTTATGCCCGAAAATTACTGTAATTCAGTCTCATTGGCGAATTTTATAGTAGATGATTTTGCTAATACAAAGAATGTAAAAGTTACAGTTTTAGATAAAAGCAAGATTCAAGAATTAGGTATGAATTTGCTTTTATCAGTTAATAAAGGTTCAACTCATGAAGCTAGAGTTGTTGTGCTTGAATATAATGGTAATCCTGATTCTGATGAAAAAATTGTACTTGTTGGAAAAGGTATAACATTTGATACTGGAGGCGTAAATACTAAAGGATATCATATGGAAGGTATGAAGTATGATATGTCTGGTTCTGTAATTGTAGCTTATGCCTTAAAATCTTTAGCTGAGCTTAATGTTAAGAAAAATGTTGCTGCAGTTATGTGTATAACTGATAACAGAACAAATGGGGACGCATCGTTACCTGAAAATGTTTATAAGTCAATGTCTGGGCTATCTGTAGAAGTTACTGACACTGATGCCGAAGGAAGATTAGTTTTAGCTGATGGAATATTTTATGGGGCAAAAGTGCTTAAAGCAACTTGCTTAGTTGATGTTGCTACTCTAACAGGAGCAATTTTAAGCGCTTTAGGCAAAAGTTATTCTGGAATATGATCAACTGATGACAATAACTGAAGTATATTTGAAAAAGCAGCTAAAATAGCTAAAGAAAAAGTTTGAAGAATGCCATTGCATGATGATTTTCATGAGCCTAATAAAGCAAGCATAGTGGCAGACTTAAATAACTATAATAACGATGAATTATCTGATTCAAACACAGCAGCAATGTTTCTAAAACAGTTTACAAATAATGTTCCTTTTATACATTGTGATGTAGCAGGAACAGCTGATTCAAAAGGCAAACCACTCGGAGTTTTAGTTGACACATTAGTTGAATTTGTTATTCAAAAATAACTAGTATAAAATAAAGATTTTACCAATGATCCTGTTTTATAGGATAATTAAAAAATGAATGTTCAGACATTCATTTTTTTACTTAGTGAAACAATCTAATTTATTCATATCTAAAAAGGATTAATCATGCTGATAAATAAGTAAATATGTTTCTATTATTTTTATTTACCATCATTATGTAGGTAGCTTTTGCAAAATATAAAATTATTAATAATAATGGACTAATGATTGCTGGCGCTGAATAAATAAAAACCCAATGCATTAATTTTAAATTTGTTCCTGCAGTAGTAGTTATAATAAGGAATAAAAAGCTAGAAATTCATGTTATGCATAGCCACAAGTAGTTAGCTAAATTGCCATTGATAACGGTGTATTGAGATTTTTTATTGTATATAAGTGGAATTAGATTATCAATTATCAAGAATTTAATAATTAAACTAATAGAGAAAACCAAATTAATTCCGTACAAAATTGCATCTGGATAATTATTATTAAAATCTGAAGTATAACGTATAACTTGTAGACTTGCAAAATTCACAAACATAATAATTATGTATGTTAAGTATCAGAACCAATCAACTCAAAATTGAGCAATTAATAATGAAGAAATTTTTTTGTTTTCTACACATGATTCTTTTATATGCTTAGCTAAGCAATATTTTTTTGAATTTTCAAAATCATTTGCATCTACTATTAGCTTGCTTATTGTTGGTAGTATGAATAATAAGTGAATAACACAAAATAAAATTATGAGCACAATCTTAATTGCTGAATAAGCAAACATACTTTGAATAAAATCAATTTTAATACCGCCTGAATTAGTGTCAAAATACTGTATGTAATCAATTGATTGAAGAACTAAATCGACTATAAAAAAAGCAAATATGGTAATTAGTGGTAAAAGCGTAAAAGCAATCGCAACATTTCGTTTCTTACTAGATTTTAACTGAAACAAGGTTCATAAACTTGATTGCATGGACAAGTTTAAATTATGCATTATCTACTCCCCCTTTCAAAATCCTCGACATCAATATTTTGACCATTTTGCATAAAATAGCTCTTATCAGCCAATGAAGGTTTTTTGTTAATAGGCGATAAAGCTATTAATGATAAACTTCAATATAACGAGCTATCCATAATAACTTGCGACTCATTAGGTCATCCAAAGTGAACTAGAGTTTTTCTTCCGTTATCAAAATACCCATAAACAACAACTGCATGTATACTTCTAGTACCCTTGCTATCGACAGGAATTGAACCCATAACTAGACATGGCTGGTCAGAATCTATCCATGCTCATGGCCTAATTGCTCCAGCTTCTCTGTAGTGAACATATATAGGAGATTTTCTATTATTATCATTTAGTAATCTTTCAATAGCACCTGCAAGAACACCACCTGATGTTGCAAACCAATTACTATTGTATTTTTCTCATAAATCATGTACAAGTTCTTTGCTAAATTCAGGAGCTGTTGGATATCCCAATTCATCTTTTTCTTTATCAGAAGTAGTTGGCTTTGTCATATACTTAGTTTTCTGTTCATCAGATAATGTATCTTGTGACAAAAATAGTTGGCTGTATTGCAAAAGTATTGATGAAGCAATATAATGACAAAGACCACGATCTAATCAGTCATCATATCCATAATCACGAGGAGTAGTGTAGCCAAATCCATTGAATAGGGTTTTAAATCATCATGAGTGTGACACCTCTTTGTCAGCATGTATTATTTTTTTATTATCGTTATGATCTTTATTGACAAAATCAGGAATATATGTTCCTAAGGAAGGAAAACCATTCGAATCATTTGTAATTTTCCCTGATGATAATGATTTTTTAGTATTTAATAAACTATGATTGTTCAATGTTTTAAAAACATTAGTAGGATTTTTGCTTAAGTTTTTATAAAGAGGATTATCATTATGAAACTTGAAGTCTTTTTCGATTTCGAAGAAATCACCAGTATATAAATTTAATGAATATTTCTTAATTTTATCCAGTTTTGATATTTTGCGTTCTTTAGATTCTATGTTTATTATTAATGAATCAAAATTTTTCAAAGAAAATACAGCGCACCCTAATGGATTATACTCAACATACACCATTGGATTGCCCATAGTGTCAGTGAAAAATTTAATTTTTGCAACCTTAAAATCAGTTGTCTTATCATATTTGAAAATTTCTAATTCAAAATATTTTATTAATTTCGAAATATCTAAATTTGAATATTGAGTAATTTTGTTTTGTTCATCCACAGAAATAAACAAATCGTTAATTTTATCAATATATTGTGTTTCAGAATAGTTAAAATTATACATAATTTCCCCCTCTCCATAATTTAATTATATTAAATTATTCATGCCAAAATTTAGGACGCAAAGATAAACAATAATTTTTTGCAAATTTTGAAATATTTATGGAACTGTTTCATATTTTGGTTTTTGATGATATCAATTTATGTTTTTTTGTTTAACAAATAATCAACAAAAAATATTTTGTAAAACATATTTTTAGTATAAAATAATATTGCTTATGCAAATGTAGTTCAATGGTAGAACACCAGCTTGCCATGCTGGATACGGGGGTTCAATTCCCCTCATTTGCTCCATATATTTCTAAATACCGTAAAGTACTGTAAAACAACATTTTGTTTTAAAAAATGAGCCTCTAACAAGCTCATTTTTTTTACGCTTTTATTATTTATCTTCAATTGCGCTAATACCAGGTAATTCTAAGCCTTGTAAAAATTCTAATGAAGCACCACCACCTGTTGAAACATGAGAGAATTTATCTTCCATACCTAATTTTTGAACCGCAGCAACACTGTCGCCGCCACCAACTACTGAATAGCATGAATCTAATTCTGATATAGCCTTAGCTATTTCTAGTGTTCCAGCACTAAAATTATTAAATTCAGCCACACCCATTGGGCCATTTCAAACAACGGTTTTAGCTCCTGCTAAGGCTTCTTTAAATAGTGCTATTGATTTAGGACCAATGTCTAATCCCATTTGATCTTCAGGAATATTTAGCTCACAGTAAACAGGCTCAACGTCTGCATATTCTTTAGCACATGCATTATCAACTGGAAGAACAACTTTTGTGCTATTTTTTTCCAAAAAGTCTTTGGCAAAAGGCAAGAAGTCATCCTCACAAATTGATGTACCAATAGTGTAGCCAAGTGCTTTTTTAAAGGTATAAGCCATACCGCCACCAATTATCATCTTATCAACAAGTGGAATTAAGTGTTCTAAAACTTTAATTTTGTCACTAACTTTAGCACCACCAATAATTGCCACATATGGATGTGAAGGGGCTTCAATTGCTTTTGTAAGTGATTCAATTTCTTTTTGCATTAAGTAGCCAACAACTGAGTGCTTAATGTGGCTGGAAATGCCGACATTAGATGCATGCGCTCTGTGAGCTGTACCAAAAGCATCATTAACAAAAATATCTCCTAATGAGGCTCAATATTTACCTAATTCAGGATTATTTTTGCTTTCAGCTTTCTCGTTAATGTCTTCATAACGAGTATTTTGCATCAAAATAACATCGCCATTATGCAAGCTGTTAATAGCATTTTCTAATTCAATGCCTCTTGTCGAATCCACAAATAAAACAGGCTTATTCAACAATTTTGCTAGCTCAACTGAAACAGGAAATAAATCATTTTTTGCCATATCTTCAGCACTTTTAATTCTGCCTAAGTGTGACATTAAAATTAATTTACCACCTTCATTAATTATTTTTTTAATTGTAGGTATTGCTGCAACTATTCTTTTATTTGAAGTAATAACTCCATTCTTAATTGGCACATTAAAGTCTGCCCTCATTAAGACTTTTTTACCCATAAACTTGATATCATCAATACTTTTTTTCATATTTGTCCTTTTAATAATGAATGATCATTAATATTATTATAAATTTTATTTTGCGCTTTAGTCTTACTATGAACACTAATATGAAATTAATTTAAGAAACAAAATGCACTAGAGAGCTTATAAGTCTGTTTCATAGTTATAATCAACTTATAGTTTAATCAACAGATAATATATAATTATATTCAATACTAAATATTAAGATTAAGGATTAACAATAGCTATGGACATAAATAAATATATTTCTAAATACTTCCATAAAACAAATGAAATATTAAAAACAGAAAACCCAGATAACATAATAACATTGCAGTTTTTTCAAAGAAGAGATAATGCACTGCTTGCTGGGATGGAAGAGGCATTAGAGTTTTTAGAAAAGCACACAGATACATCTAAGTATAAGATTAGATATCTTAAAGACGGATCAATAATTAATAAGTTTGAGACAGCACTAGAATTAACAGGACACTATCAAGATTTTGGCATTTACGAAGGCATTATTGATGGAATTTTAACAAGAAGCACATCAATAGCAACTAATGCATATGAATGTGTTAAGGCTGCTAATGGCAAGGAAATTATATTTATGGGCGACAGAGCGGATCATTATATGATGCAGGTAATTGCTGGCAAAGCTGTTTCAGTAGCTGGCGTAAGTGCAATGTCAACTGATGCTCAAAATGTTAATCCTTCGCACTCATCTTTTGGTTCAGTGCCACACATTTTGATCCAAAACTTTGCGGGCAATACTGCTAAAGCAATGGCAGCATATGCAAAGACTTGACCTGAAGATCAAATTATTTCACTAGTTGATTACCACAATAATGTAATTGAGCAGTCATTAGAATCATTTAAAGAATTAGGCAAACATCTTTATGGTGTAAGAGTTGACACTTCAAAGAATATGAAAGATAAAATGTTTGATAACGAGCCTGATAATAAAGAATATTATGGCGTCAACATTGAGATGATTAAAAGACTAAGACAAGCTTTAGATAAAGCGGGGGCTAAGGATGTTAAAATCATTGTTTCATCAGGCTTTAGTGCAGAAAAAATTAGAAAATTTGAAGAAGCAAATGCACCTGTTGATTCATATGGAGTTGGTCAAGCAATGTTTAAATTTGAGTGCTTTTTCTCAGCTGATGCAGTTTTACTAAACGGAAAGAATGAAGCTAAAGAAGGCAGAATGTACCGCCCTAATAGCAAATTGATTGACTATAATTAGCTTATAGTACTATAAAACAGCCATTTTTGGAAAAGCGGCTGTCTTTTTATTTTGTGCCAAACAAAACAGTTGTAAATTATTAAAAGCATAAGAGGCATATTATTAAGTATAATATTAATATTAAGATAAAAAATATTAGAAACTAATACTCATATATAGGAGATTATATGGCTTATAAAAAACCTCAGATTTCTAATGAAATTGTGCGTTATGTTGGTGAGATTTCAACTACTGTTGGTGGCTATAAAAAAGAGTTAAATCTTATTTCATGAAATGGTGGAGAAGCTAAATACGATATTAGAGACTGAAATAATGATCACTCACGTTCAAGTAAGGGAATCACATTAACTTTAGAAGAGTTGAAAAACCTAAGAGATTTACTTGTTACTGAATTAGCTGATAAATAAATTTATGATTCTTTATATTTAATTTTTCCTTCATAAGGAATATTTTGTTTTTCTAATAAAAAAGGAGAGGTATGCTTAAATTACAAAAAGCAATAGCTAAAGATTTAGATGATATATTTAGCTTCTTAAATAATGATAAGTTACTTAATTTCTTTTTTATTGGTGACATCAAAACATTTGGCCTTGATGCTAAATTTATGCCTGTGTTTGTTCATAAAGATGAAAATGATAAGGTTAATTGTGTTATTTTAATTTACTATGAAACACTTTTAATTTACGATCCTTTTAATTTAATAACAACTGAACAATTAGAGATAATTGTTAAAGAACACAACATTAGAACAATTAATATTAGCGACAAAATTTTTAGCCATTATGCTTCATATTTTGAAAAGAATAGCAAAATCTATGAAGTAAATCATCAGGAATTAGCTTACTGTGATAAAAGTATTAATGATCTAGATTTATCTGAAGTGAAAATGGCTATGTATGATGATTTAGCACCAATTGTTGAATCAAGAATGCAAATTGATGAATTTAAGTCACTAGTTTCAAGTTATCAAAAAGAGTTGGAGAGTTACCAAAACTCCTATAAAAAAGGCATTTTAAGCCCATTTATTATTAAAGAAGATAATAAGGTAGTTGCTAATGCACTTGTTGCCATTAAAACAGATGATTCGGTTTTAATAGGCGGAGTTTATTGTTTAAATGAATATAGAAACAAAGGGTATGCTACTAAAGCAGTGGCTGCTTTAACAAATCATATTATCAACAATGAAAAAAAGACTGCAATGCTTTTTTATCATAATCCTGCTGCAGGAAGAATTTATCATAGAATAGGTTTTATACCTTGCGGTAATTTATATACAATTTCAGTTGTCAAATAAGTAGCAATTAAAGAAAAAGAGGTAGACATGCTTAATTTTTTAGAAAATAGAATACAAAAGTCTATTAAAAAAATGGCTAGCAAAACTGTTGTTAGTGAAGAAGATATTTTAGGTGTAACTAGAGACATCAAAATGGCCTTGTTGGAAGCTGATGTTAACTTAAAGGTAGTTAAAGATTTTGTGGCTAATGTAAAAGAAAAAGCACTTAGTGCTAATTTAGTTGGAACACTTAATGCTGAACAAACAATGATTAAAATTGTGCACAATGAGCTAGTTGATATTTTAGGCAAGGAAGTTAGACCGGTTGAAATTACAAAAAAGCCATATATTATTATGATGACAGGGCTACAAGGTAGTGGTAAAACCACTGCTTGTGCCAAAATTGCTTATTTTCTAAAGAAAAAGAACCAAGTTGAAAAACCTCTTTTAGTTGCTGCTGATATTTACCGTCCTGCTGCTGTACAACAATTAGTGACACTAGCTAAAGGTATACGGGTTGATTATTTTGAAAAAGGTACTAATTTTTCTGCACAAGAAATAGTTAAAGAAGCCTTAGCTTTTGCAAAAGAAAACAAAAATGATCTCATCATCATTGATACTGCTGGTCGTTTGAGTATTGATGAAGCTTTAATGAATGAATTATGAGAGTTAAAAAACATTAGTGAACCACAAGAAATCTTTTTTGTAGCGGATGCTCTTAGTGGTCAAGATATTATTAATGTTGCAAGTACTTTTAATGATAGACTAAAGTTAACTGGCTCAGTTATAACTAAGTTGGATTCAGATGCACGTGGTGGTGCTGCACTTAGTCTTTCTAAAGTTTTATCATTGCCAATAAGATTTATCGGTACTGGTGAAAAAATTAGTAATTTAGATTTATTCTACCCTGATAGAATGGCTGATAGAATTTTAGGCATGGGCGATGTTATGAGCTTAATTGAAAAAGCTGAAGAAGTTATTGACCCATCAATGGCTAATAATATGGTGGCTAAATTGTTGCGGGGAAATTTTACAATTGATGATTTAATGAACAATTTAATGCAGATTAAAAAACTTGGAAAAATGAGCAAAATTTTAAAAATGATTCCTGGTTTGGCTAACAAAATTAACCCTGAAAAAATTGAAGAAGCTGAAAGAAAATTAGCAATTTATGAAATATTAATTAGCTCAATGACACTTAAAGAAAGAAAAAATCCCAAATTGCTCAAACAAGCTTCAAGAAAGAAAAGAATTATGGAAGGTTCAGGTAGAAGCGCTCAAGAGTATAATAAGCTCCTCAATGACTTTGACCAGATGTCAAAAAACATGACCGAGATGGCTAAAAGAGTAAAGAGCGGAGACTTCTCTGAGCTTAATAAATTAGGTTTTGGTTCTGGTGGATTTTAATATATAATAGGTAAACAATGAAAGCAGTTAATAATTTTCTAGTTCCTAGACTATTTAGTGAAAACTATATTGAAGGCACTTTGGCTTTTAAAAACAACCATGGTGCTCTTTTGTCACAATCTATTTACTGATCTTTTGTAGCAGCAACATTTGTTGCTTCATTATTAATAAGCTTATTTAGGCGCATAATCAAGGAAGATTATGCAAGAACAACAAAGATAATGTTTATGCCAAAAGTGCTATTTTGAAGGCTTTTTGGGATACTGTCATTATTAGGAATATTAGCACGAACAGGAATTGTTATATATACTGATTACCAATTTAAATTTGAAGTATTACCACTTCATTTTTGTAGGCTTATGGTTATTTTCTTGTCTGTGGCAATGATTATCAATAGGCCAGATTTAATTAAATACTTTGGATTTTTAAGCGTTTTTGGTGCAATTTCTGCTCTATTTGTGCCATCTATGGGCGAATATTCAGGTGCTGATAGCTTCTGATTCTGAGATTATTTACTACTTCATGTTTATTCATTTATTGTTCCATTTATTCTATTTGCTATTTCAAAATTTGAATACACATTCAAAACAACAGTTGAAACAACCGCATTCTTTGTTGTGCTTTGTTTAGTAATGTTTGGTTTAAATTTTGTGCTTGATACATATGCAAAAGATCCAAGCTGAAAATCAAATTATTGATACTTAGGTCTTAACGAAAATAATGATTTATATGAAAAGCTTGGTAAAGTAGTGGCTTGACCAACTCACATCTTGCTTTTCATTTTCTTAGGCATTGTATTAACAGTATTATTTGTTGCATTTTGAGCACTTTTTGACAAATTACATATTGTCAAAGAAGAAGGCAAAATTAAAGCTTACACCACTCGTTCTGAGTTTTGAGCAAATTATAAAGAGTCAATGAAGCAATTTTTCAAAAGAGATAGAAAATCTAAAAAAGATGAATTTGCTACCAGCGCAAATTAATTACGTAATTTGCTTATCAATCTTACATTTTAAGATAAAATAATTTTTACTATAAATAGCATATAGAGTTGCGGAGCTTTGCTAGCTATGATGCAAGCCAACCTGCATATTATTGTAAGGTGGACAGCAAGAGATATATTATCTAACATGCTTTATGATAAATTTTCTCCCGCCCTATTTGCATTAATAAATAGGCGGGAGTTTTATTTATGATTAATAATAAAAAAATATTATTCACTAGTGAATCAGTTGGTTTAGGCCATCCTGATAAGATTTGTGACCAAATTAGCGATGCTGTAATTGATGAATTTATCAAGCAAGATCCTTACTCAAGATTAGCAATAGAGACTGTTGCTTCTGGCAATCAAATTTATATAACTGGCGAAGTAGCATCTAATGCCACTGTAGATATAGAAGATGTTGCACTTAAAACAATTTTTAACATTGATAAAGATTATCAAATCAATGTACCGGAAGTTATTTTGAATATTAAAAAACAAAGTGATGATATTGCACAAGGTGTGCTTTTAGATGACGATGAAATTGGTGCAGGAGATCAAGGCATTATGTTTGGCTACGCAACAAATGAAACTCCAGAATATATGCCCCTTGCTATAACTTTAGCACACAGAATCGTGCAAAAGGCTAGTGAATTAATTAAATCAGGTGAATTTAAGCATGCTAAAAGCGATATGAAAAGCCAAGTAACTTTAGACTTGTCAGATGGCAAAACACAAGTAGACACTGTTTTGTTTTCATGTCAGCATGATGAAAATTTTGACGAAAATGCCTTTAAAACAGTCATTAAAGAAAAAATAATTTATCCAATTATGGATGAATATAATATGAATAGGCCAAGCAAAATTTTAATTAATCCAACTGGCAGATTTGTAATTGGTGGGATTGTAGGTGATGCTGGCTTAACTGGCAGAAAGATAATTGTTGATACATATGGCGGAACCGCACATCATGGTGGTGGTGCTTTTAGTGGCAAGGATGCTACCAAAGTTGATCGTTCTGCTGCATATGCATGCCGTTGAATAGCTAAAAATTTAGTTGCTGCTAATGTTGCTGATAAACTTGAAATACAAGTGTCATATGCTATAGGTGTTGCCGAACCTGTTTCAATTTTTGTTGACACATTTGGAACAAACAAAGTGCCTAATGAATCAATTATTGATGCTATAAACGCTATTTTTGATTTAAGACCAAGAGCCATAATTCACGAATTAGGACTAAGAAAGCCTATTTACAAAAATACAGCTTGCTTTGGTCATTTCGGCCGTAAAGACATTATGTTTCCTTGAGAAAACTTAGACAAAGTTGATGAAATTAAAGCATATTTTGGCATAAAATAAATGCAAAATATTATGCAGACTAAAACATTATGGTAAAATAGAAAAATCACCATATTAAAAGGGGTCACAAGCATGCGTAAAATTGTTAGAGTTAAGAATAAATTACGTGCTGAAAAAAGATTACACAAATTACAATTAGAACAAGCACGTGACAAAAGAAGAGCTGAAAGAGCAGCTGCTGAACAAGCTAAATAATCATTCCAAAAAGTAAAAAATCAAGCAAACAGCTGCTTGATTTTTAATTCACGATTTAGTTTAATTTTACCTTTAGCTCTATAAAACAGTTAGATAATAAAATTTCATTATCATTTGCATCTTGTATAAGCAGTCTATAAGCCGCTTTGTTTTTTTCAAAATCTATTTCGTCAAGAACTGAGATAAGTGGAATTAATTGATTATTTTCATTATGAATTGATGAATCATATGTTTTTTTATTGAGTTTAAAAACAAGTGTGACAGCATCTCTAAAAATATTTAAGCTAGCGTTAGTAAATTCAACTCTAGTAGATATGCCTGTATCAGGTTCTTTAAAAGTGTATGCTTTTGTTTCTAGTTCATCAGGACTTTTATAAATTTCATATTCAGCATCAACTTCAGCTTCAACCTTTATGTCTTCAGCATTTGGTTGCTTGACTAATGAAGTAAATATTAGTTTCATTGTGAAAGTCTTTTTAAAATTATGTCTTTGCCAAATAAATAAATTGATTTAGCTAATTCTGGACCATGTTCAATGTAGGTTGTTGCTAGCCGAATAGGCATAAACAAATTTTTGCCTTTTTTGCCTGTTTTAAGGGCTACTTGATCAATTGCTTCTTGAATTTGACTGATTGTAAAATCCTTATTTTGCAACTCATTTTTAAAGGCAAGCACAACCTCAAGGTCAGCTTGAGTTAAACTTGGAGCAGTTTCTGAAGGCTTATCATAGTTTTCTTTTTCAACTAGTAGCTGCTTAAGCGCAAATACACTTTGTTTAAAGGTATCAACAAATAAATTGGTTCATTCATCATTATTTAAATTTAGCTGATTAATAATTAATTCATTATCCATATTTTTAATATATTGTTTTGAGAATCATTGCATTTTCTTAATGTCAAATTTTGAAGGAGACTTACTTAATCTAGAAGGGTCAAATTTAGTAATAATTTCTTCATGACTCATTACTTCTGAATTATCAGCACTTGTTCAGCCTAAAAGAGATAAAAAGTTAAAAATAGCATGCGAATCATAGCCATCATTTTTATAATCTTCAATAAATTGCTTTAATGAAGTATCTCTTTTTGAAAGTTTTTTACCTTCCATATTAGTTATAACTGTAAGGTGTCCAAATTCAGGAGCTGTTCAGCCAAGCGCTTTGTAAATTGAAAGCTGTCTGGGAGTGTTAGTAATATGTTCTTCACCTCTTAAAACATGAGTTATTTCCATATCAAAGTCATCAACTACTACAGCAAAATTATATGTAGGATAGCCATCTGATTTTTGAATAACTCAGTCACCAATATCATTAGAATCAAAGCTAATTTTGCCTCTGACAATGTCATTTCATTCATAAACAACATTTTTAGGCATGCTAAATCTTATTGAGTATTCACCGGCCTTATCTCTTTTTTGTTTTTCCTCTTCGCTAATTTTAAGCCAGTTTTTGTCATATCTAAAGGAAGCAATTCCCTTTTTTTCAGCTTCAGAATGCTGCATTTCTAATTCTTCAGAAGTGTCATATGCTTTGTAGGCAAAACCTTTTTGCACTAATTCATTGGCAATCTGTCTGTATCTTTCTAATTTTTCACTTTGTCTATATTTGCCATATTTTTCATTAGGATTTAGTGGGCTTTCATCAGGAATTATTCCTAACCATTTTAAGTTTTCTAACTGACTTCTTTCTCCATCAGCTACATTTCTTTTAACATCAGTATCTTCTAGTCTAAAAACAAAAGTTCCACTGTAGTGTTTAGCAAATAGATAGCAAAAAAGAGCAGTTCTAGCACCGCCTATATGTAAGTATCCAGTTGGACTAGGAGCATATCTAGTTCTAACTTTATTCATAAATAATTCTCCATTTTGTTAAAAAATAAACTTATAAGTTTATAAGGTTGATTTAAAAAACTAATCGCTATTAGTTTATTATTCCTAAATAATATATTTAATATTATAAGCATTTTAATTTGCAGTTTTTAAAATTATCAAACAATAAAAAATGATTAAGATATAAAAATATTTCCATACTTTTTGAGTATGGCATATTTTTTGTATATTAATATCAGTTAGATGGGATTGTATAATTGTATTAGTTGGTATATTTTCGCCATTTTTAGTATTAGTTTTCCCAAGGATAATAAATGACCAAAAAACCTATTTTATTGATGTTAACACCTATTTTGATACCATCATTAGCAATTAGTTGCACTAATGGACAGTCTAATAGTAACAAAGATATTCCAAAAATAATTAATAATCCTAAGATTCCTGGAAATATACCTGGAACGCAAGATAGCTCAAGCTCTAGTAATAAAGATAATCAACATAAAAGCAATAATTCTGATACTAATACAACTCCTAATAATGAAGCACAAAAAGTTAAAATTAGCTATGTTGATAATAATAAAGTTGTTAAGGAAATTGAGCACACTAAAGGTGAAGTATTAAAGCTTTTTTCTTTAATGGAATTTACTAAAGAAAAACATAAGTTAGTTGGTTATTATTTAGATAATAAGTTTGCTAATGAGTTGCCACATGATTTCAAGCCTATTGCTGATACTAAAATATTCTTAAAATATGAAAAAATCGAAAACACTGTTTTTGTTGAAAAAGACTATAAATTAGTATCTTTAGTCGCTTTAAACCTAAAAAATCAAAGTGTTAAGATTGCTAAACATAATGATATTGATTATATTGATTTAGATCAATTTGTTGAGTTAGCTAAAGATGTGCTTGCGATTAATGATTCAGGAATTAAAGATGCATTATATAACGGAAAATTATATAAATTAAAAAGGTCGCTTAAAGTTGAGAAAACAAATAATAGTTTTACCTTGAAGTCTGTAAAACAATATATTTCGTCAAATAATGAAAGAGAAAATATCACTAAAGAAAGTTATATTAAATTTGATTATCTTAAGCAAGAAATAACTGTTTCTGGGTTCGATTTCTTTGATTCAGTTAAGCCATATCAGCCTGAAGCTAAACTAGAATTTTATGAGGATTCAAACAACAAGTTCACTGAATTTAAGATAGATTTACAAAAGTATAAAATTGACATACTTAGTAAAAATGACAAGCTATATTTGCCATTTGTGATGCTTAATCAATTAATATTAGGCGAGTCAGAAAATCAACTTTATTTTAACGGTGATAAAGTATACATTTTTGAGTTTAATCAGGTTCATGATCATAATAACAATGACAGTAAGATGAAGTTACTTTCAAATGCTAAGGATGAACCAATTCCCCTTAATTATAGGGATTTTGAGTATAACTACTTGTTATTTTTATTAGATACTTTTTATCCAATAAAGCCTCAAGGCAATAGTTCATATAATGATTTTTTAAAGCAATATAAGAATGATATTTTAAGCGATGACAACATAACACACTTTATGGCACTCAATTACATTATTTATGATCTAGATGATATTCATACTAAAGTATTGCTTTGAGGTCATCAGTATGTAAGCAATTTAGAAAAACAAATAGAAGTGCGTGATAGTGATGAATTAAAGGAAAGAAGAAAAAGATTCAAGCAATATGAAAGTGAGTTGTTACGTATTGAAGAGCGCCATAATTTAAATGAGGCAACTGTTAGGTATACAAAAGATAATCAAACTGCAATAATAAAAATTGATATCTTAACTCGTTATACAACCGATGGACTTAAAAAGCAGCTACTAGAAGCAAAAGATAAAGGAGCCAAAAACATTATTTTTGATTTAACTCTAAATCGTGGTGGCTCAGTGCAAGCTACTTGAGAAATTTTAGGATACTTAACAAATCAAAAGTTTAAATACAACAAGTTTTATCCTTTGACTAAAGATAAAACTATAACAAATATAAAGTCTGAAGTCTGACAACCTGAATTTAATTTCAAATACTTTATTTTAAATTCTCCTATAAATTACTCAGCTGGAAATATGTTTGCAGCCGTTGCCAAGAATAACAATTTGGCTAAAATTATAGGGTATAAGTCAGCTGGTGGAGCATCTGAAGTTAGAATAAGTGTTTTACCTACTGGCACAATTATTAGAAGAAGTGGCAACTATACTTTATGTAATTTGGGCTTTAATAGTTATGAATTTGGCGTTGAACCTGATATTGAATTTGATAAGAAAAATGACGAATATGATTTAGAAAAGCTGTTTGATCTTGAATATATTGAACAAGTAGTTAATAAGAGCAACAATTAAAAAGAAAAGGAGTAGCAATTATCATGAAAATTAGAAAACTAAAACATATATTTTTAGCATCTTGCACTGCTACTCCTTTTGTAGGGATTTCAGCAGCTGTTAATAATAACAATAATGAAGCAATAAGCTCACAATTAAAAGAATTTCCTTTAATTCCTTTAGCAAAAGAATTAAATCACCAGCCTGAAGATAAAAAAGCCAAAATGTATTTACATAATGATGTAGCGTATATAGGAATAAAAGAGTTTTTAGATGCTGTTTCTAGTGTTATTAAAAGAGAAAATATTGACTATAATTTTGATGGCAACAAAGTTGTATTAACCTATAAAACAGGCAAAGACGATAAAAGCAAGTTTACAGTTTCAATTGACTACGACAAGAAAAAAATAGTTGTTTCTAACTACAAAATTTTTACATCTATATTAAAAAAGCATGAGCGTGGAGAAGAGAAATTAGATATTGAATTTTTAGGGTCTGAAAACAAAAATTCAACTGAAGAATTTGAATACGATCTTAATAAATATGATATTGATATTCTTAAAGACAAAAATGATTTATACCTGCCACAAATTTTATTAAATCAAATCCTTTTAAATGAATCAAACATTCAAACATATTTTAATGGTGCGGCGCTAAATTTATTTAGATTTGTTGAGTCTTTATCTGGATCAGGGTCTTTTTATCTCAAGCAATCAACAAAGAACAATGAAAAATCAATTCCTAAAGGTTTAAAAGAGTTTCAATTCAAATATTTTTCGTTTTTACTTGATCATTATTATGGAATTAAATTTGGCGAAAATGAGAAATTCAATGAATCATATAAAGGTTTTATAGAGACATATAAAAGTGAAATCACACATGATAATAGTGACATTCATTATTTATCAACTAGAAAAATTATTAATGATTTAGACGATTCTCATTCAGCTTATATTTTAGATGGGTATTATTTAAAACACAATGAAGTAATAAAGCATCCTATTAAAGTTAATAAAAGGGTAACTGACAGACTCAAGCTAGGTGAAGAATTAGGAAAGCTTTATTTTAAAAATAACATAGAGTATCAAAATCTTTATACCCCTGATGGCAAGACAGCAGTAATTTCATTTAGAGCATTTGAAGAAAAAAGCGCAACATACATTGAAAAATCATTAAAAGAAGCTAAAGAAAAAGGCGTTAGAAATGTTATTTTCAATATTACTCATAATGGTGGCAGTTATATTGGCGCAGCCTATGAAATTATGGGCTTTTTAACTGATAAACCATTTAATGTATGGACTCATAATCCTTTAACTGGAGAAAATAAAATTGAAACAATAAAGTCCAAGAAAACAAAATATAATTTTAATTATTTTGTGCTTACGGCTCCTTTTTCATTTAGCGCAGGCAATATTTTCCCACAGTTAGTAAGAGATAATAATTTAGGCAAAGTTATAGGATATAACACTTTTGGTGGCTCTTCAGCAATTGATTATTACATTTTACCAACTGGCGATATTATTCAGCTTAGCAGTAACACTGTTTTTACCGATAAGGACTTTAAAACAAATGAATTTGGCATAAATCCAGATTATCCTTTTAAAGAAAATATTGAAACCGGTGCCAAGAATTTATATGATTTAGAATACTTGCAAAAGTTTGTTAACGAAATAAATAAAGAAAATAATATTGAGCCGAATAAACCTATAAATAAGCCAAATTCTATACCTTGGAAACCATTAGAACCTAAAAAGCCAGTGCCATTACCTGCTCCAAAGCCGCATAATACTCCTGATTTTAATTCTGATAATGACAATATAATGATCATAATACCTGATAGTGGTTTTACTCCCAATAATGTAGAAAAGCCACAAGGAAGAGGCAAAAAAGCAGGTGTAATTGCTGGTATTTCAGTCGGAGTAGCATCAGGTGTTGCTGCCTTATCTTCAATGTCATATTTCTTAGTTAAGAAATTTAAGAAGTAAAATGAATAAAAACGAACTAAGAAAATTAATGATTACTAAGCGCAAATTGCTTACACCTGAATACAAAACAAAGGCTAATTCGGCTATCAGTGCTAATGTTATTGACTTTATAAATAAAAACGGATTTAGACAAATCTGTATTTATTTGTCAACAAAATATGAAGCTGATACAGGCAAAATAATAGAATGGTGTTTGCATAATAATATAAAGGTTTATGTTCCTAAAGTATTAGAAAACAACAAAATGGTTATGACTTTAATTGACAATAAGGCTGATTATCAATTAAATTTATTTAATATTAATGAATCTAAGTCTGATATTTTATGTAACATTGAAGAAATTGATTGCATTTTCACACCTTTAGTAGCTTTTGATAATTCTTTAAACAGAATCGGCATGGGAAAAGGATTTTATGATCGCTTTTTTAGTGAAAATAATGGTAACTATTTAAAAGTAGGGATATGTTTTGATGAACAAAAAGTTGAAAAAGTTGAAATTGACGACACTGATCAAAGTCTTGATTTTGTTATTACCGAGAGAAATATTTATGAGCAGGTTAATTAGCTTATCTGATACATAGATTGACTAAAATGTCTGTTTTATAGAATTAAAAAACCAAGCACAAAGCTTAGTTTATCCATTATTTGAAAGATACTAGATTAAGCCAGATAGCTTTTTATTTGGAGAGCTAATAAATATTTCTATATTTATACATGAACACTCTTTCATTTCCTTCGTTTATTCATTGTTAAAACCTCTACTTAGCAGGTTTTTTAGTAGGTTCATATTTAAAAATATCTCTTGACCAAACATCATAAATGTAATTTGATGCTTTCACTGCATCTAAGTCACTTTTTGAACTCTTGTCATCTTTTGTTTTAGGTTCATATTTGTAAATATCTCTAGCTCAAATATCATAGATGTAAGTTGATGCTCTTACACCTTCTAAGTCAGATTCTGTTGTGTCTGTTCTTTTTGCCGTTTCATTAGCAGGTGCAGTTGATCCTAAATTGTTTGTTGTTTCAGCAGGCAAAGAGTTAGCCATGTTTTCTTTATCGGTTTTATCATTTTCAGTATTTTCTAATTTCGGTTGTTCAACTACTTTTTTAGAATCTTCTTTTTTAGCTGGCTCTTTAATTTCTTTTTCAGCTTCTTTTGTTTTGCCATCACATGATGCAGCTATCATTGGGAAAGAACTAGCAAAAACTAAGCCCCCCCCCCTATTAACATTAATTTTCTTTTCATTGTTAGTCCTTTACAAATTAAAATAAGAAAAATATTACACAAGATGAAAAATATCAAATCAATATTAATGTCTAAATTTAGTGCAAAACTGAAAATTTTTCATATAACTTATTACTTAAAATGAGAAACAGTTCAAAATGATAATAAAAAAACTCCTGTTAAATAAAACAGAAGATTTATAAGAATGAAATAAAAACGATTTACTAGCTTGTAGAAGAATTAACAGGCACACGGATTCTTGCACCAGGCGCATATCCTCTATTACTTGTACTATTAGTTCAGCCATTAACTAACTCTTTATCTTTTTCACTAGATGGATTAGTTCTTTTGCCACCAGAAATTAAATTAGCAGCATTAGCTTTATTTTCTCTTTCTTTTTGTGCTTTATTTTCTTTCTCAGTAGGTGAAAGAACTTGTGAATTTGCTGATGAGTATGTTCCATCAAAAAGTTTTAAAGTGCTTTCAGATGCAGATTCTAAATGTCTTTTAATAATTTTGTCTTTTAATGATTCAGAATTGCTTGAAGTGTTTGATGGAGAATTTGCTGAATCGCTCATTGAAGATTCTAAAACTTTTGGATTTTCAGTTTTATCACTATTTGATGTTGAATCGACATCTGCTCCTGAGGTTTCTACTTCTGTCTTAGGTTTTTCGGCTAGCTCTTTAGAATCTTCTTTTTTAACAGGCTCTTTAATTTCCTTTTCAGCTTTTTTTGTTTTGCCGTCGCATGAAGCGGCTATCATTGGGAAAGAACTAGCAAAAAGCAAGCCTCCCCCCCTATTAAAATTAATTTTCTTTTCATTTTGTTAGTCCTTTATAAATTGAATATTAAATTTTAAGCAATTTATGTTGCTTAAATCAATAAGCATTTTATATAAACATAATTATTAAAAAAGAAATAAAAATGAAAAAAAGCAAGCACTATTGAAAAATTTTTCACATTGAATCCTTAACTATTTTTTAGAGTTAGTTAATAAAAACAAATTAAGTTTTTAGAATGCTATTAAAAACATAGTTTTTAGGTCATATTTTGTGGCTTTTATGACTTAATTAATATAATTAAAATAATATAAGTTTTAACTTTTTAATTTCTGCATTTTTATATTTAAAAGGGGAGCATATGAGCAATAAAATAACTAAGGAAAAATTAGGCTCTAAAATCTGGGCTGCTGCAAACCAATTAAGGGATAAATTAGAAGCTTATGAATACAAAGACTACGTTTTGGGGCTAATACTTTATAAGTTTTTATGTGAAAAGCAAACTGATTATTTAATTAAAAATTGAATATCTAAGGATCAACTTAAATATCTTGATAGTAAATATTTAGACAATATGTCTAATTTTAGTGCTTTTTATACTGATGATAATATTGAAGGTGACTATGAAATTTTTAAGGATGCAAAAAAAGAGTGCATTGACGAAAATGGCTATTTTATAGATTATTCTGATTTATTCATCACATGATTGGAAGACAAAAGCAACTTCAATATTCAAAGATTTCAGCAAGCTTTTAATAATTTTAACAATAGTGTTAATGAAGCACATAAGTCATTATTCAAAGACTTATTTGTAAAATTTGAAAGAGACTTAAGCAAGCTAGGGCCTGATACTAATGAACAAACTAGAGTAATTTTTAGCCTGATAGATATTATTAATGATATTCCTTCAACTAACCAAGATTATGATGTTTTAGGCTATATTTATGAATATCTTATTGCCCGTTTTGCTTCATCAGCTGGCAAAAAAGCAGGTGAGTTTTACACTCCACATGAAGTGTCAGAATTAATGTCCAAAATAGTTGCATATCATTTAAAAGACAGAGAGTTTATCAAAGTTTATGACCCTACTAGTGGCTCAGGTTCATTGCTTTTAACTATTGGCCAAGAGTTTAAAAAATATAACAATGGCAATAGTCCAGTAAGTTATTATGCACAGGAGTTAAAAGCTGAAGTTTTTAACTTAACTAGAATGAATCTAATTATGAAAAACATTAGTCCGACTGAAATTCATGCTCGTAATGGAGATACATTGGAGCAAGATTGGCCAATGTTTGAAAATAATGACTATAGCTCATATCAGCATTTATCAGTGGATGCTGTTGTTTCGAATCCGCCTTATTCTCAGAACTGAAATGCAGAAAAACATACCTTAGACCCTAGATACATTGAATATGGAATAGCGCCTAAAACAAAAGCAGATTATGCCTTTTTACTTCATGATCTTTATCACGTGCAACCTGATGGCATTATGGCCATAGTCTTGCCGCATGGAGTTTTATTTAGAGGAAATTCTGAAGGACAAATCCGTAAAACTTTGATTCAAAAACAGCAAATAGATACAATTATTGGCCTTCCTGCCAATATGTTTTATGGCACCGGAATTCCAACAATAATTATGATTCTTAAAAAGCACAGAAGTGAAAAAGATATTTTATTTGTTGATGCATCAAATCTTTATGTAAAAGAAGGCAAAAACAATAAATTTTCTAAATCACACATTAAAAAAATTGCTGATGTAGTAAATAACAGAGCTGAAATAGAAAACTTTTCACGTCGTGTTTTACTTGATGAAATTGTTGCAAATGATTACAACCTTAATATTTCTAGATATATTGACAACTTTAAAAAGCAAGAACAACATGATCTTTATTCACTAATGCATGGCGGTATAAGTGAAGAAGAATTAGCAAAGCTTGATAAATTCTTTGCCTTATTTACAGGCTTAAAAGACAAATTGTTCAAAGTAAACGCAAATAATTATTATGAATTAATGATCCATAAAGAAGAAATTAATTCAACTATCAAAAGTGAATGAAATGTATCTGAATACATTAATAGCTTTGATAAAAAGGGAACACAATTTTTAAAGTTTTTCAAAAATTTTGTAACTTCAGTTGAGCAAATTGAGCAGATTAATCTTGTTGAATTAGAAGCAGCCCTAACTGACTATATTTTTGAAAATATGGACAGCATTCCATTAGTTGATGCTTATGATATTTATCAAATTTTTGTCAATAATTTTGACTTAATTAAAGATGATATTGAGCTAATAAGCAAATATTATCAAGAGAATGAAGATAAAAGTAATGTTTTATCTGAAATTTTAAATGGCGAGATTGAAAAAATAGAAGGCAAAGGTAAGAAAAGTACTGCCAAAGGATATAAATCAAATATTTTTGATCTTGGCCTAATCCAAGAAAAGTTTTATAGTGACAAATACTGACTATTGCGTGATAAAACTGACGAATCTGACAGTCTTAAGAATGAATTAGATGAGTTAGAAAAGTCCATTTCTGAAGAAGATAAAACTGATGAAATTTATGATTTTGAAACTAATAAGTTTAAACATGACAGTATCGAAAAAGCCTATAAATCAATGTTAAAAGACATAGATTCATTAGATCAAGAAAGCATAGAATTTAAGCTAACTAGTATTTGTTTACTTAGAAGCAAAATATCTAAAGTTGATAAGGATAAGAAAGAATTATCAAACTTTTTAGTTGAAGAGTCATACAACAAATATGTAAGTCTTTCTAGTGATGAATTTTATGAACTTTTAATTGAAAAATGAACTACTCCTATTATTGAGCAAATTAATCAAATAGGAATAAATCTTGTTGAAGACTTTATTTCAAAAATTGAATCTTTAGCAGAAAAGTACAGTGATACATTGGAAGATATAAATGATCAAATAGTAGCGAATGAACGTGAGTTAGTTGAATTATTAAAAGATCTTAAAGGCGAAGAAAGCGATATGAAGGCCATTGATGAACTTATTAAGATTTTAGGTGGTAAGTAAATTATGAGTGAAAAATTATTGGTTCCTAAGATCAGATTCAAAGAATTTACTAACGCTTGAGAACAGTGAAAAGTTGGCGATTTATTAACAGAACGATTGGAATTTAGCAAGCAAACTATAGATTTTCCCCTGATGGCATTCATAGCTAATGAGGGTATTACTCCAAAGGGCAAAAGATACGATAGGAGTAGCTTAGTAAAAGATGCCGAAAATAAAATTTATAAAGTAACAAAATATGGGGATTTTATTTATTCATCAAATAATTTAGATAGAGGATCCATAGGTTCAAATAAGTATGGTAATGCATGTATTTCCCCTGTTTATAGTGTTTTTAGAACAACAAACTTGTCGAATTCACAGTTCATTGAAAAGGCTTTGTGTAGAAATGAACTGATAGATAAAATTCTTAGATATAGACAAGGCGTTGTATATGGTCAACTAAAAATTCATGAATCAGCTTTTTTAAATATAAATTTAAGTTCTCCAACGCTTCCAGAACAAAATAAAATAGGTCGGCTTTTAGCCAACCTTGACTCCCTAATCACCCTTCATCAGCGTAAGCTTTCTATCTTGAAAAATCTTAAAAATAGACTGCTTGACAGGATGTTTTGTGACGAAAAATCTCAATTTCCAAGCATAAGATTCAAAGAATTTACTAACGCTTGAGAACAGGAAAAGTTGGGGAATTTAGTTGATATTTTCTCCGGAAAACTTGATACAAAAGATGCCAAACCAAATGGTACTTATAATTTCTACACTTGTGGTTATGAAATTTATAAAATAGATTCTTATGCGTTTGAAGGCGAAGGAATTACTATATCAGGTAGCGGTTCTACAGTTGGTAATTTGCACTTAGCAGATGGCAAATATAATGCTAATCAGCGCACATATGTTATTCAAAATATAAAAATTCCCAGATATTACATTTATAGTTATATGACTAATAATTTCATAAGTTATTGTGAAAGATCATCAAAGTCTAGTGGTATACCAAATATAGATACAAATACAATTTTTAATTTTGTTTTACCTATAACAAATGTAGAAGAGCAATCCAAAATATCATCCCTATTTTCTCACCTTGATTCCCTAATCGCCCTTCATCAGCGTAAGCTTAACAGTCTAAAAAATATCAAAAATACGTTGTTAGAGAAAATGTTTGTATAGAAGAAATTATGAAATTTAATATAGATAACTAATACAGATGCTAGGAAAATGCTTGTGTATTGATATGCAAGAAAAAAAGATCAATGTGTATTTTAATCTTTAACAAAAGACATCAGTAAACTGCTGGTGTTTTTTGTTCTAGTGAAAATATTAGATTTTTGCTTAAAGAAGCATTAACATTAATTTCTTTAGAATTTATATTTCAGTATAAAAATGGCTCTAAGCCTAACTACAATAGAAATTTATTTTACGTTTGTCAGCAAAACATCTAATAACAAGAACATAAGAAAAAGACGGGAAAAACAGCTCTTTTTTCCCGAAAAAGTTCACTTTATAAAATGATTTAAAATTCACTTGTTTATTAGAATAGGAAAGGATAAAAAGCATGTAATTTTCAACTTATGATTTTGATACTAAATGCAATAGTATGTTGAAAAGGCAAAGGACAAACTAAACTGTCATCTAAGATATATATAAAATGGTTAAATACTTTATTCATTCTTAAAAAATAGCTCAAAAATTCAAGTCAAAATTGCTTGTTGTAAATTTATACTAATTAGGTTGTTTTATAGTATTAAACAGTAAAAAATGAAATAATATCTATTTAGCAAAATATAATCAAATGATTTAAAAATGCTTAAAAATTAAAATCATTACATCAACAACACAAATTAATGTTGAAAGCTTGCTAAATTTTGCTTAGTTTATAATGCAAAAAAAATGCTATTTTTGGTAAAATTAATATTATATTTATAATATTATGCCTTTTAATATAAAGGAGAGATTTACGTATGGCTAAAATAAATGATGATGAAAAAGAAAAATTAATCAACGGTAGTGACAAATTAAATGAAGAATCTTATGATGATGAAAATGATTCTTCTGATGAACTTTTTATAGCCTTTAAAAAGCCAAAAGATAATAAAAATGATGACGAAGATGAAGAAGATATTCCACAAAATAAGCCAGAATACAAAGTTGAGCCAAAATTAGTTGAAACTGAGCAAGATGGAATAATTCCAATGCAGATCTCAAAAGAGATGAAAGTCTCATTTTTAGATTATGCAATGAGCGTTATTGTTTCGCGTGCCTTGCCTGATGCTAGAGATGGACTAAAACCTGTTCATAGAAGAATACTTTATGATATGAGTGAATTAGGCATCACCAGTGGTACACAGCACCGTAAAAGTGCCAGAATTGTTGGTGATGTTTTAGGTAAATATCACCCCCATGGTGACTCATCTGTTTATGAAGCTATGGTTCGTATGGCTCAAGATTTTTCTATGAGATATCCTTTGATTGACGGCCACGGTAACTTTGGATCGATTGACGGCGATCAAGCTGCAGCTATGCGTTATACAGAAGCTAGAATGTCTAAAGTTGCTTCTTTAATGTTAGAAGGCATTAAGAAAGATACTGTCGACTTCGTCGATAACTATGATGCAACTGAAAAAGAGCCATCAGTTCTTCCTTCACGTTTTCCAAACTTATTAGTTTCAGGTGGTTCAGGAATAGCTGTTGGTATGGCTACAAGCATTCCTCCTCATAATTTAGCTGAAACAATTGATGCAACTATTGCTTTAGCTAAAAATCCAGAAATTAGCATAAGTGAAATTATGGAATTCCTTCCAGGGCCTGACTTTCCAACTGGTGCTATGATTATGGGCACAAAAGGAATTAAAGAAGCCTATGAAACAGGTAAAGGCTCTATTTCAGTAAGATCAATTGCCAAGATTGAACACTTACAAAATGGTAAAAGCAGAATTATTGTTTCAGAAATACCATATGAAATAAAGAAAACTTTAATCATTGAGAAAATAGCTCAATTAATGAAAGACAAAACCATTGAAGGTATAGCTGATTTACGTGATGAATCAAATAGAAATGGCATTAGAATAATTATTGATATTAAAAAGGGCGAAGTTCCAGAAATCATATTAAATAAGCTTTATAGGCAAACTCCGCTTCAGTCAAATTACAATGTTAATTTTGTTGCATTAGTTGATGGTGAGCCTAAATTATTAAATATTAAGTATGCCTTAGAAGTTTATTTAAAACACCAAGAAAATGTTGTTACTAGAAGGCTAAAATTTGATTTAAATAAAGCCCAAGATAGAATGCATATCTTAGAAGGCCTTAAGATAGCTGTTGAAAACATTGACGAAGTAATTAAAATAATCAAAGCTTCTAAAACAGATCAAGATGCACAAAATAATTTATCAGCAAGGTTTAATTTAAGCGAAAAGCAAACAAAAGCTATAGTTGATATGCGTTTAGGTAGACTAACCGGATTAGCTGTTGATAGCATGATCGAAGAAATGCGTAATTTAGCCACTGAAATTGAAAGAATTAGCAACATTTTAGCTAATAGAGATTTATTAATTGAGCTAATTATTGATGAATTAACTGAAATAAAAAACAAATATGCTGATGAGCGTAGAACAGTAATTGATAAAAATATTAGTGCATCAATTAATGATGAAGATTTAATAACTAAAAGAGATATTGTCATAACAACTAGCACTAAAGGCTATGTTAAGAGAATTGATTTAGAAGAGTACAAGACCCAAAGACGTGGCGGTGTTGGCATAACAACAATGAAAACATACAATGATGATGATATTTCATCAATTATCACCACCACAACACACACCGATTTACTTATTTTTACAAACCATGGACGTGTTTATAGAATCCGTGCTCATGAAATACCTGAATTAAATAGACAATCTAAAGGAACTTCTTTTATTAACATAGTTCCTAGACTTAAGGTCGACGAAGGCGAAAAAGTCATCTCAATGCTTGCTGTTGATGAATATAGTGATGATAAATACTTATTTACTGCAACAAAATTAGGAATAATTAAGAAAACTAGTCTTTCAGAGTTTCAAATTATTAATATAAATGGTAAGCGTGCATTCAACCTCAAAGAGGATGATGAGCTTATTCGTGCTTCAATTATTGATGACGATGAACTAATTTTATTAGCTAATAGCAAACAAAGAATTGTTAAGTTTCACTCCAACGAATTTAGAGCTTTAAGCAGAATTGCTACAGGTGTAAAAGGAATTACCTTAGCTGAGGATGAAACATGTATTTCTGCTTCATCTAGTTCTGAAGGCGAATTGATTTTAACAATTGGCAAAAATGGTTTTGGTAAAATAACCCACCACAGCCTTTTCAGATTAGTACACAGAGGCGGAAAAGGTGTTATTGGTATAAACAGCGAAAAAGCTGGAAACTTAGTCTTTGCTCGTTTTGTTAATCCACATGATGAGATTCTAATGATTACAACAAGCGGTCTTACAATTAGAATTCCTATCAAGGACATAAATGAAACTGGTAGAGCAACAAAAGGAGTCAAGTTAATTAACTTGAAGAAAAAAGAACAAATTCAGGCAGTTGAAATTGTTAAGTTAGAAAGCGATTCAACTTTAGACGAAACTATTGAGGATGAAAAATTCATTGATGATATAAAAAATCAAACTAAAGAAATTCTTTTAGATAAAGGCGACATCAATGAAGAGACTATAGAAATTGATATTGATTAATTTTAAGGGTATGCTTAATGATCGGTGATTTAAATAATAAAGTCCTAATGTCCATAACAGGAAACTCATTAATTTTAAAGTCAATTACAAAAGAACATATAAGTGAGCAAACATGTTCTTTGGTTTTTGAACACATTTGTTCAATACTTGATGATAATAGTGAGCAAAAGATTTTATTGTCTTTTCAAGGAGATCTTAAGCACTATAAAATAGTTAAATACATCAAAAATATACCTGTTAAAAATTTTAAGGTTTATTCATATGATTCTAATGTTGGCACAGATATTTCTACTGATGAAATAGCTTGCAACAAGCACAAAATTGATTACATAGTGAAATTTATAATTTCAAAATCTTCAAAATGTGTTTCTATTGTCGTATATGACTATAAAACAAGGTTTTATGTAAAAAAGGACATTTTGCAAAAAGTGTATGATAGTTTTTGTAGCAACAAAAAATTAGAGTCTATTGACAATGATCTGAATTATGAGGCTGAGTTATTAAATGTTGATCATTTAATATCTACACAAACGTCAAAAGAAGAAATTCTTAAAGCATTTTTTAACGTAAGACCGCGATATAAATCAAGAAGCTTAGTTTTAGTAAACAATGATTATTCACTATCGTTATGTTCGCAATTATTTAGTAATTACGACACCAGTTTTAAAGTTAAAAAAAGCAAGATGAACAGCAACAAAAGCAGAAAATTTTTTGATTTATTTAAAAACTTGCTGCCAAAATTAAAAAGCTATCAAAGCATAATTCATATTGATAATTACTCTAATTTAGCTGCTGATTTTTTAATTGATTATAAGCTTAAAAATATTTCTCTTGACCAAATAGTTTTGCTGTACTTAGACTTTTTAGTTGAAGAGTTAAAAAGATCTAACCAAGTTAATATTAAAAAATTATTTGTTGTTATTCCGCCAAATGCAAGTAGTCAAATAATAGATTTAATCAAGCAATACAAGATGAGATATTTTTACTACAATTCAGACACTGTTGAAGATTTATTAAATGACGAAAACTGCTTATTTACATATTCATTTGAAAAAATTAATGCCAATCCAAGATATTCAAAAATTCATAATAACTATTACTTTTTAATATGTTTAGTTTGAATGCTGAATATTTACAGAAACAGAAACAATTTACTATCGTTTAAGTATAATTCGCTCAAGGAAAACCTTGGTAGCATAAACGTTATTAAGAAATATAAAAAAATTGATTTTACTAATGTAAATAATTTAATTTCAATTATCGAAAACAAGTATTTAGAAAGCAAGATATTTAACAAAATTGTCATATTCAAATCTTGATGCGAGAATAATTATGTGCTTTTAAATCTTTATTCGGATAACAGCAAAAATTCAGTATCAATTTACTATGATTCTGAAAAAGAAAATCTAGTTTTCGAATACCATATTTTTAGTGAAGATTCAAAACAAAATGTTTCTTGAAAATTTCAGTATTTTAAAATGGCTCTATGAGTGGGCAAAATGATTAAATTATTAAAGCCATAAGCTAACAAAGACATTACTTTAAAAAGCAATTTGACATAAAATCCTATAAAACAGTGTTATTAGCAACCATTGATATCACTTTATATTTACTTGATTTTATCGCAAAAATTGCTTATATTTTTGCTAATTTATAATAAAATATATTTTGCATAATTAACAGCAGATAATTATTTATTCACTATATGATATTTTCTAATTGATTTGAAAGTAAGTTAGCTGTAAACCGAAATCATTAAAAAATCATCAAGAGTAAAGAAATTGTCTCCTTTTGATGTTTTTATGCAGAAAGAGGAAAGATGAGATATTTAGGACCAGTTTTCAAAAAAGCTCGTCGTTACGGGATTTCAATTTTAGAAAACGAAAAAGAATTTTCAAAAGGTAAAAAACGTACCTATGCACCTGGTCAACATGGTAACAAACGTGTTAAGCTATCTGACTATGGATTGCATTTATATGAAAAACAAAAAGTAAGATTTATTTATGGCATTAGCGAAAAACAATTACAAAAAATTTACGCTCGTGCTATCAAAATGAAAGGTGTTGCTGGTACAAACCTATTACAACTTTTAGAAAGTCGTTTTGATAATGTTGTTTATAGAGCGGGTTTTGCTACAACAAGAAGACAAGCTCGTCAATTAGTAGCACACGGACATTTCCAACTTAATGGCAAGAATGCTGACATTCCTTCTATGCACATATCTGTAGGCGATGTTATTACACTTAAAGCAAAGACACAAAACAATAATCAAGTTAAGGCTGCTTTAGAATCAAAACCTGCTGCTGCTTGATTAACAGTTAAAAACTTTGAAGCTAAAGTTGACAGACTTCCTGATAGAAGTGAACTAAATCCAAATGTTAAAGAAAACTTTGTTATCGAACACTATTCAAAATAGTTAAGATTAGGAGATTATATTATGAAAAAAGATATACATCCACAATACAACACTGTTGAAGCAACTTGCTCAACATGTTCAAAAAAATTCACATTTGGAACAACTAAAAAGTCAATTTCAATCGATGTTTGTTCAGGATGCCACGTTGTTTATACCGGCGATAGAGCAAAAACTAAAGCAACTGGTATGATTGACAAATTTAATCAAAGACTTGCTAAAAAGAGTGCAAAATATTAAATTCACAACAAAGAACCCCCGTGGTTCTTTTTTTGGCACTCTAATTATTTAATTAGGTACCCTTTTAGACACGCGTGACAAACAAGCCTATAAAACAGAACTTTACGCCAAGAAACTTTTTTAGCACTTTAGCTATTTATATGCTAAAAAAGATTATAATTTTACTATGCTTAAAAAAGATGATTTTGGTTTAACTGCCGACTTAAAAACAGTCTTAAAATATACTGTTGAGATGTTTATCGAAGATGGAGTTCCTGTTAGTTCGCAAGCATTACTAGAAAATTTTAAATTAAACTTTTCTAGTGCTAAAGTTAGATACTTAATGAATGATTTGGAAAAGTATGGATTTTTGGAAAAAACTCATACTTCAAGCGGAAGAGTTCCTTCAGCTAAAGGCTATGAATACTATGCAATGTATTTAGTAAATTTTGACACAAATGCCTTTAAAGAAAGGATAAAAGACATCTTTGCACGAAGAAGAGTGTCAATTGAAAACACTGTTGAAGAAGCAGCTAAAATAATAACTGAATCTATCGGGGTAACTTTAGTTACTACTGAAAATAATGAAGATGCGACGCTCAAAAACTTGCAATTAGTTCCTTTGTCCGACAGAGAAGGAATAGTATTAATAACTGATTCATATAACAAAACAACTACTAATAACATAAACATTAATAAAGATATGTACTCAATGAATGACTTAGCCATTGCAACTAAAGTATTCAATCAAAGGTTAGTGAATTCATCATTAATTAATCTAGCTTCATCTGCTAAAGCACTTTGACCTATACTATCTGAATCTATCAAAAATTATGAGACATTACTAGAAGAGTACATAAATCAAGTTTTCCACTTTGCATTCGTTAATAAAAATAACATTTATGGCAGAAACAACATTATTTTAGCTGATGAAATTTCACGGCAAGATTTACTAAAAATATTGCACAAGATTGAAAATGAATCTATTTGAGAAATAATTGATTCTGAAATATCAGATCAAAATAGAAATATAAAAATAGCTATATGTAGTGATCATAGTACATTTATAGCCAAGAAGTTACAAAACAATAAAATTAAAGAAATTTCATTAGTTGGTACGAACAGAATGAACTATGCCAAAGGCATTTCTGCTTTAGAAATATTAGAAGAGTTGATAAATGAATATGATGAATAAAGGAGAAGATGTGAATAAAGTTAGTGAAATTAAAAAAACCTTTGACAAAGGCGACATTTTAGTATTAGATATTGATGCATATTCTCCAAAAAAAGAGCTTATAGAGCCTTTTTGTGCAAAGGATCATAAATTAGTTTTAGGCAAAAATAATTTTATACCTAACTTTGATGACAAGTTTTTAGGTAAAGACATTGAACAAAGCTACAAATTTCAATTAAAAATTCCTAAAAACCACCCTAATGAAGAATATAGAAATCAAAAACTTTGATTTGAAGTTACTTTAAAAAATTATGAAGAGCTAACTAATCAAAAAGCATTAGATGCTATTGAGAAAGAAAGCAAAAACCAAGAAGAAACAACTGCTGATCCATTAGCAAAAGCACAAGAAAGAATTCTTTCTCTTTTTGTTGAAAATGAAAAGCTTATTAAGCAAAATGAATTATTAAAAATCTTATTAGAAAAGGAAAAAGAAGGCCCAAAAGCTGTTGTTATCCCTAATGAATTAAAAAAAGAGGTTGAGCAATATGCATTGCAAAAGTTTTTTGAAGAATTTGTGAATTATTATAGCTTATACAAAGTAACTAGTTTAAGTTCAGAAATGCAGGCTGAATTGCTTGATGATCCAAAATTAAAAGCTTTTGCTAAAGGTTATAGAATGATAACTTGACAATTTGATGAATTATTTAAAAAATATAATTTTGTTGAACTTAAACCAATTGAAGGTGAGATTTTTGACCCTAAATACCAAAAAGTTAATGAGCAAGTTATTGATGATGAATTTCCTTCAAACACTATAATTAACGTTCATTCGTCAGCTTACAAGTTGCATGATAGAATTTTACATGTTGCCTTAGTAGACACAAGTGTTAGATCTGATGATCCGCAGGCAAAAGTTTTAATTGAAAAATTGGGAGATGATGCATATCACAAGACTCCTGGTAAATTACACACCTTAAAAGAAAAAGTAGCAGAGACAATTGCTAAAAATAATAATTAGTAAAATGAGGGCGTCTTGTGCTCTCATTTTTATTTGATTAGTTATCATTGAAGGATAAGTGTTATGTCTAAAAACAGGTTATTAACTAATATGACTGTTTTATAGTATTATTGGTTAATGAGCCTAAAATTATGATAATAATTTGCCTTGAATTTAATATAATTATATTATGTTCAAAAAATCTGTAAACGACGCATGAACATCAGTTAAACGTGGCAATATGCTACTATTAGCAATTGGTGTTTTAATTGGTGCTTCATTTAATGCAGTTATTAGCTCATTAGCAAATGATGTGATAATGGCTGCAATAGCTTCATTATTCAATGTACAAGCAGTTTCTGAATTAAAAGCCGGCCCTGTTTTAATTGGAAAATTCTTAGCAGCATTAATTTCATTTATCATTGTTGCTCTTATTATTTTCCTTTTCTTAATTCTATATTTCTTGATTAAGAATGCTGTTGAAGCAAGAAAAGCTAAAAAGAATCCACCTGTTGTAGTTGTTGCTGCTCCAACAACAGATGAATTGATACTTCAAGAACTTAAGAAACTTAATGAAAACATTGATGAACTAAGAAGAAGTCAACTAAAGTAGGAAAAAAGTTTAGAAAAAGTTGGGATTTTTCCCAATTTTTTTCTTTTTTGCTTTCTATCTAAATATTTCCAAATTAAATAAATGAAAGGAGGAAAATGGAACAAAATAAATTTGTTAAACTTGATGAAAATCAAGAAAAGCACATACGTGGCGGCTTTTCTATAACTGCTGCATTAGCTGGAGTTTCGGCAATTGTGACAATAGCTACTAAAATTGTGTCATTAGTAAAACTTTCTAAAGCCAAAAAAGGAGAAGTAACTAGCACAGGAAGTTCAAAATGAGACACAAACGAAACAAAAGTCAGTGCTTCTAGTTCTAAAAATGTACAACCCGTATATCATCCTGTTTATGTAAGTTACTAGGATTACAATGTTTATCAATAACTTAGAAATCATAAAAGCTCAAAAAACACAAAAAATGCTCTCATAACTAGATTTTTGTATTAAAATAAAAGAGTTACTTTTGTAACCATTCTGAACAGGTTTAAATATTATTTTCTTAAATAATTACCTTAAAGATGAGCCACAAACAGGAGGTTATGCTAAATGATAGCAATAATCGAAACAGGTGGTAAACAAATTCTAGTTAAAGAAGGCGAAACAATTTTTATTGAAAAAATTGAAGGAGCAGAAGGATCAAAAGTTACTTTTGATAAAGTATTGCTTCTTGATAATAAAATTGGTAAACCTTATGTAGAAAGTGCAAAAGTTGTTGGAGAAATCCAAAAACAAGGTAAAGCTAAAAAAATAGTTGTATATCGTCACAATGCAAAGTCAACACACAAACGTAAATTAGGACATCGTCAACCTTATACACGTGTTAAAATAACAGGAATTGTAGGTTAGTTAGCTATGGCACACACGAAAGCCGGTGGTTCTACTAGAAACGGCCGTGATAGTCGCGGTCAAAGATTAGGTATTAAATTAGGCGATGGACAATTCTGTACAGCTGGTTCAATTATTTTCCGTCAAAGAGGAACAAAAATTTTCCCAGGTGTAAATGCAGGACGTGGTAATGACGACACTATTTATGCACTTATTACAGGCTACGTAAAATTTGAGCGTAGAAGAAACAGAGTTTATGCTTCAGTTTACCCAACAAGAGTTCAAAACAGCACAAGTGCTGAATAATTAATTAAATTGAGCACAAAAAAGCAGGTATTTTGCCTGCTTTTTTTGTTTTTATATAGATTCAAGCATTTTAACTTCATCTTCAGTAAGTTTTCTAACTTGACCTAATTTTAAATTATTATCAAGTTGTAATTTGCCAAATTGCACACGTTTTAGGTATAAAACGGAAAAGCCAAGAGAGCCAAACATTCTTTTAATTTGGTGAAATTTTCCTTCATAAATTGTTAAAAAACAGCTTTTATCATCAATAAGCTCTAGAATGTATTTTGAAACAACAAAGTCATCATTAATTTTTATTGGCTCTTGATTAAGCAAAATTTTGCTATCAATTTTTTTATCAACTTTCACATAATATTTTTTAGGTACATGATTTTTAGGACTTAGCACCCTATGACACATTTGTCCATCATTGCTTAATATTAAAAGCCCTTCTGTATCTTTGTCTAATCTGCCAAAAGAGAAAAATTTTCCTGCAGGCAAGCCTACAATATCAAAAATAGTCGCTTCTTCAGAATCACTATTAGCACAAATAAAATTTGCTGGCTTATTGAACATGAAGTACTGAAATTTTTCAAATTTTATGACACTGTTATCAAGCTCAACAACATCTTTTTCAGAATCAATTTTTATTAATTTAGTTAATATAACTCCATTAACCTTGATTGCTTTTTTCTTTAACTTATTTTTTACTTCATTTCTACTTAAGTTTGTTAAATCTGCAATATATTTTTCAATTCTAATTTGTGTCATATTGTTTAATTATCTAATAATTTTGTTTATTTTAGTTAAATAAAACAAAAATACTTAGACTATATTTCAATTAATTAGATTATTTACGAAGTATTTAAATTTATAAATTTATAATTTAATAACAAACTTTTTAAACTAAAAGAAAGTATAAAGGAATAAGATGTCAAAATATGATGAGTTAAAAGCTAAATTAATAGATTATATGTCTATTGAAGCTATGTCTAGATATGAAGAGCCGGTTGTTGAAAAGTTAAAAGCAAACATAAAAAGCCAAAATTTTGACTTTTCACGTGATGGATTTGGCTCATTAATAATTACTAAAAAATCAAAAGTTGCTAATGCACCTAAAGTTATGATAGCTGCACATATGGATGAAGTTGGCTTTTTAGTTAGAAACATTGAAGATAATGGTAATTTATTAGTTTCATCTGTTGGCGGAATTTGACCAACAGCAGTTATTGGCACAAAAGCTAAAGTTGTTACAAACAGGGATAATAAAGAAGCAGTTGGTGTTTTTGGACACACATCAATCCACATTTTAGAAGCTGATAAAAAAACTAAGGCGCCAGTAGAAAAAGAATTATATGTTGATTGTGGTTTTTTCAGTAAACAAGAAGCAATTGACTTTGGCATTGAAGTTGGCGACAGAATTTATATGTCTGGTGAAACAATTGAATTAAAAAATGACCTTTTAGGTGGTAAAGCAATGGACAACAGAGCAGGAGTTACTGTTTTAGATATGCTTGCTAACAGAATTAAGGATATTGATTTAGCTAATGACTTGTATCTTGTTGGCTCTGTTCAAGAAGAAGTAGGCTGCAGAGGGGCTAAAACTAGTGTTTCACTTATTAATCCAGATGTAGCATTTGCAATTGACACAGGTGCTTCACATGATACAACAGGATGCATCAAAGGCGTGCCATCATTAGGTAAAGGTGTAGCATTATTAATTCAAGATGCAGCTGTTATTACAGATCCAAAATTAGTTAATATGCTAACTGAAATTGCTAAAGAGAAAAATATTCCAGTTTATAAATACATAGCTGAAGGCGGCGGAACTGATGGTGCTGTTTTACAATATGGAATTGGTGGGGTTCCTACTATAACTTTAAGCATTCCACAAAGATATTTACATTCGCCTATTGGAGTATGTTCTTTAGTTGATATTCAAGCAACTCTAGATTTAATTACAGAATTTGTAAAAGCTTTTGATAGCAAAAAAAGTTTAGAGTTAAAAGCAAACTAATATTCCTGTTTTATAGGATTATCAGGCAAATTAAAAGCGAGAGTTTCTCGCTTTTTTAATTACTTCTAGGGAAGAATTGTAATGGGAATAATTTTATTTTTGCTCTTATCAGTATTCAAGTGCAGAAATACGCCATTAAACTGACTTGGATTATTTGAAGTAGTAAAAAGAACTTTTTCTTCAAAACGCATATGGCGGTAAACTTCTTCAAAATTTGCACCAATAGCAGAATTATAAGGCCCAGTCATACCTGCATCTGTAATAAAACAAGTACCATTAGGCAATATATGTGCATCATTTGTTTGTACATGAGTATGTGTACCACACACAGCATCTACTAAGCCGTCTAAATATAAACCTAAGATATATTTTTCGCTTGTTGTCTCTGCATGAAAGTCGATGAAGTGAAAGTCCGCCTTTTGCTGATATTGTCTAATTGAATCGATAGTATCGAAGAAGCTATTGGCCACTTCTTGCGTTCAAGGCTTAAGAAGTTTATTAAAGGTTATACCCATTAAGGAAGTAACACGCAAAGTTATGCCATTTTTTAGTGTATATAATTGCGTTCCTTTTCCAGGATAACCTGCATCAATATTTGCTGGCCTAACTAAGTCTTGATTATTAATGATGTTCAGTATGTCACTTTTAGCTCACACATGATTGCCTAAAGTTATGATATCTACACCGGCTTTTTTAAGTCTTAAGTAATCTTTTTGCTCTAGCCCTTTTCTGCCCGAAACATTTTCGCCTTGGGCTATAACAACATCTGCATCATAATCTGACTTTAACTTTGATAAATGTTTTTCAACCATTTCAATGCCAGGTGTGCCAAAAATATCACCAATAAATAAGATCTTAAGCTCTTTATTTTCCATTAAACACTTCTCCAATAGCAAGATTTTTACTAAATATGCTTACATTATTTTAACACTTAGTATGATTATGCTTTTGTTTATTGTTTATTTATAGCACTAATTTTTCTATTTCTTGTTTAAATTCTAAGTTGTTTTCTAAAAACTCCTTAAGTGCTCTTTTGCCTTGAGTTATGTTCTTGCCTTGATATGCATACCAAGCACCCTTTTTGTCAAATATACCTTTTTCACAGGCTAATTCGATTAATTCGCCTGTAGAATCAATACCTTTAGAAAATAAAATTTCGGTAGTAAAACTCTTATATGGAGCACTTAATTTATTTTTAACTACTTTAATTTTGATTTCATTACCTGTAATATCTTTTCCTTCAGTAATTGAAGTAGTTTTTCTAACTTCTAGCCTTACTGAAGCATAAAACTTAAGTGCTCTTCCCCCAGTTGTTGTTTCAGGGTTGCCAAACATCACACCAATTTTTTCTCTTATTTGGTTAACAAAAATAACCGTTGTTTTATTTTTATGCAAGTTGCCAGTAATTTTTCTTAAAGCTTTAGACATTAATCTAGCCTGTACGCCAACTTGCATATCTCTCATTTCACCTTCTAATTCAGCTATAGGCACAAGCGCTGCTACACTATCAACTACAATTAAATCAACAGCGCCTGACTTAGCTAAAATATCAACTATTTCCATGGCCTGCTCACCACTATCAGGCTGGCTTAAAATAAGTGTGTTTAAGTCAATGCCCAAGTTGCGTGCATAAAGCGGATCAATTGCATGCTCAGCATCAATAAAAGCTGCTATTCCACCTTGCTTTTGTACTTCAGCAATTGCATGAAGGCAAAGAGTAGTTTTTCCACTGCTCTCAGGCCCATAAATTTCGACTATTCTGCCTTTAGGATAGCCACCAATACCTAATGCATTATTTAATAAATAGCTACCAGATGAAAAGGTTTCTACTTGTTCATCAATTGTATCTTGATTAAACATCATAATAGCTTCTTGCCCAAATTTTCGAGTAATTTCATTTAATGTACTTTTAATTAAATCCATTTGCTTATTGTTTTCATTATTTTCGTTTTTCATTTATTAATTTATTAATTCCTTTCATAATAACAATTTGCAAAAATGACTTACTAAAGCAAAATAGGAAAAAAATGGGAAAAAGAGTACTTTTTTCCCGTTTTTGTTCACTTTTATACAGAAACTATCAAAAATTAAATATAAAAGTATGTACAAAAACAGAGGAATGTTATTAGAAACTATTATTAATCAAACAATTGATTACTATACTTATAATCATATAGCTTTTATTGAGAAAAAAGGCTTGCCAATTAAATTTAGCAACATAACTAATTCTGAAAATAAATTACTGCTCTCGAATGCTTTTGTTTATAAAAAATCAACTGTTGACTACATAGGCTGCTATAAAGGCAGGTTTTTGGCGTTTGAAGCCAAAAGCACAAATGAATCATTTTTAGCAAAAAGTAATATAAAAGAGCATCAGACAAAGTATCTTAAAGAAATACATAAAAATGGCGGGCTTGCCTTTTTGATAGTGTTTTTCGGCTTATATGATGAGTTTTATTTGCTCTCTTATGAAAGCTTTATGACAATTGAAAGCAAAAACCAATATAGGTATGAATGAATAAAAAAAATAGGCAAAAGAATTCCACTTACTTATCCGGGAATAATAGACTTTTTGCCCTATATTTATTCTTAATATTAATTTAAATAGCTATTAAAATTAGAAGTTAACTAGCTCTCTTAGATATTTAGAAGGAGTAAATTTAATAACACGTTTTTCAGGCACTGATAACTCACTCATTGTAAAAGGATTTATAGTATCGCGACCCCTTCTAATTTTTGTTTCAAAAATACCTAAAGATGAAAGTTGCACTTTGCTTTCGGCAATTAATTCTTCTTTAAGCACGAACACAAAAGCGTCGAAAAATTGATCTGCCTTTTTTACTGAAACTTCCATTTTATTAGCAATTGCCTTGATAAATTCTTTTTTAGTCATTTGATTTTCCCTTCTGAATAATCACAGCAAGATATTTATTTATCCTATTTATATATTACTAAATTTATAGCCAAATTTTATATTTTCATACCTATTGCCCTATAAATAAAGGATAAAATAAAATTCCACTGGTTTATTTGTATTATAAACACATTAATATATCAAAGTATTTTTGAAACAAAAGCATTATTTTTAATTTTTCTTACAATTTATATATTTATATTATTAATGGTTAAGTATTTTATTTTATATTTATTTATATGTTTCTGCACAATTAATTTTTAAGGTGTAAAATAAATAATAATTAGTTTTTAGAAAACTTACAACTCCTTTTGGTGTTTCCGATGCTAATGAGAGTTTAGAAGACTGTTAAAAATAGCTAATTTTAGTGAGCAAAACAAGCAATTTTAGTGCATTTTTGGCCTATTTTAGGCTTAAAAATTTAAATTCAAAAAATTATTAAATAAAAACTAACAAAAAATTACTTTTTGACTATAATTGTAAATGCAACATTTACTAAGAAGCAAAAGGTTGTTAGTTAAGCCGTTTTGTTGTCTATGGATAGCTAAGAAATTTTTGTGGAGTAAGGTTCATTTATGAACAAAGGAGGCAACATGAGTAAAGTTAATATCAAAGTGAAAAGTTTTGATCACTCATTAGCTGATTTTGGTGCTAAAAAAATAATCGAATTAGCAACCAAAAGCAATACTAAATTTAGTGGTCCAGTTCCACTTCCTACAAAAAGAGAAGTGGTTACTATCTTAAGATCAGTTCACATTAACAAAAAGTCACGTGAACAGTTTGAAAGTAGAACTTTCCAAAGATTGATTGTTTTCATTGACCCTAGTGAACAAACAATTGACAAACTTAAAAGACTTGAATTACCTTCAGGTGTTGAAATTCAAGTTTCACAAAAATAAATCCAACTTGTTTTAATGCAAGCTATGGTCATCAAAAATAGATTAGGAGATGAATATGAAAGGAATCTTAGGACGTAAGGTTGGAATGACTCAAATCTACACAGAACTTGGTCAAAGAATACCAGTTACTGTTGTTGAAGTTAAACCAAATGTTGTTTCAAAAGTTCTAACAGTAGAAAAAAATGGTTATGTTGCAACACAATTAGCTACTGTTGAGAAAAAAGCTAAGAGAGTAAACAGACCATTAGCTGGTCAATTTGTTCAAGCTAAAACAACACCTAAGCAATACATTAAAGAAATTCGTGGCATGGAAGGCTATGAATTAGGTCAAGAAGTTAGTGCAAGCATTTTTTCAGCTGGCGAACTAGTTGACATTACCGGTATTTCTAAAGGTAAAGGATTTGCCGGCACAATTAAAAGATGAAACCAACACATTGGACCTAAATCACACGGTGGTGGTGGTGGAAGTCAGCCTGTTAGACAAACTGGTTCTCTTGGTGATATATCAGGTAACCGTGTTGTTAAAGGCATGACAATGCCAGGTCACTTAGGTTCAGAAAAAACAACAGTGCAAAACTTGGAAATTGTTAAAGTTGATACAGTAAACAACATACTTTTAGTTAAAGGTTCAATTCCAGGTGCTAAGAAATCATTTGTGATTATTAAGCAAGCTGTTAAAGGACTTCCAACTAAGGAAGCAATTAAATTAGTTGACGTTAAAGAAGTTGTTAAGATGAATGAGCTTATTGAAAAAGCTAAGAAATTCAATATTGAAGTTACAGTTGGTATGACTTCAGCTGAATTAGAACCACTAATTCAAAAAGCTGAAGAAGAGCAAGCTGCACAAGCTGCTAAAGAAAAAGAAGCTGCTGAAGGAGATAAATAATGGCTGATTTAGAAAAAGAAATGAAAACAACAACCAAGAAATCTACTTCAACTGCTAAAAAGCCTGCAGCAAAAAAATCAACTACAAGCGCAACAGCTAAAAAAGAAACTGCTGCTAAAGAAACTTCAAGTACAAAGAAAACATCTACAACAACATCTACAACAACTGCTAAAAAACCAGCAGCTAAAAAATCAACTACAAGTGCAAAAAGCACAACTAAAACTGTAGCAGCTGAAAAAGCTAAGTCAACAAGTGCTACAACTAAAAAGACTACAAGCGCTAAAGCAGCTTCAGAAGTTAAAGAAACAGTTAAAAAACCTGCTGTTAGTGCTGAAAAATTTGAAAAGAGCGCAAAATTAGAGTTTGACACATCTAAACTTAACCCTAAATTATTTGCATCAGACAAAATTTACTCACAAGCAATTTTTGACACTATTATTTCAGACAGAGCTTCAAGACGTCAAGGTACTCATGATGTAAAAAGCCGTGCTGAAGTGCGTGGTGGTGGTAAAAAACCTTGAAGACAAAAAGGTACAGGTAGAGCACGTGCTGGTTCAACTAGATCACCAATATGAGTAGGTGGTGGTAGAGCATTTGGCCCAACACCAGTTAGAAACTACAAACTTAAGGTTAACAAAAAAGTTCGTTTCAACGCTTTTGTTTCAGCCTTAACCTTATTAGCACAAAGAAAGGCTGTTGTTGTTGATGACTTCAGATTAGAATCAATTTCAACAAAAGCTGCTATTAACAAATTAAGCGAACTAGGCATTAAGAATCAAAAACACATTTTGATTGCTACAAATGACGAAGTTACCTATAAATCAGTCGCAAACTTACAAAATGTAATTTGTGTAAAACCAACATCTGTATCTGTTGAAAACTTAATTTGAGCTGATGTTTTAGTACTTTCAACTGAAGGCTATGAAAACTTTGAAGGGAGAATTAAATAATGGAAATAACTCGTGTTATTAAAAGTCCAGTTCTTACTGAAAAGTCAAACGAAGCTTTAGGTAAAAATGTGTATACATTTGAAGTTGATTGAGCAGCTAATAAGTTTCAAATTAAAAAAGCTGTTGAGTTCATATTTAAAGTTAAAGTGTTATCAGTTAACACACTTAAAGTTGACAAGCAACCTAAAAATCTAGGTCGTTTCCACGGATTTACAAATAAATTTAAAAAAGCTTTTGTTAAGTTAGCCGAAGGCTATTCAATTTCATTCTACCCACAAGAAGAAGAAAAGCAAGATAAAGCTAAGGTTGAAAAAGAAAAAGCTGAAGCTATTAAAGCTGAAAAAGAAAAGAATGCAGAAAAAGAAGCTAAATTAGCAGAAAAAATTGCAGCTAAAAAAGCTAAAAAATCATCTGCAACCAAAGAAAAAGAAGAAAAATAAATTTACTGAGGATTAATTTTGCTTAAAAGATGAATTCCTCAACTATTTTTAAGCAAGGAGCAATATTAGAAATGGCAGTTAAACATTACAAGCCAGTTACAAATGGTCGCCGTAATATGTCATCTCTAGATTATTCAAAAAATCTAAGCGGTCACGCACCTGAAAAATCATTATTAGTGATTTTAAAGAAAAACTCAGGTCGTAACAACCAAGGTAAAATTACAGTTAGACACCAAGGTGGCCGTGTAAAGAGATACTATCGTATTATTGACTTTAAACGTAACAAAGACAATATTCCAGCAACTGTTAAATCAATCGAATATGATCCAAACAGATCAGCGAATATTTGTTTATTAGCATATGCTGATGGTGAAAAAAGATACATTTTGGCACCTGAAGGCATTAAAGTTGGTCAAAAAGTTGTTTCAGGAAACAATGTTGATATTTTAGTAGGTAACTCATTACCACTTTCAAACATTCCTGAAGGTACATTTGTTCACAACGTTGAAATGCAGCCTGGCGGTGGCGGAATTATCGCTAGAAGTGCAGGAACATCTGCACAAATCTTAGGTAAAGACGATGATGGTAAGTATGTAGTATTACGTCTTAAATCAGGCGAAATGCGTAGAATTTTGGCACGTTGCCGTGCAACAATCGGTACTGTTGGTAACGGTGAACATTCATTAGTTCTTTTAGGTAAAGCTGGTAGAAGTAGACATTTAGGTGTTCGTCCAACAGTTCGTGGTTCTGTTATGAACCCAATCGATCACCCACATGGTGGTGGTGAAGGTAAGCAACCTATTGGACGTAAGGCTCCTTTAACTCCTTGAGGTAAAAAAGCTCTTGGTGTTAAAACAAGAAAAACTAAGAAATCTTCAACAAAATTGATTTTAAGAAGAAGAAAGGACTCTAAATAATGGCTCGTAGTCTTAAAAAAGGCCCTTTTGCAGATGAACACTTACTTAAAAAAGTAGATGCTATTTTAGAAGGAAAAATGCCAAAGAAGCCAATTAAAACTTGATCAAGAAGATCAACTATCTTCCCAAGTTTTATAGGTTTAACATTCCAAGTTCACAATGGCCACCAACATATCGATGTTTATGTAACTGATGATATGGTTGGTCACAAGTTAGGTGAATTTGTTCCAACTAGAACATACTCAGGTCATGGTGCTGAAAAAGGTAAGAAGAAATAATTATGAACAATCAAAGTGCTAAAGCAGTTGTTAAAATTCAAAGAATTTCTCCAAGAAAAGCACGTTTAGTTGCTGATTTATTCAGAGGCAAAGACGTTAAAGTTGCACTTGGTATTCTTAACAACACAAACAAAAAAGCATCACAATTATTTATTAAATTATTAAATTCAGCTATTGCTAACGCAACAAACAACCATGGTATGGATGCATCTAAATTATTTGTTAAAGAAGTATTAGTTAATGAAGGCCCAACACTTAAAAGATATCAACCACGTTCACAAGGTAGAGCTTATTCTATTTTCAAAAGAACATCTAATTTATCAATAACATTGGAAGAAAGGGTATAGTCATGGGACAAAAGGTTAATCCAAATGGCTTCCGTTACGGAATTACAAAGCCTATTAACTCTGTTTGATTTGCTGAAAAGCAAAACTATGGAGACTTATTAGTTCAAGATGCTAAAATTTACAAATTCTTCGATAAATTAGTTAGAAAATACCAAATTGGCAACACTTCAATTAAAAGAACTAAAGCACAAAAAGTTACTGTTGTACTACAAACTAGCCAACCAGCTAAATTACTTGGCGAAAATGGTGCAAACATTGAAAAAATTACCCAAGATTTACACAAATATTTAAAAAACAAATCACTTGATATTAATTTACAAGTTTCATTATTGAAACAACCTGAATTAAATGCTAGACTAGCTGCTGAAGCTATAGCACAAAAATTAGAAAACCGTGAGAGTTTTCGTGTTGCTCAAAAGTTAGTTATTAATGATGCACTTAGAGCTGGTGCAAAAGGAATTAAAACCCAAGTTTCAGGACGTTTAAATGGTGTAGATATGGCTAGAGCAGAAGGCTACAGCCGTGGTGAAATGAGACTTCACACTTTAAGACAAGATGTTGACTTTGCTAAAGCAACTGCAAGAACCATTTATGGTGCTATCGGTGTGAAAGTATGAATTTCTAAAGGTGAACTTTTGGAAGGAGATAAATAATGCTTCAACCCAAAAGAACTAAATATCGTAAGCCTTTTTTGGTACGTCATGATAAAAGAAAAGCTCACAAAGGCAATACAGTAGAATTTGGCGAATTTGGCCTACAAGCAGTTACTTCAGCTTGAGTAGATGCTCGTCAAATTGAAGCAGCTCGTATTGCTATTACACGTAGAATGGGTCGTGAAGGTAATGTTATTATTAGAATTTTCCCTCACTTCTCAAAAACATCTAAACCTATCGGTGTACGTATGGGTTCAGGTAAAGGTTCTCCTGAAAAATGATATACAGCTGTTAAGGTAAACACTGTTATGTTTGAAGTTTCAGGTGTTTCTGAAGAAATTGCACGTGATGCACTTAGACTAGGTGGTCACAAATTACCAGTGTCATGAAAAATCATTGCTAAAAGTGAAGGAGATAATCAATAATGCTTTATAAAGATATTAAAGTTAAATCGCTTGATGAACTCCAAAAACTAGTTAAAGACTTTGAAGCTGAATTATGAACATTAAATTTCAAAAAGTCAGTTGGAAGCTTAGACCAAAGCCACAAAATTAAGGCAATTAGAAGAGACATTGCTAGAATAAAGACTGAGTTAAATGCAAGAGAAAAGGGAGCTAAATAATGGAAAGAAATACCCGTAAAACATTACAAGGCAAGGTTACATCTGCTCGTGGTGATAAAACTATCATTGTTGAAGTTGAAAGCCACAGATCGCATGCTTTGTATTCAAAACGTTATAGAGTAGCCAAAAAATTTGCTGTACATGATGAAAATAACATTGCCAAAGTTAATGACATCGTGACAATTATGGAAACAAGACCACTTTCAAAGACAAAACACTTCCGTTTAGTTGCAGTTAAACAAGCTGCTATGCAAGGAGAAAAATAATCTATGGTTTTAGAACTATCTAAATTAAATGTTGCTGATAACTCAGGAGCAAAAGAAGTTGGTGTTATTAGAGTTCTTGGTGGTTCACGTAAAAAAACAGCAAACATTGGCGACGTAATTATTTGCTCAGTTAAAAAAGCTATTCCTACAGGTATTGTTAAAGAAGGTCAAGTAGTTAAAGCTGTTATTGTTAGATCAGTTTATGGTATTCACCGTGAAAACGGTCAACATATTCGTTTTGATGACAATGCAGTTGTAATTATTAAAGATGACAAGACTCCTAGAGGAACTCGTGTATTCGGTCCTGTGGCACGTGAATTACGTGATAAAGGTTACTTAAAAATTGTCTCACTTGCACCAGAAGTGCTATAAAAAAGGATTATTATGAAAATCAAGTTTAAGAAAAATGATGAAGTAATAGTTATTGCTGGTTCACATAAGGGCAAAACTGGCCGTATTGTTAGAGTTGATATTAACAACAATACAGCTATAGTTAAAGACATTAATATAGTAACAAAACACGTAAAACCTGGTCAAGGCAATGATGGCTCAATTAAGAAAATGGAAGCTCCAATTCATGTTTCAAATCTTTCAATATTAGTTAAAAAAGCAACTAAAACATCTCCAGCACAATTTTCTAAAATTGGATACAAATTTGACAAAGATAATAAAAAAGTACGTATCTTACGTAAAACTAAGAAGGAAATTTAGTTATGAACTTAAAGCAAAAATATTTAACTGATGTAGTTCCTGTTTTAATGAAGCAATATGGCTATAAATCAATTATGCAAGTTCCAAGATTAGAAAAAATCGTGCTAAACATGACAGCTGGTAAAGAAGTTACAAACTCAAAAGCAATTGAAGAAGTACTTAACGAATTAACTCAAATTTCAGGACAAAAACCATTCCAAACTCGTGCTAAAAAATCAAACGCTTCATGAAAACTTCGTGAAGGTATGGCAATGGGTGGTAAAGTAACATTAAGAAGAGACAGAATGTGAGACTTTTTGGAAAAATTCATTAATGTTGCTATGCCTCGTATTCGTGACTTCCGTGGTGCTAATCCTAAAGCATTCGACGGCAGAGGAAATTACTCATTTGGAGTAAAAGAAGAAATCATCTTCCCAGAAATTGAATTTGACAAAATTAGAAGAATTAAAGGACTTGATGTGCAAATTATTACATCAGTTAACAGTGACAAAGAAGCTAGAAGTTTATTAGAATTAATTGGAATGCCTTTTAGTAAGGGAGAAAAATAGTTATGGCTAAAAGTTCATTAAAAGCTAAACAAAAGAAACACGCTAAATTCTCAACACGTGCTTATACACGTTGTGAATTATGTGGTCGTGTACATGCAGTTTTAAGAAAATACAAAATCTGCCGTATTTGCTTCCGTGAATTAGCTCACCAAGGCAAAATACCTGGCATGAAGAAAGCGAGTTGATAATATGTTTATAACAGATCCTATTTCAGATATGATTGTTAGAATCAAAAATGCAAATCAAAGAAAATTTAAAACTGTACTAATTCCTTATTCAAACAAAAAGGCAAAAATTCTAGAAATTCTTTTAAATGAAGGTTACATTTCAAGTTTTGTTACAAAAGGTGAAGGCAAAGACAAAGTTTTAGAAGTAGCTTTAAAATACAAAGGCAATCAATCAGCAATTATTGACTTCAAACGTATTTCTAAACCAGGGCTAAGAGTATATGCTGCTGCAAACAATTTACCATCAGTATTATCTGGTTATGGTACAGCTATTATCTCAACTTCTAAAGGTGTAATGACTGAAAAACAAGCTCGTAAGGAAAATGTAGGTGGTGAAGTACTTGCCTACATTTGATAGGAGGTTTTGATGTCTCGTGTCGGAAATAGAATATTAAGCATTCCTGCAAATGTTTCGCTTACTCAAGATGGTACATTATTAACAATTGAAGGTCCACTTGGCAAATTACAAAGAAACATCAGCCCACTAATTGCGCTTAAAGTTGAAAATAACACAATTAGCACAATTAGAGCAAATGAAGAAAAGACTACAAAGCAATTACATGGAACCACTAATGCACTTATTTCAAATATGTTAATTGGTGTTTCAAAAGGCTATAAAAAAGAATTAGTTATCAAAGGTGTTGGTTTTAAATTCACACTTAAAGGTGATATTTTAGAAGTTTCTGCTGGTTATTCACACTTAGTAAACTTAGATATTCCTGCTGGATTAAAAGTTGAAGTGCCTAAACCAGTTGAATTAGTAATTTCAGGTATCGATAAGGAAATTGTAGGTCAATTTGCAGCTGTAGTTAGAGCCGTAAGAAAACCTATACCATACTCAGGTAAAGGTATTGCATACAAAGATGAAGTTATTCGTCGTAAAGAAGGAAAAACTGCTTCTAAGTAGTTGGATAAGAAAGGATTTTAAAAAATGGCAACATTATCAAGAAATCAAGCACGTCAAATTAAACACAGACGTGAACGTCAACACATTAGTGGTACAGCAGAAAAACCTAGATTATGCGTATTTAAATCACTTCAAAACTTTTATGCACAACTAATTGACGATACTAAAGGAATTACATTAGCTAGTGTTTCAACACTAGAAAAAGGCAAATATAACGGAAATATTCAAGCTGCAACTGCTGCTGGCGAGAAAATGGGCGAAATTATTAAAGGCTTAAAAATTGAAAGCATTGTTTTCGACCGTTCAGGTTACATTTACCACGGAAGAGTTAAAGCATTTGCTGATGCAGTAAGATCAAAAGGAGTTAAATTCTAATTATGGCAGATTTAGAAAACAAAACAGTTAAGGCTAATGTAGAAAACAAGCCTGCTGCAGCTAAGACCCAAAGTGTTAGTGCACCAAAGAGAACTGAATCAGGTGCTAAGAAACAAATTTGAGAAAAAAGAAGTGCACATGATTCTAAAGATATGCCTAAAAAGAGCGCTGACAGAGCAAACAAAGTTAAAAACCGTACACGTTTTGGCGAAGCAAACAATGAATTTAGTGAAAAAGTAGTTAACATTAGCCGTGTTACAAAAGTTGTTAAAGGTGGACGTAGATTCTCATTCTCAGCTTTTGTAGTAGTTGGTGATAAAAAAGGTAAAGTTGGTTTTGGTCACGGGAAAGCAAATGAAGTTCCTGATGCAATTAAAAAAGCTGTTAAAGATGCTAGAAATCACCTTATCAGCGTTCCTATTCAAAACAAAATCACAGTGCCTCACGAAATTCATGCTAAATTCTTAGCTTCTAAAGTTATGCTTAAGCCAGCTCCTAAAGGTAAAGGTATAGTTGCTTCAGGAACTGTTCGTGCAGTTGTTGAATTAGCAGGCTATACTGACATTTACACAAAAACATATGGTTCTCGTTCAAAAGCTAACATTGTTAGAGCAACTCTTAAAGCCTTACAACAATTAAGAACACCTGAACAAATCGCTGAAATTAGAGACAAAGACGTTAAAGACCTTTTAGGTTAATCTTGTAATAGGAGAATAAAATGAAATTACATACATTAAAATCAACTCCTGGTGCACGTGTTGAAAAACATCGTGTTGGCAGAGGCCATGCTGCTGGTAAAGGTAAGCAAGCTGGTAAAGGTCAATCAGGTCAAAACAAACGTCATGGTCATAGATTAGGATTTGAAGGTGGTCAAACCCCATGATTCCGTCGTATTGGTAAAAGAGGATTTACAAACGTAAATCACATTGAATATCAAGTAGTAAACCTTAAAGATTTAGAACAAAACTTTAAAGCTAATGCAACAGTAGACTTAGAGTCATTATTCAAAGCTAACTTAATTAAAAGATCACTACCTGTTAAATTATTAGGTAATGGTAAGTTAACTAAAAAACTTAATGTAACATTACATGCAGCTTCAAAAAGCGCAATTGATGCAGTTGAACAAGCTGGCGGAAAATTTACAATTCTTTAATTAATTCAATTTAATAATTCAATTAACTTATAAATTAAATGTGTTTCTTGCATTTTTGTGCAACATAAACACATTTTTTTATTTTTCTTGTATAAAATTAAAATGTTAAAAACCTGAAAGACATTTAAATGAACAATTTTAGTCACGATATTATTTTAAATAAAGCTCAGTATAAGCAATTTTTAAACACATTTAAACTTTCAATTAATAGTTTAAGCGAGTTTTTAGTTTCAAAAATTAAAAAAGCTATCGCAGAAAAAGAATTAATATTTTGCATCAAAAATTTTGAAGATAATGAGCAAATTTTTACCAAAATAGCCTATTTAAGTGACCCATGTGTTTATTTTGAAAAATTTAACTTACTTTTAAATGATTTTGAATGCTTTATTTTTGACATGGGCGGCACACTTTTAGATAGTAAAAAAATGCTGCAAAATGAAAATATTAAAAAAGTGAATGAATTAGCAAAAATAGGCAAAAAAATTATTATAGCTACTAGCGGCTCATATTTTAATTTTGAAAACTACTTTAAGAAAATAAATTTTAATATGCCACTAATTTGTGCTAATGGTGCAATGATTTATGATAATAAAAGTTTAAAACTAACTTCAAGTTTAGAAATGGATAAAAAAGAAGCAAGTGAAATCATGAAAAAATGCACTGAACTTGGACTAGCATACTACATTTTTCACGATTCCGGGATGGCTGGCATAAATGTAGAAAATTCTTCAGCGTATAAACAAAATAAAGATGCTACAGGAATGAAAAAAGAGAGCTGAAGTCTCAATCCAAAAAATGGCTTCTTTGATAATAAAAAAATTTATAAAGTTTTTGTAACTTTTGAAAGCGAGCAAGCTGGAAAAGTAAAAGAGCTAATTTCATTTTGTCAAAAGTTTAAAAAACTTCATACAATGCAAACTCACAGTAATTTTTTAGACATTGGAATAGCTTGTTCTAAAGCAAGTGCTCTAGATAAAATTGCTAAGGAATACAATATTAATTTATCAAAAGCAGTTGTTTTTGGTGATTCTGATAACGATTTGCCTTTATTCGATGTTGCAAAAATTAGCCTCACTCACACAAATGCAAGATTAAGTGTTTTAAAAAATGCACATTATGTTTCATCTAAAAATAACAATGAAAGCTGAATTAGTTGGCTAATTGATAATTTATTTGTTTAAAAATAAAAAAAGTGGATATGACCACTTTATTTTAATTTTAAATCAGTTCCTAACAAAACAACTTTAGGGATAGCATTTTCACTAAAATTTACTATATCCTTATAATCAAAATAAGCTAACTCTAAATCAAAAGATTTATCATCATACACGGTAAAAATTAATTTTGAACCAATAGGATATTTTTCAAGCTGTCCATGATCAGGCACATTTATATCCAAAACACCTAAAATAGTTGCTAAGTTTGTATCATGACCAACTAAAATGCTTAAGTCATAATTTGTATAAAACTGACTTTTAAGCAACTTATAAATGTTTTTTTGGCTTTCTAAAGCCAGAGTAGGATTATTTCAAATTAAATCAATAACAAAATCTTTAGCCTTCAAAAGAAGCTTTAAGTCTTTTAAAAAGTTAGTTGACTTAAAAATCTCACTTTCTTTAAAACCATGATAATACATAGACTGCATAACATCAGAAGCGCTGGATGAGAAAAATAATTTCCCTGTAGGTTTAAGCCATTCATTTTCAACAAAATTAATCTGGCTCTCACTTTGCACATATAAACAATTATTGTCTAAGTTAAAAAGCTCTTTAAATTTATCATATATGCCTAGATTACTTGCTTTTTGGTCAAAATCATTAACGAGCTTATTATCTATATAAGATTTAGATGGATAATTAAGCTCAAATCAAGAATTTCTTTTTGAAAAAGATGAATCAGAGCACTCAATTTTAATATTTTTATCAGGCATAAGACCTAAAGATAAAAGTCTTGCTGTTTCATATGTTCTATGAGTTGAATTAGCTATTATATTTATATTCATACTGGATTCAACATTTAAGTATTTTTTTAAGAACTTAGCAAACAATAATTCTAATAAAGCACCTTTATTAGTTAAATGAGCACTTAGTTCATTTTCAAATTGTCATTTAACAATATCTTTATTAAAAATACTTTTAAATTTACTTTCAAATTCAAAAGGATATCTTACGCCATGTCTTGAAACTATGATTTTTTTCATTTTAGCCTCTTCGGTAGACATTTTTATCTATCAATCAATTAAATAATATATAAAAATTTTAGAGTAAATTAATTGCTTTAGCACCAATTAAGTTTATTTATTTAAAAGTTGCAAAATTATTAGCTTTTTTATTTGGCTTTTGCTTCAATTAGTGTATATTATTTTTAACGCGTTTTTGAGCGCGTTATTAATTAACTACACTTACATGATGTTTAAAATATTTTATAAAAAAATATTTCAAAAAATTTAATTAAGTGTATAATAAATAGGCAACCTTTTTGAAGGTTAAAAATGTTCTTTGAAAACTAGATATATATAAACATGACAGTCAATTTTTTCGAGAGTTTGATCCTGGCTCAGGATGAACGCTGGCTGTGTGCCTAATACATGCATGTCGAGCGATGATAGCAATATCATAGCGGCGAATGGGTGAGTAACACGTACTCAACGTACCTTTTAGATTGGGATAGCGGATGGAAACATCCGATAATACCGAATACTTATTATTTTTGCATGAAAGTAATATAAAAGGAAGCGTTTGCTTCGCTAGAAGATCGGAGTGCGCAACATTAGCTAGTTGGTGAGGTAACGGCCCACCAAGGCGATGATGTTTAGCGGGGTTGAGAGATTGATCCGCCACACTGGGACTGAGATACGGCCCAGACTCCTACGGGAGGCAGCAGTAGGGAATATTCCACAATGGACGAAAGTCTGATGGAGCGACACAGCGTGCAGGATGAAGGCCCTATGGGTTGTAAACTGCTGTGGTTAGGGAAGAAAAAGTAGCGTAGGAAATGACGCTACCTTGACGGTACCTGATTAGAAAGCAACGGCTAACTATGTGCCAGCAGCCGCGGTAATACATAGGTTGCAAGCGTTATCCGAAATTATTGGGCGTAAAGCGTCTGTAGGTTGTTTGTTAAGTCTGGCGTTAAATTTTGGGGCTCAACCCCAAAACGCGTTGGATACTGGCAGACTAGAGTTATGTAGAGGTTAGCGGAATTCCTTGTGAAGCGGTGAAATGCGTAGATATAAGGAAGAACATCAATATGGCGAAGGCAGCTAACTGGGCATACACTGACACTGAGAGACGAAAGCGTGGGGAGCAAACAGGATTAGATACCCTGGTAGTCCACGCCCTAAACGATGATCATTAGTTGATGGGGAACTCATCGACGCAGCTAACGCATTAAATGATCCGCCTGAGTAGTACGTTCGCAAGAATAAAACTTAAAGGAATTGACGGGGATCCGCACAAGCGGTGGAGCATGTGGTTTAATTTGAAGATACGCGTAGAACCTTACCCACTCTTGACATCTTCTGCAAAGCTATGGAGACATAGTGGAGGTTAACAGAATGACAGATGGTGCATGGTTGTCGTCAGCTCGTGTCGTGAGATGTTCGGTTAAGTCCTGCAACGAGCGCAACCCTTATCCTTAGTTACTACCATTTAGTTGAGCACTCTAAGGAGACTGCCCGAGTAATCGGGAGGAAGGTGGGGACGACGTCAAATCATCATGCCTCTTACGAGTGGGGCTACACACGTGCTACAATGGACGGTACAAAGAGAAGCGAAGTGGTGACATGGAGCAAATCTCAAAAAACCGTTCTCAGTTCGGATTGAAGTCTGAAACTCGACTTCATGAAGTCGGAATCGCTAGTAATCGTAGATCAGCTACGCTACGGTGAATACGTTCTCGGGTCTTGTACACACCGCCCGTCAAACCATGGGAGCTGGTAATGCCCGAAGTCGGTTTATTAAGAAACTGCCTAAGGCAGGACTGGTGACTGGGGTTAAGTCGTAACAAGGTATCCCTACGAGAACGTGGGGATGGATTACCTCCTTTCTACGGAGTACACTTGTCTTTTAATACTATAAAAAAGACTTATAACCAAAATCAATAGACCTGTTTTATTTAATATTGTCATGGCTTTTATTAATAGGTCAAAAGCTATATATCTAGTTTTGAGAGAACATTTCTCTCATATGTTCTTTGAAAACTGAATAGTAAAATATTTTTCGATATTTACAACGACATCAAAAATCAAATTAATGGTTAATTTGTTTTGATTCATCGAGTAAGTCATATATAAATATGATTCATTGAAATGTCTTAAAATACACATCTAAAACTAACAACAATAGGAAAATACTACTTTTAAATAAGGAAGAGTTTGTGGTGGATGCCTTGGGTCTGGAAGTCGATGAAGGACGTGATTACCTGCGATAAGCCTCGTAGAGCTGGAAATGTGCTATGAAACGGGGATTTCCGAATGGGGAAACCTAACTATGGTAATGCATAGTTGCTTATGTCTGAATACATAGGACATAATGCGAGACACCTTGTGAACTGAAACATCTTAGTAGCAAGAGGAAAAGAAAATAAATAATGATTTCTTCAGTAGCGGCGAGCGAACGAGAAAAAGCCCAAACCATTTTAAATGGGGTTATAGGACAGACTACATAGAGTTACAAAATTTAATAATAGCAGAAGCTTTTGGGAAGAAGTGGCACAGAAGGTGATACCCCTGTATGCGAAATTATTAAATCTCTTGACTGTATCCTGAGTAGGGCGGGGCACGTGAAACCCTGTCTGAATTTGCCGGGACCACCCGGTAAGGCTAAATACTAACCAGACACCGATAGCGAACTAGTACCGTGAGGGAAAGGTGAAAAGAACCCCGAGAGGGGAGTGAAATAGACTCTGAAACCACTTACTTACAATTAGTCAGAGCCCGTTAATGGGTGATGGCGTACATCTTGCAGTATGGACCGGCGAGTTACTTTAGCATGCGAGGTTAAGCGGATAAAAGCGGAGCCGTAGAGAAATCGAGTCTTAATAGGGCGATTAGTATGCTTGAGTACACCCGAAACCAGGTGACCTATTCATGAGCAGACTGAAACTTAGCTAACCCTAAGTGGAGGGTCGAACCGTAGTACACTGAAACGTGCCCGGATGACTTGTGAATAGCGGAGAAATTCCAATCGAACTTGGAGATAGCTGGTTCTCCTCGAAATAGCTTTAGGGCTAGCGTGTAGTGTTAAATAATGGTGGTAAAGCACTGAATATGGAATGGCCTCGCCTAGAGGTACTGACTATAATCAAACTCTGAATACCATTATGAATTGCTATGCAGTCGGAACCGGGGTGCTAACGTCCCGGCTCGCGAGGGAAACAACCCAGATCGTCAGCTAAGGTCCCAAAATCGTGTTAAGTCAGAAAGGTTGTGAGGTTTCATAAACAACTAGGAAGTTGGCTTAGAAGCAGCCATCTTTTAAAGAGTGCGTAATAGCTCACTAGTCAAGAGACCTTGCGCCGACAATGTAACGGGAGTAAAACACGATACCGAAGCTACGGGTACATTCTTGTACGTTAGAGGAGCGTTCTTAGGGCAACGAAGCTAGACTGTAAAGACTAGTGGAGCGCTAAGAAGTGAGAATGCCGGTATGAGTAACGATTCGTAGTGAGAATCTACGACGCCTATTGGGGAAGGTTTCCTGGGCAAGGTTCGTCCACCCAGGGTTAGTCAGGGCCTAAGGCGAGGCTGAAAAGCGTAGTCGATGGACAACAGGTTAATATTCCTGTACTTTCTTTAATTGTGATGGAGTGACGGAGAAGGATAAGCATACCTATTATTGGATTTAGGGGTAAGTAGTTACTGGTGATTGTAGGCAAATCCGCAATCTATAACCGGGAGCTATGATGCATAGGACAATTGTCTGAATTTGCCAATTCCATGCTTCCTAGAAAAGCTTCTAAACTTAATGTTATTGAAACCTGTACCAAGAACGGACACACGTCCCCAAGATGAGTATTCTAAGGCGAGCGAGAAAACTAGTGTTAAGGAACTCTGCAAAATGACCCCGTAAGTTCGCAAGAAGGGGCGCCTATGGTAACACATAGGCCACAGTAAATTATGAGGGGCAACTGTTTATCAAAAACACAACTCTCTGCTAAACCGCAAGGTGATGTATAGGGGGTGAAGCCTGCCCAGTGCCCGAAGGTTAAGTGGATGCGTTAGCTTATGCGAAGCGTTGAAATGAAGCCCGGGTGAACGGCGGCCGTAACTATAACGGTCCTAAGGTAGCGAAATTCCTTGTCGGCTAAATACTGACCTGCACGAAAGGCATAATGATCTCTCAACTGTCTCAACACTAGACTCGGTGAAATTATGGTCCCAGTGAAAACGCTGGGTTCCCGCATCAAGACGAAAAGACCCCATGGAGCTTTACTATAACTTCGTATTGGAATTTGGCCTAACATGTGTAGGATAGGTGGGAGACTTTGAAGCTGAGACGCTAGTAGCAGTGGAGTCAACCTTGAAATACCACCCTTGTTATGTTGAATTTCTAACTTACCATCATAATCAGGTGGGAGGACAGTGCGTGGTGGGTAGTTTGACTGGGGCGGTCGCCTCCTAAAGAGTAACGGAGGCGTTCAAAGGTACACTCAGTACGGTCAGAAACCGTATGTAGAGCGCAAAGGCAGAAGTGTGCTTGACTGCGAGACTTACAAGTCGAGCAGGTGCGAAAGCAGGACTTAGTGATCCGGCTGTACATTGTGGAATGGCAGTCGCTCAACGGATAAAAGTTACCCTGGGGATAACAGGCTAATCTTGCCCAAGAGATCACATCGACGGCAAGGTTTGGCACCTCGATGTCGGCTCATCGCATCCTGGAGCTGGAGTCGGTTCCAAGGGTTGGGCTGTTCGCCCATTAAAGCGGTACGCGAGCTGGGTTCAAAACGTCGTGAGACAGTTTGGTCCCTATCTGATGTGGGCGTTGGAATATTGATGAGAGCCGCTCTTAGTACGAGAGGACCGGAGTGGACGTACCGCTGGTGTTCCAGTTGTTCCGCCAGGAGCATAGCTGGGTAGCTAAGTACGGAAAGGATAACCGCTGAAAGCATCTAAGTGGGAAG
>NZ_AJPR01000003.1 GCF_000266865.1 Mycoplasmopsis agalactiae 14628 | reverse complement strand
CCTCCTCAGAGATTAGTATTCCCTTGAAATTCCTTATAGACTATGAGGTTGATAGGCTGGATGTGTAAGCACAGCAATGTGTTGAGCTGACCAGTACTAATAAATTGAAAGGTTTAAAAGTAGAGATGTTGATTAAGACATTTCAATGAATTATATAAATTACTATTCAGTTTTCAGAGAATATATTAGTGCCAAGGCACTTTTTTTATTTTCTTAAATATTTTTAGAAAATAATAGCAAAAAAGCAACAATAATTTTGCCGTATAACACTATAAAACAGCTTTAGAAGAAAATTTTACTAACAATAATTTTTAGTAAATTAGATAAGTTGTTTTTACTTTAAACAACAGCAATTTTTATATAAACCGAAAGTAAAAAGACTTTATTTTTTAACTAAATTCATTATAATATTACATATATTTTATATAAGTAATATTGACTAAGGTTCTAGTGGCTAAAAAAGGAGGCATATGAAGAATTCAGGGCTAAAAATTCGCGAATTTTTCTATAAATTTGGCAAAAAATGAAATGAGTGATGAAGCACAAAAGAAATTACTAAAAAGTTTCTTTATACTGCTGCACTTTTAGCTATTTATTTAATTATGACTACAGTCAAATCTCCTTTTGTCACTTTTAGTAATATCAATAATTCAATTGATAATGATACATTTCTTAGCACATTAAATCTTATCGGTGGTGGCGGACTTAGACAATTTTCACTAGTTGCATTAGGAATAAGTCCATTTATTAACGCCTCTTTGATAATGTCCTTATTACAAACTAAAGCTTTTCCAGCAATGCAAAAATTGTCACAATCTGGCCCTGAAGGCAGACGGAAAATTAATATAATTACCAGAGTTTTAACTCTTTTTATAGCTTTTCCACAGTCATTTATGCTTACTATAGCCTTAAGTAGTGGAGATAACCCTTTTATTAGAATTGACTCTTATGGCTTAAATAAAAATTTAGTTACTTACTTTTTACTTCCTTTTATTTTAATTGGTGGATCATTATTCTCACTATTTATAGCTGAGCAAATTACAAACAAAGGAATTGGAAATGGTACCAGCTTAATTATTTTTGTTGGTATAGCATTTCAGTTGCCAAATCAGTTTCAAACTGCATGAGGTGTTTATGTAAGTGATACTGAAAGTTCAGCAATTGTTGTAGGTGTTTTAAAGTTCTTAACATATTTATTTGTTTATTTAGCACTTTTATTTGTCATAATAATGGTTTACTTAGCTGAAAGACATATTCCAATTCAACAAATAGGAGCTGGTAGAAGTAAAAGTGTAAAAGATATGGGTAAGCTTCCTATAAAGCTAAATCCTGCTGGAGTTATGCCAATTATTTTTGCCTCAATGTTTGTTTCATTGCCAATATTAATTGCACGTATACTACCTAACACCAACACAGCAGCTATATGAATTAGAGAAAATATGGACTTTTCAAAACCACTTGGTTTAAGCTTACTAGTTATATTTACTTTCTTCTTTACCTTTATTATGGGCTTGCAACAATCGCGTGTTGATAGAATAGCTGAAGACTTTACTAAAAATTCAACCTTTATTCCTGGAATTCAACCTGGTGAGCAAACCGAAGATTATTTAATTAGTGTAGTCATGAGGCTTTCAACCTTTAGTGCTTTTTACTTAGTTATCTTAGTTTCATTCCAATATTTAATGGTTATAGCGTTAGCTATTCCAGCAGCCATGGCTTTCGGTGGAACGGGTATGATGATTTTAGTATCGGTTTCGATTGAAACAATTGATCAATTCAAAGCTAGAATAAAATCAAGCCAGCTTTCAAAACAAAAAAGAATATCAAGAATTGTTTCAGAAAACATTGCCGAATCTAAAGCGGTTAATTATACAGGTGCTTTTGAAAATGAAACTGAAAGCAAACCAAGCAAGGGCAATTTACCTAAGACTGAGGATGGTTTATTATGATAGAAGCAAAAAATATAAATAATTTAGTTTTTATGGGGCCTCCTGGCGTTGGCAAGGGTACAGTTGCATCAATAATTGCTAAAGAATATGGTCTAGTTCATTTATCAACAGGAAACATTTTTAGAGCTGAAATAGCTTCAGCGAGTGAGCTAGGTAAAAAGATTTCTTCAATAGTTGAATCTGGCGGCTATGTGCCTGATGATATAACCAATGAAATAGTTGCTAAAGCTTTAGAAAATTATAATAATTCTGGTAAAATTGTTATCTTAGATGGCTATCCACGTACACTTATGCAAGTTGAGTTTTTGGATAGTCTTCCTTATTTTAAATATGAAGTAATTGAGCTTCGTGCTAATGAGGATCTAATATTAAAAAGATTATCAGGACGTCGTTTTTGCCCAAATTGTAAAGCAGGCTTTCACATTGATTTTATGCCTTCTAGCAAAGGGAATATTTGCGATAAATGTGGCACTGAATTAATCACACGTAAAGATGATTCGCCTGAATCGATTAAAAATAGACTTAAAGTTTATAAAGAACAAACTGGCCCATTGTTAGAGCATTATAAAAACAAAATTCATGTTTTTGATGCCGATAGCGATCCAAAAGTATTAGCAGACTTAATTGTTAGTTCATTAACAAAATAAACTTAATAAAAGCATTATTCAAAGTAAAGCAGGAATTAATATGGTATCAATCAAAAGTAGTCGCGAGATTGAGTTAATTTCTAAAAGTTGCCAAATCCTGGCAGAGGTCAAAGCAGTTTTATATGACCTTGTAAGACCAGGAATTTCATTAAAAGAACTAGATCGTCATGCTTTTAATGAAATAATCAAAAGAGGTGCAAAGCCAGCTTTTAAAGGCTTATATGGTTTTCCAGCTACGGCCTGCATCTCTGTTAATGACGAACTTATCCATGGCATTCCATCTAATTATGTCATTAAAGACGGTGATATTGTCAAAATTGACTTAGGATGTGATTATAATGGATACAAAAGTGACAGCGCTTTTACCAAAGGCGTTGGCAAAATTACTGAAAGTGATAGCAAAATTATTGAAGTAGCTAAATTAGCTTTTGAAGCAGGTTTAGCTGCAATTAAACCAGGCGCTAGAGTTGGCGATATTAGTTATGCTATTGGCGAAGTAATTAAAAATAATAATTTATACACACCAAAAGAGTACACAGGGCATGGCATTGGTAAGGAATTACATGAAGATCCTTATATACCAAATGAAGGCAAAAAAGGCACTGGCATTTTTCTAAAAGATAATATGGTTATTTGCATAGAACCTATGATTTTACAAAAGTCAAATCGAGTGTATGTTAAAAAAGATAAATGAACTGTTGTTAGCGCTAGCGGGCTAAATGCTGCTCATTATGAGCACACAGTTTTAATTAAAAATGGCAAAGGTGTTGTATTGACGAAAGGAATCTAATAAAAATGGCAAAGGACGCTATTAAAATTAGAGCAAAAGTTAAAGAAATCTATTCAACTGATGAATATTTAGTAACTTTAGAAAGTGGACAAGATATTAAGGCTAACATTTCAGGTAAAATGCGTGTAAATCGCATTAGAATTTTACCTGGCGATGAAGTCGATGTTGAATTAAGCCCATATAACTTACAAAGAGGGCGTATTACATATCGGCACAATAGATAGGAGATAACTAATTTATGAAAGTTAGAGCTAGCGTAAAAAGAATGTGTAAAGATTGTCGTATTATCAAACGTAAAGGTGTTATCAGGGTAATTTGCTCTACCCCTAAACACAAACAAAGACAAGGATAAAATTAGATGGCAAGAATTTTAAATATAGAAATACCAAACAATAAACGTGTAGTTATTTCATTAACTTACATCTATGGTATTGGTAGAACAAGCGCACAAGAAATATGTGCAAAAGCAAAAATTGATGAAAACATCAGAGTTAAAGACTTATCAGAAGCACAACTTAGTGCAATTAGAGAAATTGCAAAAGAATATGTCACAGAAGGTGATTTACGTAGAGAAGTTTCATTAAACATCAAACGTTTAATGGAAGTTAAATGCTACCGTGGAATTAGACACCGTAAAGGTCTACCTGTTAGAGGCCAAAGCACCAAAAGTAATGCTAGAACTAGAAAAGGTCCTAGAAAGACTGTTGCTGGTAAGAAATCAACTAAATAGTTAATTTAGGAGAATAAATTATGGCTAATAAAGTTGTTAAGAAAACAAAAAAGAAAAACATTACTAAAGGTGTCGCACACATCCACTCAACTAACCAAAACACAATTGTGACATTTGCTGATGAATTAGGTAACGTTATAGCGTGAAGTAGCTCAGGTGCTATTGGCTATAAAGGAACCAAAAAGAAAACCCCTTATGCAGCTGGTTTAGCTGCCCAAGCAGCATCAGAAGCTGCTAAAGAGCATGGTATTAAAAGCGTAAGAGTTGAACTTAAAGGTATAGGTGCTGGTAAAGATGCTGCTAGAAAGCAAATTGAAGTATCAGGCATCACTGTTACTGAAATTAAAGACGTAACTCCAGTGCCACACAATGGTACTAGACCTCCAAAACGTATTCTTAAACGTGAAAAAATGAGAAAATAACAAAGGAGAGTAACACTTATGGAAAGAATGTCTAAATTAGATTACTTACAAGTAAGTAACTCTGCTATCAATAACAATTTAAATGAAGTTACATTTTCACTTAAACCACTTGAAAGAGGCTTTGCTAACACTGTTGCAGTTGCACTAAGAAGAGTTTTATTATCTAATATTACTTCTTTAGCATTATTTGCAATCAAGATCTCAGGCGTTAGCCACGAGTTTCAAACAATTCCAGGAATTGTTGAAGACGTTACAGCTATCATAATGAATTTAAGAAAAGTAAAGTTCAAATACAATCCTGAATTTGTTAAAGATGGTGAAATCATTAAAGCAACAATTAAAGCTGAACAACCTGGAGTTGTTACATCTAAGAGCATTGAAATTAGCAATCCTTCAGTTGAAATAATTAACAAAAGCCAAGAAATTGCTAATATCCAAAAAGGTTCATTAGTAATTGAGTTATTCTTAAGACCTGGCAGAGGTTTTATTTCAAATGAAAGCAACAAAAAGTTCATCCAAAACGATTCATTATTTGCTTCAAAAATTGAATCAAACATCAAAAAAGGCTTATTTATAGCTGTAGACAGCAATTTTAGTCCTGTTGAAAAATGCAGTTACACTGTTAAAGAACTAAATACATCAAGCAACAAAATTGAAGAAGAATTACTTTTTACAATCAAAACTGATGGTACAGTTGATGCTAAAAGCGCTATAAACCAAGCTTGCAAGATTTTAGTAGCACACTTTATGACTGTTGGCGATGTTGATGCAATGAAAATTGATGTATTTGAAGAAGAAAAAGTTAATAATGATGAACCAATTGAAAATGATGTTGATATTAACCAACTAGGTCTTTCAGTTCGTTCATTAAATGCTCTTAAGAGAATTGGTAAAACAAAGGCTTCTGAAGTAGCAGCTATGACCTGAGAAGAATTAGAACAAACTAAGAACTTAGGTAGAAAATCATTAGATGAAATTCAAGAATGTTTAAAACTAAATGGCTTCACTCTTAATAAAGGAGATGAATAATGGCTAATCCAACCCAAATTTACAGCCGTGATGCTAAATGAAGAAAAGGTGTTATGAGAACATTAGTTAGTGAATTATTTGCTAATGGTCGTATAACAACTACACTTACACGTGCAAAAGAATTACGTAGACATGCAGAAAAATTAATTACTAAAGCAAAAAACCCAACTCTTGCAAACCGTAGAATTTGTGCAAGTTTCTTGCGTCCAACATTAGTTGAAGAAGGCAAGAAAGATGTACTTAAACACTTATTTGACACAATCGCTCCATCATATGCAAAACGTAATGGTGGCTACACAAGAATTTACAAGTTAGTAAACCGTCAAGGTGACAATGCACCTATGGCTATTATTGAATTAGTTTAAAACTCTCCATCTTTCTTAAAATTATTAATATTCAAGTATTAAAAACGATTGCTAAATTCCTTTTATTTAATGACGTGAAACCACGTCATTTTATTTTTCCTTTTTGCCTTTAAAATAGTTTAAAAAGCTAAAGTAACAATTCTATTTTGGTAGTATAATAAACACATTATGATCAAAGTCACTGATTTAATGTTTAAATACCCTAGCGCACAAGCTAATGCTATTGAAAATCTTAATTTAGAAATAGAAAGCGGCAAATATGTTGCTATTTTAGGACACAATGGTTCTGGTAAGAGTACATTTTCTAAACTACTTGTAGCTCTTTATAAGCCTGCTGATGGCAAAATTGAATTAGACGGCACAACCATAAGTAAAGAAACACTTAGAGAAATAAGAGGCAAAATAGGAATTATTTTTCAAAATCCAGATAACCAATTCATTGGTGCATCAGTTGAAGATGATGTTGCTTTTGGACTGGAAAACAAATGCATTCCACGTAAGGAAATGAAGCCTATTATTGACGAATTAGCGCACAAAGTTGGAATGGGTAATTATTTAGAAAAAAGCCCACAGTCACTTTCTGGTGGCCAAAAACAACGTGTAGCTATTGCTTCAGTACTAGCGCTAGATCCTGATATTATCATCTTCGACGAAGTAACAAGCATGCTTGATCCATTAGGCAAGAGAAAAGTGCTTGATATTATCAGTACAGTGCAAAAAGAAAGAAAGAAAACTCTTATCTCAATCACTCACGATATGGACGAAGCGATCTTAGCTGATTATTGTTTAGTTTTTTCTGAAGGCAAAGTAATAGCTTCAGGCTCTCCTAGTGAAATTTTAAACAACAAAGAAATCCTAAGCTTAGCAAAAATTGACTCTCCTTTTATTTACAAGCTAAGTGAAAAAATTAATGGTATTAAGCCAACATATAATGAAAAGGAGTTATTAGATCAAATATGCAAATAACTGTTAAAGACTTAGTGCACACATTTTTAGCTAAAACTCCTTATGAGCTTAATGCAATTGACAATGTCAATGTTTCAATAAAGCAAGGCGAATTTGTGGGTATAATTGGACAAACTGGTAGCGGTAAAACTACTTTCATTGAGCATCTCAATGCATTATTATTACCTAGCGTAGGAAGCGTTGAATGAGTTTTTGAAAATGACAAAATAAACCATACAACAGGCGAAAAAGAAAAATTTATGGAAAGTTTTGTTATTAAACCAACCAGAAGAAAAAAAGTTAAAAAAGCTAAGGATCTTCGTAAAAGAGTTGGTGTTGTGTTTCAGTTTGCTGAATATCAGTTGTTTGAAGAAACAATTGAAAAAGATATAGCTTTTGGCCCAAGAAGCTTTGGAGTTAGCAAACAAGAAGCGCTTGAAAGAGCTGCAAAATATATTAAATTAGTTGGACTAGATGAATCATTTCTAAAACGTTCACCTTTTGAGCTTTCTGGTGGGCAAAAAAGAAGAGTAGCCTTAGCTGGAATATTAGCAATGGAACCTGATTTTATAATAGCTGATGAGCCTACAGCTGGGCTAGATCCTGTTGGTGTAATTGAAATACTAAATATTTTCAAAGAGCTCCATAAACAAGGCAAAACAGTTATTATTGTTACTCACGATCTAGATAATGTCTTAGAGTACACACAAAGAGTTTTAGCTTTCAAAGACGGCAAAATTGTCAAAGACGGCGACACTCATGATGTTTTAAGAGATACTGAATTTTTAAAAAATAATTATATGGAACCACCTAAACTTTTAGATTTTGTATCTAAATTAGAAGAAAAAGGAATAAGTGTTCCTAGAGTTACTTCAATTGATGAATTAGCAAGCTTTATTAACAAGTATATGAATAAAAAAAGTAAAAAAGGTGGGGTCAAAGATGAACAGTAATTATGGTCGTTATATGATGAATGACACTGTGGTTCATAAAATGGATCCTAGGTTCAAGATTATATTCATCATAATTTACATTGTTTTAACATTTGTGGCAAAAGATTTTCTTACACTTGGAATTATTCTTTTACCACTATGAATTTTATACTTAATCGAAACAAAAAGCCCTACAGCTTTCTTAAGACTATGAATAATGCCGCTGATTATAGGTTTCTTTCTTTTCTGAGTTAATATTTACACAATGGGCTTAAAGCCATATGATGCTTCTGGTGTATGGACTGAGAATTTTAGAAAATTGAAAGATTGATACCCACTTCCAATTCACTTAGGAAAAAGTTATTTTATTTCTTGAGAAGTTATTGCCAGAACCTTAGGTTTAGTTGTGCGTGTTTATATTATGATAATGGCAACCAGTTTAATGATTAATACAACTAAGCCAATGCTTTTATCAAAAGCAATTGATGACTTATTAATGCCACTTAAATTATTATTTATCCCAACACACGTGATTGTAATGATTATTTACATTGCTTTAAGATTTATTCCTACATTATTAGAAGAAGCCCAAAGAATTACTAAAGCGCAAGCTAGCAGGGGTGTTGACTTTAAAAACGGTAAGTTTAAAGACAAAGTTAAATCATTTACAACCTTAATAATTCCATTATTTGTTACAGCCTTTTCAAAAGCTGAAGATTTATCAAACGCAATGGAAACAAGAGGATATAATCCTTATGCAAAAAGAACTAAATATAGATTAATTATTCCTACATGAAGAGATATATTCTTAGTGCTTATTGCGGCCTGAGCAATTACTTATGTAGTATTAGTTGATAAGCAAATTATACCAACAAACAATGCTGCTTGATATGCCAACACGTTCTTTGCATTCTAATTAACTTAGCATTAAAAAAACATCAGCAAATAAAGTGCGGGTGTTTTTATTTTTAACTAACTTTAAGCAGGCAATATTTTATTTACAGTGCCACTATCTAACTTTAATGAATCAGCTATTCTTTTTAAAGCGATCCTAATGTCATTTAATAATTTAAATGCTTCTCTAGCTTTATCATAAAGCGGATTAAGTAATCTTAACTCTGAATTTTTTACCAATAAGTCTGTTTTACTAGTTAATTGGTCAAATATCTTTAGTAATTCAGGCTTGCTTTTTAATTCATTTTTAATCTTGCTAACACTTTGAGCATAATTTAATTTAGTAGCTATTTCATGAAAAGCATTTAAGTAGTTCATAAACTCTCAAATCATGCTATATGTAGCATGTGAATGATTATGGTTTGAATTAGCACCTGTGTTTGAATCATAGATTTTTATTAAGTCAGACTTAAATTGTGAAGGCTCAATTAAGGTTGATTTATCATAGTTTATTAATGAGCTATACACAAGTCTAAAATCATCTTGAATTCATTCACTTCATTCTTTGTTTGTTAAAAAGGCTGCTGACTGGCTAATTTGTGGATAAGCATAGTAAATAATTTTTGAATTATCCTTAGATTCTTTATTATTGAAGTCATCAAAAAACTTATTAGAGTTATTTAACACTTGCACATTTAAATCATTTACAATAGCTACAAGTGCTTTAGTGATCTTAGCTGATTGTGAATTTTGTTCATAGTCAAAAAAGCTGTCTTTGACTGTTTTATAGGCCTGTTCGTCTTTTTTTACCAAGTCATAGAACTCTTGCATTTTCTTGTCCATATTATAAGATGAATCAGCATCAGCCACATTATTAACTAAGTTCTCATATAAAGTTGTGTTGAAGAAATTTTTTGTTTCAGAATTATCCGAATGAAAGGAATTATTAACTCTTTTAGCTAAAAAATCACTTTCAACTTTATCAATTTTTTCTTTATATTGCTTAATTAGTTCACTTACAGACTTAGTATTATTCTCCCCTTGATTATTAGATTCTCCATTGCATTTAGCTGATAAAACTAATGGCACACTTAATAAAGGAGCACATAGCAAATATTTTTTTAATTTATTTTTCATAATATCTTTCTACATATTGAAGATTATTCAATAATATGTTTTAATATAATAATTATAAAGTAAAAAATGTGCCAAACTAATATGCTTTAATTCACAAATACATAGCATTTTGTTGAATAAGTTTCCTAAATTAAGGAGAAGTAATGAAACAATTTATAATAATTGGAAATTGAAAAATGTATAAAACATTTACTGAGACATTAAACTTTTTTGATGAATTTGCAATAGAGTACAAAAAATTTAGAAAAGCCAATCCACAATTAATTCCTTATATTGATAATAACGTTTTTGGTGTTGCGCCCTCGCAATGTAATCTAACTGCCTATTTTACAAACAAAGTTCCTGAATTAAAATTATGTAGCCAAAATATGTCAAAAAACGAAGAAGGTGCTTTTACTGGTGAAGTTAGTGCAAGAATGCTACAAGATATCAATGTCTCGTATGCTTTATGTGGGCACTCTGAAAGAAGAAGATATCATACAAATCATGAAAATGATGAATCTACTCACTTAAAAATTAAGCAATCAGTTAAATATGACATTACTCCAATTATATGTATTGGTGAATCTAAGGAAGACAGAGATGCTGGCAGAACTGAAGCAGCTATTCATAAGCAGTTACAAATTTTGCTAGACGAAGTTAATATTCATAAAGTTATTATTGCCTATGAACCAGTTTGATCAATAGGTACTGGCATTACTCCAACTCCTGAAGAAGTTGAAAATGTGAGTGCATTAATTCATAAATTAACTAGTCCAGAAGTGCCTGTTTTATATGGCGGAAGTGTTAATGAAAACAATATTAATGATTTTACCAATTTGCCTAATTTAAACGGATTTTTGGTTGGTTCAGCAAGCTTAAAAATTGATAAATTTTTAAAACTTATTTCTGTTAATTCTGATGGCATTATGCCTAAATAAAGAAAACAAAAAACCGAGTAGCAACAGCAGTTTGCTTACTCAGTTTTTTATTTTAGTGTATTTTAGTAGCCACCATGTGATTCATTGCCTTCAACTATAGCAACTGATCTACTTGTGCCAAATCTTGTTGCACCAGCTTCATGCATTTTTACCATATCATCTTTATTTGATATTCCACCAGCAGCTTTAATTAATAGCTTGTCACCGCAAATTGATTTCATGATTTTAACATCTTCTAAACTAGCACCACGGGTTGAGAAGCCAGTTGAGGTTTTGATAAATTCAGCTCCTGATTGCATAACTATTTCGGTAACTTTTTCTATTTCTTCTTTTGTTAAAAGTGCTGTTTCAATAATAACTTTTAGCACATGGTCACCACAAGCGTGTTTTACCACCATAATGTCTTTAAGCACATAGTCGTAATCTTTGTCTTTTAGCTTGCCAATGTTAATGACCATATCAATTTCATCAGCACCAGCTTTGATTGCTTCGGCTGCTTCATAAGCTTTGCAATTTGTAAGCATTGCACCTAGTGGAAAACCTATAACTGATGTTATACCAACATTAGAACCCATTAATTGTTCTTTAACATATGGAACATATGATGAATTAACACATACAGTCTTAAAGCCATATTGCTTAGCTTCAGCTATCAATTTATCAATATCAGCCTTTGTAGCTTCTGCTTTTAAAAATGTGTGGTCAATCATTTTATTGTAATCAATTTTCATTTTATTCCTTTGTTTTAGCTATTTTAACCTATCAATAATAATTTTATTTTCTACTTTTTCTGAGCCTATTTTGTATGCACTTGATAGTTCTTTTTCTAATTCAGGATTAATTTCTTTTGAAGAGTAAAGTGTAAATAGTTTATCACCTTTTTTGACTGTTTCATTGGTCTTTTTGTGTAATGTAATACCCGCTTCAAAATCAATTTTATCTTCTTTAGTAGCTCTGCCAGCACCTAGTTTCATAGCTACAATTCCAAATGCTAATGCATCAAAAATTTCTAAATAGCCATCTTTATCAGCATAAATATCATATGAAAATTTTGGACTTCAGAAAGATGGACTTTTTAGTGCTTCAACATCACCACCTTGTAAGGCGATAAATTCATAGAATTTCTCTAAAGCTTTGCCATTTTTAATAACTTCGTCAACAAGCTTTAAACCTTCTTCATGCGACTTAGCAATTTTAGATTGTTCCATAATTGTTGCACATGATGAGTAGACTAATTCATTAAAATCAGCTGGTCCATTACCTTGAAGAGTTTTAATAGCTTCTAAAACTTCATTTTTGTTTCCTATTTCTCTACCAATTGGTCTAGACATATTAGTTATTTCAGCTCTAACATCAACCCCTAGTTCTTTGCCAATTGAGATCATTGTTTTAGAAAGTTCTTTAGCTAGTTCAGGTGTTTTCATAAAAGCGCCATTGCCGCATTTAACATCTAGCAAAATTGCATCGCTTCCAGTTGCAAGTTTTTTAGACATAATGCTTGAAGCAATAAGCGGTATTGATTGAACACATGAAGTAACATCTCTTAATGCATAAATCTTTTTATCAGCAGGCACAAGCGAACTACTTTGCCCTATTACAGCAACTTTGTGTTCTTTGACTTGTTTTTTAAATTGTGCTTCAGTAAGCTCAACTGTAAAACCTGGAATTGATTCTAACTTATCAATAGTTCCACCAGTGTGTCCTAGTCCTCTACCTGACATTTTAGCAACAGGAGCACCTAGTGCTGCGCAAATAGGTGCAACTGCTAGAGTGGTTTTATCACCAACTCCACCGGTTGAGTGTTTGTCAACTTTTATTCCTGGGATATCCGAAAGATCAATAACATCGCCAGAGTGCATCATGAATTTAGTAAAGTAAGCTAGCTCAGCTGATTCCATACCTTGAAACATAACTGCCATTAAAAATGCAGCCATTTGATAATCAGGAGTTGAACCATTAACATATGAGCCTAATAAAAAGTCAATTTCTTCATTACTTAATGGCTTACCTAGTCTCTTTTTTTCAATTAAATCAACAATACGCATTTAAAATCCTATGGTTTAATTAAGCTAATTCTAAAGCGATTTTCATCATATTGTTAAATGATGTTTGACGCTCTTCAGGTGTTGTTTCTTCGTGAGTAATTAAGTTATCGCTAACTGTTAGTAAACATGCAGCTTGTTTACCTAGTTTTTCAGCATTAGTAAATAATGCATAGCTTTCCATTTCCACGCAAGCAGCACTTGATTCAGCTATTCTTTGGCTAAGAGGAACTGATGAATAAAATACGTCAGATGAGTGAGTTCTAACTGTCTTGAGCTCAATGTTTAAATTTTGTGCAGATTTTTTGATTTCTTCATTTAATGAAGCACTTGGATATGCAACATATGAGTGATCGTTTAAAACTAATTTTCTAAAAGCATTTGAATCAGCATATGCTGAATCAACTAACACTGTGTCATATAATTTTAAATCTTCTACATATGCACCTGTAGAACCAACTCTAATGATTTTGTCTACATCATAGAATTTAAATAATTCATAACTATATATACCAATTGATGGGCAACCCATTCCACTAGCAGCTATTGAAACTTTTTTACCTTTGTATGTGCCTGTGTACATAAAAACATTTCTAACTGTATTAACTAATTCATAGCCTTCATCTAAAAATGTTTCGGCAATATACTTAGCTCTTAATGGATCTCCAGGCATTAAAACTAGTTTAGCAATTGATCCTTTTGGCGCGTTTATGTGTGGTGTCATATCTTCTCCTTAATGCAATATTTAAATTTCCGAATCTAATAAAAATCTGATTATATGTGCGATTTGTATTTTATTAGAATGAGTTTGTAATAAGTCTTATTTTATTAATAAAACCATCATATATATTTTAACATATCAAAGGGTGAATTGGGCTACATATGATGCCAAAAGTGTCCTAAAAATGTCTGAAAATTTTGCTCATTTTTCTATCATTTTTTTCATATTTCTATATTATTTAATGACATTTATTAATATATATTTTTCACATTAATGATAAGGAGGGCATATGCTTAAAAAAGGCATTGTTTTTAGTGACGTCGATGGCACAATTTACTCACGTGATAACTACGTATCTAACTTCAATTTAGATATTATTAAGTCATATCAAATAAGCTTCAATATAGCAACAGGGAATCCTATTTGCCCTAGAATGCTAAAATTAGCAAAACTTACCGACGCTGACTATATTATAGGCTCATCGGGCGCACAAATTTATGATTACAAGAGTGCTAAATTTGTAAAGGAAGACTACATTGATGCTGATGTAGTTAAGCAAATTTTTAAATTTTTTTATGAACAAAACATTCCAGCAGCTGCTTGATCAAGTCATATTTTTTATGCTTTTAGAGAAAATGAAAAAGAGTTTTTAAACAAAATTTATTACAGATATGAAAGCTTTGATCAATTCACAATGTACAAAGGTGAAGAAGATATAAAACCTATTGCAAAAATGGAAGTGTACTTTGAGGATTTTGACAAAGTTGATGAACTAATGGCTGAGTTGTCTAAGTTTAAGTGCAAGCTAATTAAAACACATATGAATTTAGAAATATTGCCAGTAAAAGAATCTAAAGGAAATGCCATTGTCTGAATGCTTGAAAATGTATTAAAGGGATATAGCAAAGATGAAGTTATGGTAATAGGTGATAGTGAAAACGACTTTAGTATGTTTAAAAAATTCAACTATTCATATGTTATGGATAATGCAAATGATGAGGTTAAGAAAAGAGCAAACTTTATCACAAAAGATGTGCAAGAGCACGGCTTAGGGCATGCAATTTTAGACTATGTTGAAAAATTTCACGAAAGCTTAAGTAAAAAAGGCGAACAGTAAGATGCCATTTTTGCCTTATTTATAAAGCAAAATGGCTTTTTTATAATTTTCAAAATATTAATATCAATAATATTTTGCTAAAATTTTGAAAGTAATAAGGTGGTATTTATGGCTAAATTTATTGATGAAATTAAATTAACACTAGTAGCTGGCAAAGGAGGCGATGGTATTATTTCCTTCAGAAGAGAGGCTCATGTCGACAAAGGTGGGCCTGATGGCGGAGATGGCGGAAAAGGCGGAAACATCTATTTTGTAGGCGATAAAGGCAAAAATACTTTACTATCTTTATATGGAAATAAGCAAATTAGTGCCGAAGATGGCATCAATGGCGGCCCTAAAAATCTTTATGGAGCTACTGGCAAAAGTACTTATGTTAAAGTGCCTATTGGTACAATGGTGTTTAAAAATGATAAATTAGTTGCAGATATCATTGAAGAAAAAGAATACTTAGTAGCACAAGGTGGAATTGGTGGCAGGGGAAATGCTAAATTTAAAAGCAGTAGAAACACTGCACCTAGAATTTGCGAAAATGGTACTCCTGGCGAAAAATATTTAGCTCATATAGTGCTTAAAGTTATGTCTGATGTTGGAATTATTGGTAAGCCTAGTGCTGGAAAAAGCACTTTGCTAAGTGCAATTTCGAATGCTAAAGCTAAGATTGCTGAATATGAATTTACCACTTTAGTGCCACAATTAGGACTAGTAAAATACCACGATCACTCTTTTACAGTTGCTGACTTACCTGGATTAATTAAGGGAGCTTCAGAAGGAAAAGGGTTGGGAATTCAATTTTTAAGACACATTGAAAGATGTAGAGTTGTTGTTCAAATAATTGACTTTGGTTCTGATGAAAAAAATCCTATTGATGACTTTGAAATAATTAATAAAGAGCTTGAAGAATATAGCAAGAAATTAGCAAGCAAGCCTAAAGTTGTTGTTGCCAATAAGTCTGATTTACAGGGCTTTAAGGAAAGAGTAAATAATTTTAAAGCTAAATATCCTGATGTTGAAATTGTTGAAATAAGTGCAATTGAAAGACATAATTTAGACGAGCTAAAAGGTAAAATTTGAAAAATACTTGAAGAAGCTAAATCGCTTCCAGCCGAGAAAGAGGAAGAGGCAGAAGAAATTGTTGAAATTAAACTTGAAGATGATTACAAGATAAGTAATCCTTATGCAGGTTTTTTTGAAATAACTGGGCCAAAAATTGAGCAAATATATCACAAAATACCACTAGTAAGTTATGACAACTTGATTCGTTTTAACACAATGCTTAAAAAAATAGGTGTTTGAGATGATTTGCTTAAATATGACATAAAACCAGGTGATACAGTTAGAATATTAGAATACGAATTCGAATGGGACGGAGAGTTCTAATTGAGCAATATGCTTGTTTTATAGGCATAAAAGAAAAAAAGCAACAAGAGAAATCCTTGTTGCTTTTGTTTGCTAATTTTTAGCTTAATTTAGCAATTTTTTGACCTAAATTCATGTGTTCTAAGAATTTTTTAACTACTTCTAGCTGATTAGCTTTTTCTTTATCAAAAGCTTCTTGAGCACTTTTTTGAGAATCTTCTTTTTCTTTAATTTTAGCTTGTAATTCTTTTTTGCTTGCTTCATCTGAAGCCGATTCTAATTGTTTTTTAAGTTCAGCAATTTCAGTTTTTTGATCACTAATTTTTGTAACCAATGGTTTTAATCTATCATAATCAGTCACTTCTTCATAGTTAGAAATATCTTCAAGATTTTTAATTTCATCTACTCATTTATCAGATTGAGTTGGCAAGTATGATTCTTGTGGTCTAACTGTTACTTTTTTATCAGGGTTATCTAAGTCAAGATCCTTGATAATGTCATAAGTTTTATAACTTTCTTTTTTATTAGGTTCAGCCGGGTTTTCTAACACTTCTAAAAAGTATTTAAAATCATACTTTTTAGTTTGCTCATTTTTTACCAATCTAGCTGAAATATAGGCAGGAAAGCGTCAGCCGTTAATGAATAAGATGTCTTGAACTAGTTTAACAATTTGAATTGATGTAGTGCCATAATTTTTCATTGTGTTATAGTACTTTTCAAATCTTTCTTTGTCATTATCTAGTCTAAAGTCATCTTCATTCATTTCTGATAATAAATCTTGATTTTTTTCTAAAAATTCAGAAGTGTTAGCAATAAATTCTTTTCACTTTTCACTATCTTGCTTAATTTCGTGTTTAAATAAAGGCACAGGGGTTGATATTTTTTCATTATATGAAAGGTCATAGTTGCTTAAAAAATTAACAGGTGGAAGAGCTAAAAGGTAGCCATATTCATAGTTTTCTTTGTTAATTCTTATTTTATTATCTTTGTAGAATTGAAGCACATGTTGAATAACTTCAGCAGGTTTAGTTTTATTCTTTTCAGCTTCCTCTACATATGATAAGAATTTTTCAGAATAATAGTTTGATGTTTGCGAATAAGGCTTAACTCAAGAGTTGTATTCTGAAAGTGAGCTACCATAAGCATTAGCACTGTTTTTTCTAACTAATTTATCTTCCATTGCTAAGAATGTTGATAAATATGGCGTGCCATCAAAATAGCCTCTAAGAATAGCTTTTAAATCTTCATGGTGTACTTTAGAGCCAACAATAGAAGAGAGTTTTTTAAAGGTAATAGTTATAGCTTTAAGGTCATTAGCAAAATATAAATATTTAGTTTCTGTAATTTCTTTATGTAATTTGTCCTTAACACTTTCAATGTTGGCAGCTCTAGTTTGATATTCAGTCTTCTTGTTTGAATCGCTTTCTTTAGAAGCTAATTCTTTTAAGTGAGCAATGCGTAAGTCTATGTTCTTTTTATTATCGTCTTTAGATACAGGGTTATTTTTTAAAAACTCCTTAGCAAGCAGGATGCTAGGGCTTAGTTTATGAATGCAGCTAGCTGAAACAATAGGCAAGGCTAAGGCTGTAAATGAAGATGAAATTAGCAGCGTTTTTTTAATATTTTTTTTCATTATTCTCCTATAAAATAGCCTTGTAGTTTCAACTTTTGATGCCAGCATATGCAATAAAAATTCCAATTAAGAAAATGATTACTGAGATAGAAATGCCAGCGATTGAGTAAGCCATTTGGTATCTAGCTTGGCTTATAACGGTAGTATCTAAAGAGACAAAATCATTAATATCAATTATAAATAAAGCATTATGAATAATTATTGAGCAATAAATAATGAGCACCAAAGCAATTAATGCAAGAATTGATCATACAATTGTAAGGCTTTTAATCTTAACTTTTTTCATGACTGTATCCTTCCATTAACCCTTAATAGCACTACCTTGTCTAGAAATAGATGACATAATTCTCTTTCTAAAGATAAAGTAGAACACAAACATTGGCAGAATAACTAGGACAGCACCAGCCATTTTTACATTTTGGTGAATTCTAGTAACATTATCAATAGTTTCACGTCCAACTTCGAATAATCAAACTGACATAATTTCATAACCTTTGCCCGTGAAAAGCAATGCAGGTCATAAATATGAGTTCCATGAAGCAAGAGTTGTTAGAATAACAATTGTTAAAGTTGTAGGTTGAACCATTGGCATAGCTATTTTGAATAAATATTTAGCCCCAACAGCACCATCAACCATGGCAACTTCTTTAATTCTGCCAGGAATTGCTTCAAAAGCATTTCTAAACATTAACGCATTAAAGATTGAAGCCACAAATGGCAAGGCAATCATGGAAATAGCACCCATAAAGCTTTTAAGCACATCAAATTGGTTATCTAAAGAAATAACGACTTTATATTGACCAAATAATAAAGCCACTTCAGGGAGCACAAGCAGTGAGATGAAAAAGCCTCACATAATTTCCTTGCCTCTTCATTTTTTAAGTGAGAAGGCATATCCACAAAGCATCGTGACAAATATTTTTAAAACTATTGAGAAGATAACATTGGCAAATGTTAGTCAGAAAGCATATCAGTAACCTTTGCTGTCTTTGCTTCCTTGTGCAGCTTCAATATAGTTTTGTCACTCTCAAGACTTAGGTCAGAAACTAAAGTGACTTTGTAACTCTTCAGCTTGCGACTTAGGCATAACTGAGATAGTTAACATATAGAAAAATGGGAAGAGGACAATTGCAGCGAATAATACTAGAATAGCAATTTTAAGAAATGACCAAGTAGCTAAAGATACAATTGAGTTGTCTCTAACTTGATTGGCAGTAGTTTCTTTATTCTTTCTTAGCTTGATATTCGATCATCACTGGCGAATTTTTAATCTTGTTCCAAACATTAGATTCTCCTAAATTAATTGATGCGTGTATTACTGCATTAAATCCTCTTCTAATAATTAATGAGTATGTAAAACCAATTACAAAAAGCATAACAGCTGAAGCAGAAGCTAAAGCATCATTACCTTCTTTAGTCATGTGGTATACATAAAGCATTAGTGTTGAAGCACCATTAACAATAGCGTCATTAGGCCTGTTGTTAAACAATGCTAGTGGGAAAACTTTAATACCATTAATAATTCCAAGTGTAATTAAAAATGTTGTAGTTGACTTAATTGATGGAAGGGTGATTGTAAAGAATTGTTTAATGCCACCAATTCCGTCGATTGAAGCTGATTTATAGAGGTTTTTGTCAACAGAAAGCATTGCTGTTGTAAAGATTAAAACATTAAATGCAAGTCCTGATCATATACCATGAATTAATAATGGGAATAAAGCTTCAAAGGCAAAGATATCACCTTTTTCTAATCATGGAGTATTGATCTTGAAAATGGTGTTGAACATACCATTTGGTGCAAAGAATTGAATAAATGATAATGAGACAGCAACAGCATTAGTCATGTATGGTAAGAAGAAGATACTTTGTCATATTCCTCTTGCTCACTTACGATAAACGCTGGCTATACATGATGATATAAGCAGTGATATGGCCATAACAAATGGTAAGACTATAAGCCCATACATCAAGGCATTTCTTACACCGACAGCATATTTTTCATCAGATAATAAATCTGCAAAGTTTTTAAAAGTAAAGCGACTTACTCCATCATCATCTTTAATAAAGAAAGCTGATTCTAAGTTAATAATAAAAGGAACAATAGTAAAAGTCAATAATATTATGATTGTTGGAAGCAGCATTGAAAAAGGTTTTCAAGCAGGCGTTCTTTTATCAACTACAGATTCAGAAAGAGACTGTAGTTTTTTATTTGCTTGCTTATTCATAGCCACTTTGGACAAGGCAGGAGACTTGTGTGAGAGTTTAGCTCAAAAACTATTTTTTAACTTCATACTCTACTCTTTCGTCATTTGCCTTGTCAAATATGTGAAGGTGGTTAGCAGGGAGATTGAAGTAAATTTTATCGCCAATGTTGTAGTCAAAGTTGTTAGAAACTAAGAAGTTAACATCGCCAGCTTCGGCAACTTCGACAATTAGCTTGCTTTCTTTTCCAAAGTTTTCAACAGCTTTAACTAGTCCAGTGTAATTAGCTTCAGATTCTGAAGACTTAATATCAAAGTCCTCTGCTCTTACCCCTACATTACAGCTAAATTGGTCATAATTACTAAAAGTAATGCCTTTAACAGTTTTGCCTAAAACATTAAGCTTGCCATTTTCATATTGACCAGGGAATAGTCCCATTTCTGGCATACCTAAGAAACGAGCAACAAATTTATTTTTAGGCCTGTTATATAGCTCTAAAGGTGAACCTAGTTGTTGAACTTTTGAAGTTGACATACATACAACAATGTCACTGATTGACATAGCTTCTTCTTGGTCGTGAGTAACAAAGACTGTTGTGATGCCAAGGTTTCTTTGAATTTGGCGAATTCATTGTCTTGTTGAAATACGCAATTTAGCATCAAGGTTTGAAAGTGGCTCATCCATTAGTAAAATATCTGGTTTTTTAACAATAGCACGTGCTATAGCAACACGTTGTTGTTGACCACCAGAAAGCCTTGTTGGTTTTTTCTGCAAGATTGGTAATATTTCAACTCTTTTAGCAACTTCCATAACTTCATTAAAAATAGCTTTTTTAATTGAAATTATGTCTTTTGAAAGTTCATAAATTTCTTCTCTTTGCGCATCTGATAAATTAGCACTTTTGTGCTCATTATCATCTTTCATAACAGCTTCAAGGTTGTATTTAGCATAAATTTCGTCAGCATAAGTTTTAAAGACTTTGTAAGCGATAAAACGCATGTGCTTAAAGTTGTATTTTAGTTTTTTAAGCTCTGATTTGCTTGAAGTTTTTAATTCTTTATCAGCATTTTTAGCTTCTTTAAGCTTTGCTTTAGACTCAGCTACTGCTTTTTCGCCATTTTCAATAGCTTTAAGTGAGTTCATGCAGTATTTGTAGTATAAACTTGCCTTAAGTAGCTTATTTTCAGTATTTAAAAGCTCATATTGATCTTTTTCTGAATAATCTTTTCACTCGATGTTTGATATTTCTGAAATAACTTGTTGAAGTTCATTGTACTTCATTGTAGCTTCATCGATGTTTGAAACTTTTTTAAATGAAAGAAGTGACTTATCAAGATTATTTAAAAATTGGCAAGCTGGATATTCCGATTCATCTTTAAGTGCATTATTGAGTTTAAGAAGATTAAAGTGCTTTTTGATTTTATCTTTCTTAAGCTTGTATGACTTTTTCAAACTATTAAATGCTTTTAAAATTGTTTTTGAAATTGTAGCTAATTCGCCTTCATAATGAATTTTAGCTAGCTTATAATCAGTCTTAGCTTTTTCAATAATTTTATTGTTCTTAACCATAAAATTATTAAGTTCATAGTCAACTTCTTTTTCAATGTTTAAGTAAACATTTCATAAATTGTTGATTGTGCTAATTTCTTCATCTGAAGCACCAAGAGTTTTTAAATAAAGGTTTTTGATTTTGATAATTGCACTATTTTTCTTGTCAATAGCTTTATTTTGTCACTTAACGTCATTTTTAAGAGGGAAAGCAATGTTATCAAAAACACTCATGTGTGGATAAAGAGCATAGTTTTGGAAAACAAAACCAAGTTTTCTTTGTTGTGGTGATAAACTAGTAACATCTTTACCGTTAAAGTAAACATTACCACTAGTAATTGTTAATAGTCCACTTATTGCATTTAAAGTTGTTGTCTTACCACTACCTGATGGGCCCAAAAGAGTAACTAATTTACCATTAGGAATTTTGAAACTAACATCATCAACAGCTAGTGTTTCACCAAAGTCGATAATTACATTTTTTAATTCAATTGCAGGAACTTCTTCAGAATCTGTGTTTGAATTAAGAATTTTATCTGACAGTCTATTGTATTCAGCTAGATCACTCTCAGAGACTTTAGCTGTTGATAATTTAATATTATCAATAAGTTTTCGTAGTCAAATCATATGGTTCCTTATTTATTTTTGTATGAATCATTGATTAAGTTAATGCCTTCAATGTTAAATAAATTTCTTTCAGATTTTTTATCTAGTAAAGTTCATTTACCATTAGGCTTCATTCTATAAATATTTGATTGAATTCAGTATGGCAAAGCAAAAGTTTTGAAAAATCCTTTTTTGTTTGTTATAGCAAATTCAAATGCATTAGCTAGTTGTAAAAGTGCATAGTGTTCTCAGTAAAGAGGGTTTTTAGCAAAATTTAATGCTTGAGAAACTTCACTAAAGTAAGGTAGGGTTAAGCCTGAGCGTGTTATTTCAACTGAATATAAGTATTTGTAATTTTCGCCAAAGAACACGTCACCTACTCATCTTCCAAAAGCATCTTTTTGATCGGCATAAACTCTAACTTTTGAGCCTTTAGGTACTGTTTCTTCAGCGAATCTTGAAGATAATTTTGCATAATTGTGCTCAAAGTCTCTACTTTTGTTATTGCCAACAAACTTTTCAGGCGTATCTATTCCTGAAATTCTAATTTTTGTTTCTTCTCCGACTTTAACAGTTGTATTAGATGGATCAACAGCAGTAACTTTTACTTTAGGTGTATCGCCATCGCTTCATTCTACAATCTCAGCATCAAAATATTTAGCTTTTAGCTTATCTCAGTCAATATTTTTAAACTCAAAAGCATTAGCTTTGATGCTTTCAAAACTGTTGTAAACTGAATTAAGTGAATGAAGCACAAATTTGTCATTTTTTATGCTTAATTTTCTCTCTCAGCCATCAACTAATTCAACACTGTTTTCATTAGGATCTTTGTAAACTATTCTAAATACTAAATTAATTTCAGTACTTACTTCTATATCCTTATCTGCTGGAACAACTGTATTTTCATCAATTGCAGGAGGTGTTATTGAATATATTTTCAAAAAGAAATCTTTTTCATCTGGCAATTCAAAAGTAGTGTTTTTAGTATAGTCAATACTGTTTAAGTTTATAGAATCAGCTTTATTGAAAATTTTCTTTTTCTCAAAGTATCCTAGTTCCTTAATGTCGAAATTATCTGGTAGATATATATCAGCAACTTCCTTAGCTTTAACTGTGCCTTTATTACCGCATGATGCTGAAATAACTGGTGATATAACAGAAATTCCAGCAGAAATAATCAGCATATTTTTTAATTGTTTTTTCATTATTTAATTTGTCCATTTCATTAAATAAACCAGTTGAACTGGTTTATTTTGTGTAGCTAAAGTTTTAGTGCTATTTATTTGATAAATGAGCTACTTAAAGTAATAACTTGTCCTTTGATTTCTGTATCAAAGTCTTTAAGCGTTTCATTATTCTTAGCTTTTTGATATGCTGATCTAAATGCTGACCCTAAGTTTTCTCTAAATGATGATGAGTAGAAACCTGCAGGTTCTTCATAAATTACCACATCTTTATTTTTAACAGTTTCTTTTAATTCATTGTATGTGTGAACAATGTATTTGTTTGTATATTTAGATGTGTCAGTGTTTTCAAAGCCCTTAACAGGGAACACGTATGAAGCAGCATCACTAATAAAGAATGCAGGAGTAACACCAGTGTATTCCTTTATTTTTTTAGTTAATTGCCTGTCTTTATTATAGTTTCCAAAAGTAATGTTAATTTTGTCTGATGATGTAAGGAATTTAGTAAAGTTTTTAGCAGCTCTGTCAGGTTTTGCACCTCAACTTACACCAATAAGTGATGGACCTTGAACATAAACTGTTTTCCTCTTGCTAGTTTCATCTCATTTACCAGGCACAGGAAAGGCGATTAATTCATTTTCTTGCAATGTTCCAGTTGACGATAGTTCTTTCTTGTCTAATTGCGTTTCGTCCTTAAAGAAGAATACCTTATACTTAGCAGGATCCTTTGATTTAGTTTCTATTACTGTACCAATTTCAGTTCCCTTATTTTTTACAGTCTCAATATCTTGTTTGTTATCTTCTTTTATGAATAAAAGTCATTGATTTTTTGCATTCTTAGGACCATTACTTGTTATATCTTTAAGCACCGCATCTATTTTAGCATCTGTAGAAGCATCAAGAGATTGGTAGCTATATTTTAATGCCTTTTGTTTGTCGACAGTTAGCTTGCTTTTATCAGTTACTGATTTAAAAATGTAATTAGTGTGATCCCCCGAAAGAACAAGGAGATCCACGTTGTCTTTGCTTTTAGCAGTGTTTTTAAATTCTAAGTCTTTTTCACCTTTAAAGTCTGTGTCTTTAATAGTGATGATAGTTTTCTTTGAATCACCACTAAGGAAGTTATTTCTATAACCCGCTGTTGAACCTATACCAAAAGCATATTCATGTTTTGTTTGGTATGAAGAAGTATATTCACCTCCAGCTAGTAATGTTAATGACTTAGCTTGTAGTGATGACTTAAATTTATCATACACTTTTGAGAGGCTTTGAACACCTGGATTGTTTGAGTTCTTAAATGAAGAATAACTTACAGATGTCTTTCTATTCTTGCTACCAGTTTTAATAAAGAAGTCACTAGTTTTGTTAATTAAAGAATATGGTAATGTTTGAGCTATAGATGAAACATCATCGACACCAAGAATATGGAGCCTTGAGTTTTTAGCTGCTGAGTTTTTAAAGCTCTTTTGCGCAATATCAGCAAAAGTAAGCAACTCTTTAAAGTTTTCAAAAGTGCTTTGTTTTATGGTTAGACCCTTAACAGTAGCAGCTTGACTTTCTACAAATTCGCCCCATAACTCTTTAACTGATGACTCATCACCCTTACCATTTTCCATAATTTGTTTATATCTGTCAGATTTTTTAAAAGACTCATCAAATTTAGCGCCTTTTTCCTCAAAGGTTTTGAAAATATATTGCAATACTGGAGCATTAGCAGACATAACAGTAATTGACTTAAATATTGGAATTATGAATGAACCATTCTTAGGCAAGTTTTCTGTTGTTTTGTTGGCAGTAGTAAATTGTTCGCTTATATTATCAAGATTAACATTTATATCTTTGTCATCATCTTCAAAGTTTAATAATATGTCTCTCTTGTATATATCAGTTATTTTCTTTGAAGCTAATTTAGAAGCTAAAGAATTGTAGTTAAATGTTAAATTAGCAATTTCTTTTTTCTTAGCCTCTAAGTCTTTTATAATTGAGTTCTCACCTTCAGGGTATCCTGAGCCTAAGTGTTTTATGTCAACAGGCAAGAAGTGTTTGTCATTTTTGTGAGCTTCATTATAGTAATTAATCAATGAAGTTATTGCATTTCATTGTGGTTGGCCAGAAGAAAAAGTTACACCAACTCATATTTTTTTTGTGTCTTTTCCTAATTCTTCATAATCTTTATCTACACACTTTGCTGAAACTGCAGCAAAAATAGGGATAGTTGCAGAAGAAAGTCCAATCAATAATTTATTTTTCTTATTCATAATATGTCCTTAAATATTTTTATGTGCAATGCGCCTTATTGTAATAATTAATATTACAATTTCACATTGTATTTTAATTATAATATTTAAGCTTAGTATTATTTGAATAGCCTCTAAATGAGTGCAAAAATGAAAGCAAAATTAGCATTTTTATGGCAATTTATACTTCTTACAAAATTAATTTAATAATTAATTTATAATTAAATATTGCTTATAGGGATTTTTTAAAATATTTGCTATTTTAAGTAAATTAAAATTAAAGATTGAGCATCATAAAACATATGAATAAAATAAAACTTTTGCTTTTAACAGCTATTTCGCAAGCACCTTTGATAGTTTCTTCAACTGGATGTTTTGTATCTGATAAAGAGTACAAAACATACTTAAAAAATGTCAAAATAATTGATGATTTCGAGCGAACTAGACCAGTTGTTAATGAACAAAAATGAGCTGAATATAACAAAAGTTATAAAGCTTTTAAAAAGTGATTTAAAAAAAGAGTACAAAAAGTACCACAAAATCCTTATGCTACTCAAGCCTTTGCCACAATGAATGTTATTTTAACTAATGCTAATAAAACGTATAGCATGTGATATGATGCAGTTTTAAATAATAAAAATATAAGTGATGACAAAAAAATCAAAGCTGAATTTTGAGAAATAGATTTAAGTAAAAGAACAATAGGATAAGCGCTATTGTTCTTTTATTCATAGTTCTTGTTTTTAATGCTTTTAGCAATATTAATTGGCACAATTTTTGCTAATTCTTCAACTGAAGCATCATAAATATTAGCATAGCTTTTAAAATGATTTAAAAGCTTTTGCTCCATATTGTGCCCTAGGCCCTTAATGTTTCTTAGTTTGCCTTCAAGCGAGCTAATTTTTTGTCTGTTTCTAAAGTGTGATTTAGCAAATCTGTCTACTTCTATTTGAATTTGTGCTAAGTAATTATGAAGCTCTAAGTCATTAACATAAATTTCATTTAGGTCTAAATCAATTAATGCTCTTGTTTTATGATGTTCATTTTTTACTAGTCCGATTACAGGTATATTTATACCTAAGACTTTAAGTGTTTTTTTAGCTTCATTAACTTGTTGCAAGCCACCATCAGTGATAATTAAATCAAAGTCTTTTGTGTTTTTGTCACTGCTAAAAAACTTGGTAATTGATTGTCTAATATAATCAACATCAGCGCTGCGATAGCTTAGTGCTTCTAGATTAAATTTTCTATATAAGCTTTTGTTTTTAATGCCGTTAGTATAAACAATTGCTACACCCACTGGGTTTATGTTGTTAATGTTAGAGTTATCAAAAATAACAATGTTTTTTAATTTAGGTAAGTTTAAATATTTATTTAGTGAGCTGAGCATACTATCAGCTTTTTCTAGCTGATTTTGCATAATCAGATGTTCTTTTTCATAATAATCATTTAAATTAAGTAGGGCAAGATCTAGAACCTTTTTGTTTGTGCCTATTTTAGGGCTAATAAACTTATAGTCACTAGATAAGTTGAGATCATATTTTAAAATTTCATATTGCACAATAAAATTATCAGGAAGTATTTTATCTGCATAGAATTGTTCAAAAAATACTCTAATTGATTCATCGATGCTTATTCCTAGTGGAATTGTTAAATTGACCTTGTTTATTAAGATACCATAACGATAAAAAAGCACAGTAGCATAAATTAATTTTTCATCTGTTTTATAGGCAAATACGTCAATATTTTTATATTGACTAAGCTCAATAATTTGACTTTCTTTAAGTTTTTTTAAGTAAGTTAAGCCATCGCGTAAAAACAAGGCTAATTCAAATTGCATATTATTAGCAGCACTATGCATTTTGTTGGTTAATTCATTTAAATAATTATTGTTTTTAAAGCTTAGTATTTCCTTGATTTTTGTAAATTGATTTACTCAAAAGCTGCTGTCCTTGTTTTTGATTAATAAACCATTTTCATATAAAGCTTCATGTTGCAAAAGTTTTAAAATAGGCTTAGCACCATAACCAGAAGGAAATGGACCATAGTAGAATGTGTTTTTAGTATCTTTTGCATTAACTTTTCTTGACAAAGTTATAAGCAAAGAATCTTTTAAGAGTTGGACTTTTAAATAAGGATATTTTCTGTCATCTAAAAGTAAGATATTAAATTCAGGATTGAATCTATCAACCATAGCTTTTTCTAGTAATAAAGCCTCTTTATTTGTTTTACAAATATAAACTTCAAAATCAGCAACTAATTGCATTAGTTTGTTTGTTTTATATGAATTAATTGCACCATCAAAATATTGCAGCAATCTTTTGCGCAAATTTTTAGCTTTACCAACATACAAAACATTTTGCTTAGCATCTTTTCATAAATAAACACCAGGGCTAGTTGATGTATTTTTGAGTTTTAAAATAATTTCATTTTTGTCCATAATGCCTAATTTATAGCCTCTTGCAATCAATCAATAAGTATTTCTTTAGGATATAAATTATGACCCAAATTGTAAACGGTGTTGTTTTTTAATATGCAAAATGTTGGTGTTTCTAAAACTTGGAATCTAGTGTTTGGCACTTGATAAAGCCCTGATTCAATTGCATCTATTTCAATAAATTCTATGATAGTATGCTTGCTAAAATAATTCTCAACTTTTGAAACAATTTCTTTCATAAGCCTGCTATTTAAATCATTTTCCAAAACAAACAGTATAAAAAATATACTGTCAGCATTTTTAACGTTTTCATAAAGACTTCTAGCATCTTTTCAAAGCATTTTTTTCATATGTTTCCTTAGTTATTATTTATTGTCAGATAAAATCGGGCTTATTCATGAGTTGTCATTATCAAAATTTGAATAATTTTGATTTTTTCTATTGGTTTTATTAATTAATTTCTGATCATCATTTTCAAAATCAAATTCAAAAATTAAGCTTGAATTGTTAGATAATTCAGTATTTCTAAAATTGTCTAATTTGATTGTTTCATAGGACTTTTGGTCATTATTATCGATATATAATTCAGTTGTGTTTATAAAAAAGTAAGGTTCATTAGATTCGGGCAAATTGTCAGTAATAGATTGATCATTTACTAATTTAGCTTCATCATTAATAATGTTGTGTTGAGATGATTCTAACTTAGCATTATCTAACTCCAATTCAATGGTGTCAATATTAAAATTAGGCTGATTTATAGGGTTATTTGACTTATCTATGATAGGTTCTTTACTTAAAATAGATTCACTATCTAGACTGTTATTATCAAAATCATTAGTAACTGCATGTGTATCACTTTGGTATAAAAATTCTAAATCAGTGCTTTCATTAGTAAAACCTTGAATCTCGTCAGCATTAAATTCATTAGTATATGAGCTAAATTCTAGTTGTTTAGTGTCATATTCATTTATATTATTAGTATTATCAACTAAAAGAGATACAGGATTTACTGATGATATTAATAGATCGGGCTCAATATTAATTTTTTGAAATGCTTTTGCTTCAGATTTTGCCTCTTTTGGTTTTTTAGTGTCATTATCTGCACCATTATGTTTGTTTATAAACGCAATAAACTCTTCGTTTTGAACAATTTCATCAAAATTATTTTCAATTTCATCTAGTAAAACAGAATACTTAGTTTTATAAATCTCTATTTTCAAAATGCTAGCCATTAAAGCCAAGAGATTGAAAAGGTTTTTAGTTTGATTAGTTAAATAAAAACCAAGTTTATTTTTAAAAATATATTTTCTAACATCTGGAAGTGTGCTTTTGTTTATATTTAAGTTTTTTAAATATTCTCTTGGTTTAATTGTAACTAATTTAAGTCATGAAAATGAAAATATAAATAGTGCAATTAATCATGATAAATATGGCGAAAAGGTCAGTAAAACAGGCAAATTGAGCAAAGTATCAGCGTATACACCAATGTTAAAACTAGCATTAGGCAATTCCTTGCTAAAGTTTGTTTTTAAAATAGAATTTTCATTTGTGAATGAATAAATTCAGCCCTTTTTAAATACATTTAATATTTCATTTTTTGGAATAATACTTGTATGTAAGTCAACACGGTAAAAAAGTAAAACTGAATGGTAGATTATTGCAATAACTAATAAATTTAGTCATATGAAAATAATTGTTTGTTTTTTTAATGTTAAATAATTAACTTTTTGATGTTTAAAAAACCAGCGGAAGTATTTATTTTTTAAAAATGGGCTTAATCAATTAAGAATTAAAGTTAAATAAAAGCCAATTAAAAACAAAATCATTAAATCACCAAAAGCTAGGCCAAAAGTGTATAAATACACCAGTCTTAAAATGTCAATTTTATTGCTCTTAGCTATAAAATTGTTGTTATATTGAAGCAAAATGAAAAAGGCTGTAATAAACAAGAAAATTATTAATTTTAATAGCTCAATTCCAAAATTGAGCTTTATAAAATATAATGGCTTATCACTGTCGTTATTTTCAATATTGCTTATGCCAATTTTATTAATGATTTTATTGTAATTAGCTTTCATAGAATTAAATTATATTAGTTATTTACAAATATTATTTTGCTTTATGTTCAAGAAGCATTTTTATTTCTTGATCATAAATAGGTTTATCGCCAACTCAAGGCGTTTCTAGAATAATTGGAATGTTATCAAAATCAGGATCATGCACAAATTTAGCTAGTGTTTCAAGACCAATAGACCCTTTGTCTATATTTGCATGTCTGTCTTTGTGACTGCCAAGTGAGTTTTTCGAATCATTTAAATGAATAACTTTTATGTGCGGAAGCAAGTTGTATTTGTTAATTTCAGCCTTAAATTCTTCATACTTACGTATGTCATAGCCAGCGTCAAAAACATGGCAAGTGTCTAAGCAAACAGCAAATCTGTCATTTCTTATTTTGCGTATAAAATAGTTGATTTGGTCAAAATTAATACCTACTTCAGTGCCCTTACCTGCCATAGTTTCAACACAAATTACTACATCTTTTGTTCTGCTTAGTATTTGCTTTACTGAAGCAATAAAAGTATCTAAGGATTCCTGCACGGAAAATGTTGTATATGAACCTGGGTGTAATACTAAATATTTAGCGCCAATATAGTTCATTTTTTCAATTTCTTGAACTAAAAAGTCAATTGCAAACTTACTCTTGCTTACGCTTGAAGGATTAACAATGTATGGTGCATGCACTATTATGTCATCTGGAGTAATTAATTTTGAATACTTTTCTAAATACTCATTATATTTATATTTTTCAGTTGATATTCTTTTAGTTGTTTGCGGAGCACCTAAATATATCATCATACAATTAGCTTGGTTGCTTATTGATTCAGCTGCTGCTCCTAATAAGTAATTGGGAGATTTAAAAGAAATATGACTGCCTAATTTAATCATTTTATTCTCCTTTTATTTTCTTGCCACGGTCAATAAAATATTTGTAAATTCCGCCATTTTTGCTTTTAGGTGCTATTTCATCAGCTGCACTTTTTAACTTGCTAGTGCCGTTTTTCATAGCAACAAGATGACCAACAAAAGCTCTAGTGGTAGAGTCTGAATCTGAATCTCCGATATGAACTGCATCTTTAGGATTTATTTGTTTTTCTTGCATATATAATGAAACTGCTAAGCCCTTATTTGTTTTGGCTGAAGTTACTTCGATAATATAGTTGGCGCTAGCTAAATGCGAATTGCAGTATTGGTCAAAAAGTGAATTAAACTTAGTTAAAATTTTGTGCGCTTTAAATTTGTTTTTAACAACAAGTGCAATTTTAGTAATGTTGATATGATCCATAATATCAAGCTTTTTTAATGTGTTTATAATGTGAAACTTAGATGAAGCAAAAAACTTAAGGAAAAATTTTTCTATAGAGTTTTGTGTGTAAATTGATTCACCATTTTGGTCAAAAACAACTAGCATTAACTTATTGTTTATTGCAAAATTTATAATCCCTGGTAAGACGTTATTATCTATAAAAAAGGCATATTTGCGCACATTATTAATGTAAATTTCAGCGCCTGATGAGCAAATGGCATCATTAATTCCTAGTCTATGCATTGTATGCATTACATGCTTATCATTATAACTTCGCCCAGTGTTTATTACAATGTTAGCAAAGTTTTTGACTAATAGCATCGCTGTAAGATTTCTGTGGCTGATTCTATCGCCAATTTTTTTATCAAATAATGTGCCATCAAGATCAATAAAATATGTTTTATTGTTTTCAATATCCATATTACTATTATATAAAAAATATTTAGTATAAAGACTTTAGAATGCTTAAAGTTTGAACGCAAAAAGCTTATTAATTAGTCTAAAAAATAAACAAAATAGGCCTAGTGAATAAGCCTATTTTTAAGTTATTTAATAACTATTTTTGTTCCATTTTTTGTTCCATCATAGATGGTGATTTTTGTCATGGGAATGTTTTTGCATCATCACGAGGTTCTTTAAGTAGTGCAACACCACCAAGAGCGATTAACGTTGTCACAACAATAATTATTGTTTGAATTAATCCAACTGTTGGTTTTCCTAATGTGCCACTTAGTGGAACTACAGAAATAATAATGAATACTATTGTGTAGAAAATGTAACCGAATCCTCAAATTAAACTGAACATTCAACCAATTGTCTTAGGGTCTCTGTCTGCATATTCATGTGGTAAGTTAAGCATAACGCCTTGAATACCTCATGTACATAAACCTGTTAAGAAACCAAAAATGTATAGAAATACTAATGAAACATAGTACTTGCTACCAGCTGCTGCTTTACCATCTGATAATGCTGCAATTGCTGCATTTTCGCCACTACCGCCAGCAACACCGTATACAAAGACAACTGTAGATAAGATAAAGAATATAACTGCAAGAGTAATAATTGTGCCAACAAATCATCTTCTCTTTAAGTTAAATCTCGATCATAAACCAATTGAAATAGGTCCAACAAATACAGCTGCTAAGAAAATAAGTTGTCAAATTTTAGCAATTTTTGTGAATTGTGGCAATAAAGCAGCATCTGTAATACCAGCCATATTAGGTCAGATAACATGTGTTAATGCTGTAGGGAACACAGCAATTGCTAATCAACCACCATATAATAGAATTCATGCGTAAGTTGATTTTTTCTTCAAGTAGTCACCAAGAATTGCAAAACCACTTCTTTTAGCTACTTTAGGAGCATCTTGACCTTCTACCTTAGCAGGAACGTCAAATTTAGTACCAAATACTCCAATAACTACTAATGGAATAAGTGATAAAGCGCCTAAAAGAGTGAACACAAGTTGTCAGTTCTTTTGTAATGATTCAACGTTGCTTCCAAGAATAACAAATGGAATAATTGAAATAATTGTACCAAGTGGGTAGAATCAAATTCCAAATTGTGAAATTAGGGCCTTTTGTTTTGGACCAAAGAAGTTAGCAACTACTGGTTGAGTTAAAATAATTAACATTGTACCACCAATTGCCATTATGGTTCTTAAAACAACAAAACCAACATATCCACCACCAGTTCCTGGCATGAATTGAGCTGGAATACCTACTAAACACATTGCTATAGCAATGAATGTAGATCATTTGTGGAATAATCTAGCTAGTAGGAATGCAACTGCAACTGAACCTAAACCACGGCCAAAGGTAATAGCTCAGTTTGCTGCTGTATTTTTAAATTGGAAACTTTTATCAGCAACAATTCCGAAGTAGCCAAGGAATCCAGCATGTGTGGTGCCGTCCGCAACACCCTTACCACCTAAGCCAACTGTGAATCCTCAGTTAGCTATAAATAGCAAGTATGCAAATGAAATAAAACCTCAAATGATAAAGCCATATGCTACTTTATGCTTTTGAGATCATTCATGAATTTTTTGATTCATTGAATCCTTTCATATTAAATAAATTTATTTAATAGTAATTAAGGTTTTCAGTAAGTTAATATGTAGAGAAATAAATATTTTTACTAATCCTATGAACAATTACTGGCATATATACCAATCAAAGTTATATGCAAAATTATTATACCAATTTTGTCATAAAACAGGCTTATTTGCATATTGCTATCATATAAATTTGAATATTAATATTGGTTTCAGCTACTTTTTGTGGAATAAAAAAAGCCACACATTGTGCGGCTAAGTTTAATTATTTATTAAGTTCAAATAAGTCTTCTATACCAAAAGCAAATGTTCTTGAATCTCTTAATTTATAAACTAGGTTAGGATCGGCATAACCTTTAGTTTGCTCTCTGCTAAGCATTGAAATTGTGTCAACATAAGTAGGCAATTCATTCAATTTCTTACCTTTAATTATTTCACCAGTTGCTGGATTAACTTCATTAACTTGCTTAGGATTTAAAATGCCCTCAACACCAATATTTCCTACTTGTCTATAAGTAGTTTTTCTATCTTTTTCAGTTTTATACTCACTAACTCTTTTATCAATATTTGCTTGTTTTGATGGCTTACTAAAATGATTTGGTGAAAGTCAAGCATCTCTATTAGTGTATAGGTTTACATGGGCATGAGCCATTCAGCCACCATTAGTATCTGGTGTTCCCAAAAAGCCTATAATTTGGCCTTTTTTGACTTCTGTAGGAGTTTTTGCAGACACAGTAGGAGCAACTTTAATTGTTCTATCGCTTCCTAATGATACTGTTTCAGCTTGTCAACCTAAGGCAGAATTATTTAGTGTTTTACCAGCATCAAGGTGTAAGAATGACATATAAATATGTTTATCATTGCCATTTAAATATAGCTCTTTTTCTTTAGGGCTTCAATCCAAGTTACCAACTGGAATTTTAATTACAACCACAGTACCAACACCAGTAGCTACAACTTTAGTTGTTAATTCATAAGCTGCAACAATTTGACCATCGTATGGTGCAACGATTGGTTGAAAATCAGGGGCAAGATAGTCTTCACCAATGTGTAAGAATTTAGGAACAACTACATTGTCTGAATAAAATGCTCTTGCTGAAGCATAACCACCAGAAAATAGTTGTGAATTATAGTGACCAAAGAATGTTTTGTCAATACTTGGTAAGTTTTTAGTTGTTATTCCTTCAGTCGCAAAGGCTGGAGCATTAATGTTTTGTTTTGTAAATGGTTCCTCAAAAAGAAGTGAGTATCTACCAACACCAATGTGTTTTTCAACTTTAATTGGACTAGATTCATTTGCTACTTTAACATTAAGAATTACTGTAGCATTTCTAAAATCGTTTTCATTAGTTACAATTTTGTCTACTTCAACTTTTTCAATTTTTGAACTTTTTACATTAACAAATAAATTGTCTTTTGTTAAAGCAGATAAGTCACTATTGTGTTCAATGTTTCTAATTGTATGAACATTAACTAATTCACTTAGTTGTAAATCACTAAGCAATTTTTGTTCTTTAGGAATGCTGAATTTGCCAAGAACTGCTTTGCCTGCTTCTCAAACTGTAGTTTTCTTTTTAGTATCAAATAAAGAAACACCAATTCTTATTTTTGCACTTGCGCTGCCTAAATCAGCACTATTTAAATCAATATCTTCAATAAATTTACTGAATTTAAGTGTATATTTTTCAGATTTATTGCCGACTTTAACTTCAATTTCTTTATCATTTTCCTTGAAAATGTCAGCAAATTTAGAACTTGTTGCAGTTAGCAGTTTTTCATATTGTTTTGAACTTAGTTCATGAATACCATGCTTTTTAATAGCTTGCATTAATTCTTCATCAATATTTTGCAATTTAACTTCAAAATCTTGACTTGTTAGTGTTTGTATTTTGTCATAGTATGGTCTAAGAGCATCAGCAATTGGTTTTTCAATATCTTTTACTTTTACATTTTTAAGCTTAAAGTCAATAATTTGTTGGCTATATAAACCACTTGGGTATTTAGCTTTATCATTTGAAGCTAATGGAAGACCGACTTTAACTTTAAATAAAACATCATAATTATTGCCAGGATCTCTAGTTACATTGTTGTAATCATATGAAAATTTGAGTCTATTCAATAATTCATCACTGTACTTAAGTTTGTCTTTAACAATTGTTTTAAAGGCATTTGTGTCAAGTTTTATGTACTTGCTCATATAGTTATTTTGCATCATTAAACTATATTCAACTGTTTCGGGCTTACCTCCACCTTCAAATTTAATTAGCTCAGAGTGGTCGTTTTTATCAAAGTAATCTTTAATGTTAGCAAGTAAATTAACTTGATTGTATTTTTCAAACAATTCAGAAGGCTTACTTGAATCGTTATGATTGTGAATAATTACATCAGAATTATTTTTTGGATCATTACATTTTGCAGATAAAACAGGAAGCAAGGCCGTAAAAGCAGCAGCTTGCGAAATGAATATTGCTTTTAGTTTTTTAGATTTCATAATTATCCTTATAAACTTATAAAATAGTCAAAAAAGTATAAAAAAAGTGTCAAAAATATCATTTATTTATGACACTGAAATAATCACACCAGTCTTGCTCTTTATTGCAACTGCAATAAATGCAATTATTATTGGAATAATAATTGTTAAGCCTAAGACAATTAAAAATTTATATAAAGATTGTAAGTATGCTTTAGTATTTTCTTTTTTATTATCACTATTGCTTTCTACCAATAAGGCTGTTTTAATGACTAATTCGATCAATGGGAAAATTAAATGGAATGCGAAAAAGTCAAAATATGAGCTTATGAAAATAATAATGCCCACAATTAATATCTCAATCAATTTAATTTGAAAATGATTGAGTTGATAGTTGGTAGTATCTATCATTGCACTAAAAGGTAAAAGAGCTATAAGCATTGTGATAAATATTGCTTCTTTAAGACTATATTTGCCTAAAGTCATTTGATGTTCTTTAGCAAATAGGCCTGCTATTCCAAATGATTTTAGTCACTCATAGTCACTATTGCTTTTAAACATTAATTTAAATGAGTAAAATAAGCCTATAAATAAGGCAAATCCGACAAAACCACCTAAGATTTGAGCACCAAAAATATATGGCAATCCTTGTCATAATGGAGCTCCAATAAGGCCATTATTGCCAACCACTTGTCCTGTTTTACCAAAACCACGTAAAAAACTTTGGAAAATTACAACAAGGGGATTAAGCATTGGATAAACAGGTAATTTTGAACCTATGCTTGCAAAAGCTCAAGGCAAGAAGAAAGCTAAAGCAGTTGCTATTGTGTAACCAACTGATAAAAATATTTTATTTTTGTTCTTTTTAGATAAAAAAGACAAAAACATTCAAGTAAAAACAAAAAACACAAGAAAAAGGACTGTGATAAATTCAAATGCAAAAGCAGTTGGATTCCAGTACCTTCGTAAAGCCGATCCTGGTAAATTTGTCATTCTATTCCTTTAGTTATGTGAATTAACTAGTTCTTTAACGTATTTAGCAATTACAATTTCTTCATTAGTTCTCATTTTATAAATTGGAATTTCCGATTCTTTTGAAGAAATAAGCATATAGTCATCATAATTTGCTAAATTGCTTTTTTCATCTAAGCATAATTTGTATGATTTGACTTTGTCAATAATCATTTTTCTTAAAACTGAATCATTTTCACCCATACCAGCAGTAAAGACTATTGCATCAGGATAGTGTACTTTATTTAAGTACATTGCCATATAGTCAACTACTCTTTGAGCATATAATTCAATTGCAAATTTGGCATCTTCATTCTCACTAGAAAGCTTGTGTAAATCTCTAATATCACTAGAAATTCCTGAAACCCCTAATAAGCCTGAATTTTTAACCAGCATATCAAAAACTTCTTGTGGATCTTTATGTTCTATTCTGATTAAATAATCTACAATTCCAGGATCAATTGCACCAGATCTTGTGCCCATCATAAGTCCATCAGTTGAGCTAAAGCCTACTGAAATATCAAATGATTTGCCGTCTTTTATGGCACATAATGAGCTACCTGAGCCAAGGTGTGCAACAACAATGTTGATTTTTTCCTTACCTAAGATTTTCTTCATTCTGCTTGTTATATAGTCATGACTTAAACCATGATAGCCAAATTTTTCAATGTTGTATTTAGTTGCTCAGTCTTTACTAATTGAAAATTGTTTATTTATCTTTGGAATATCAGTGTGAAAAGCTGTATCAGGAGCGACAATTTTAGGTATATTTGGCAAGTATTCAATAAAGCCATCTAATGCTGCTAAAAATGGTGGAGTATGCAATGGAATAAATTTTTCTGCATAAGTTACTATACTATCTCTAACTTCAGGCGAATAGAAAACTGGAGATAAAAATTTAAAGCCCGCATAAGGAATTCTAAAACCAATTGCTTCAATTTCATCTAATTCAGCGATGAAATTGTGCTCTTTTCAATATTTAAGCAATTTTTCAATAGCAACTAAGTGGGTTGGTAAGTCTTCTTTATGCTCATATTTATTGACTTTATCTTTTAAAATCAAATTGCCATCTAAAGCAATTCTTTCACATATTCCAGTGCCTAATAGTTCTAAATCTTTATCAGCATATAAGGCTCACTTTAATGAACTACTGCCAGCATTAATAACTAATATTTTTTTAATTTTTTCTTTCATAATTCTCCGTTCAAGCCTTATTTAAAGGTATATCCGTTCAAAATAGTAATAGAAGTAACATCAATTACATCAGCCACAGTTGCCCCACGGCTAAAGTCATTAATAGCCCCATTGATTCCTTGTAAAATTGCACCAACAGCACCATATTTGCCCATTCTTTGCGCTATTTTGCAACCAATATTGCAACTTTCTAAATTAGGAAAAATAAATACTCCGGCTTCTTTTTGTGGCGCACTAGGAAACTTAGATTTTCTTACATCTAAATCATAAGCTGAATCAAATTGCATTTCGCCATTAATTACATTTAGCCCTTTTGAAGTAGCCATTTTGACAGCTTCTCTAACTAAGTCAGGATTTTCACCCTTGCCTGAGTTATTAGTTGAATAAGTTAAAAATGCTCCTAGACTATTCATATTCATCATATTAGCAAAATTAATAGCATTAGCAGCTATATCAACTAATTGCTCAGCACTTGGCTTTTGCACTGTTGATGGGTCAGTGAAAATAAGTTGCTCATCATCTTTATGCATAACTATAACACTAGAAATAGTTTTAATTCCAGGTTTTGCGCCAATGCATTTAAAAGCAGCACGCAAAATGTCAGCAGTTGAATAAATTAAGCCCCCAACAGCACTATCAACAGCTTTAAGCTTTATCATCATTGCGCCATAATATGGTCTAGTTTGCATATTTTTAAAACAAGTTTCATAATCATCTTTGCCAGCACGAAGTTTAACTAACTCTTGTGTATAGGCTTTAATTGATTCACTTTCCTTGCTTAAAATTATGTTCTCAAGTCCATCATCAACAGCTTGGCTTTCATTTTCCAATAACATAATAGGCTTAGCTAAATTGTTGTTTTGAAAATACAAAGCAGCTTCTCTAGCTCTTTTATCCTCGCCATCAATGAACAAAACTGATAGCATTTGTTTTTGGCTTTTTTCTTTTAATAAAGAGTTAATATAGCCACTAAATTTTGATGTACTGTGCATAATTTCCCTTCCTTAAGTAGTAAATTGTTAAAAAGTATATTAAAAAATAAAGACCCTAAAGCAATTATATTATTTTATATTTATGGATAAAAACAATGTATGGAAAAGTTTCCTTTTCTTTTAGTATTTTTATTTACAAAAATAGCTTTTTTTGTGACAATATTAGTGGTTTTAAATAGATAGAAAACATTATTGATTGTTTTATAAACCATTATAATTAGTAAACACAAATTAATTTATAATTAATTGTAGAAAATGGTTTATATAAACATTTATCATTTTGATATCAAAATTCAAAAATATTAAGGAGGAATTAATATGTTTAAAATGCAATTTACAGACGTTGGTGAAGGACTTCACGAAGGAACAGTTGTTGACGTCTTTGTTACTGAAGGCCAAGAAGTTAAAGAAGGTCAAGACTTATTCTCAGTTGAAACTGACAAAATGACAACAGAAATTCCTGCTCCAGTTTCAGGCAAAATTGTTAAGATTTTAATTTCTGCTGGTCAAGAAATTCATGTTGGTGAAGAAATCTTCCACATTGAAACAAACTAATTTTAGTTAAGAAATCATAAAAATTCAAGTGCATTTGCCCTTGAATTTTTTTATTTGCTTTATTAGCACAAGAAGAGAAAATTTACTTATGAAAATGTTTTATATTATGAATTTGTACTTTTATATTTAGTAAAATAATGTTAGTGTTAAAAGTCATTTTTTAGTGATTTTTATTTAACACTTATTAAATATATAAAGGACGAGTTTATGAAAAAAATTATTGTAGTTGGACTAGGTAATGTTGGATTTACATACATCAACACATCAGTAGCAAGAGGACTTGAAGCTGAATGAGTATTAGTTGATAAAAATGTTCAAATTGCTGAAGCACATGCACACGATTTTGAAGATATGGTTTCATTGATGCCAAGAAATGGTTCAACATTTAGACCAGGTACATTATTAGAAGATTCTAAGGATGCAGATGTTGTTGTTATTACAGCATCAATTCCAGCTGACAAGTCATTCTCAGACCGTATGGCTTTAGCTGGCGCTAATGCAAAATTAATGCAAAGCTTCGCTAAAGACTTAGATGCTGCTGGTTTTAAAGGTATCGTTGTAGTTGCTGCTAACCCATGTGACGTTATGGCTGCTGCTGTACACTATGGAAGCAAAATTCCAGCTAACAGAGTTATTTCTGCAGGTACAAACTTAGAAACTGGTAGATTGAAGAAAATGCTTGCCGCAAAATTCAACACATCACCTGATGCAATTAGAGCGTCAGTATTAGGCGAACATGGCGCAACCGCTATGATAGCTTGATCAACAGTTAAAGTTGGTGAAACAACTTTAGAAGGTTTAGTAGAATCTGGCAAGATTACTAAGGAAGACTACGAAGAAGTTCTTAAACAAGTTATTGCTGAAGCATTCTACATTTGATCACGTAAAGGTAATACACAATTTGGTATTGCAACATCATTATTTGAAATTACAAAAGCAATTTTAGATAATAGACGTACTGTGATGAATTTAGGTGTTAAGATTCCTGAAGGTTACAAACATGCAGGTATTTATGTATCAATTCCTGTAATTATTGGTGAAAATGGATACGAATACCTTCCATTTAAACCAAGTTTATCAAAAGAAGAATGAGCAAAATTCGAAGCTTCAACTGAAGCTGTTGCTAAAGTTCACACAGAAATTCTTAAGTCAATTGGTGTTGACGCTAAATTTGAATAATTAATTTTGTTCAAATAATTAATTAAATATTAAGTTACCCGCCTATTGTTTATATTACAAAAAATGGAGGGGTAACTTTCTATACCCTTTTGTTTGTTTAATTTAAAAAGTTCTTTTAAAAAAGTATTACCTTTATCAAAATTCAATTTTTAAATCGTCCCACACTGTTGTGGGGGGGGGTCTTAAAATGGACAATTTTATAAAAGTAATTACAACGCAGGGAATGTGGGGAGCTGTAATTTCTACCATTGTCTTCGTTGCTATTGGTTTCGCCGCGACAAGGGCAAAAATAGTGACTAAAGAAATGAACGGGAGAATGTCTAAATTGGTTCTCAACTTCTTTTTACCATTTATGGTTCTCACCGCATTTATGCAAGATGCTAGCAAAGAAGATGCCGCTGCTGTGGGCATCGTGCTAGTGTCAAGTTTAGTTTTCTACATTTTATTTACATTACTATCTTATTTATTAGTTAAATTTGCTCCACGCTTTGTTGCAAAAAGAATTAATGCTAAAGCGGAAGAAATTTATACACAAAATAATGCAAGTGCTACTGAAGGCCAAAGTACTAAGTCATTAGCGGTAATCAAAAATGAAGTGATTGATGATTATAAGATGAAACTTATGACTAGTCAATTTATGCTTATTTATGGTTCATTGCAATTCTTTGCGCTTCCATTAGTGCACTCTCTTTCGGATGGAATTATATTCCAACCCTTTACTAAAGCGCTTTTACAAGTATGGTGTGTGCCATATCTTATTGGTGCTTTCGGACATGTTCCAGTCTTTTTCTCAGGACAAAAAATAACTAAGAAAACAGCCGGTAAGGTTGTTAAGTCATTAGCACTTAACCCAACAATTATTGCCCTATTTTTATCTCTAACTTTATGAGCATTGCAATTTGTTCCTCATTTAGACACTAAATTTGTTAACGTTTATGAAGTGTCTAAAGATGGCAAGGGTTCAACTTTCTGGGGAGCATTCCCAACTGCCCTACCAGCTATACATAAAACACTGCAAATTGGTACAGGTTTAGTCTCGCCAATTTCATGATTAGTTATTGGTGGCTCACTTGCAACTGGAAGCATTAGAAAAGCTATTAAAGATAAAGATGTTTTAATTACATCAACACGTAGAATGGTTACAGTACCTTTAATTGTTTTATTAGCAAGTTATGCTGTATTTGCTGGATTTGTTCATGGCAAGATTCTTACAAAAGAATCAGCTGCAAGTATAGGGACATTATTTGTACTTTTAGCAGCTACACCGCCTGCTGGTGTTCTATCAATTTTTTCAGCTGCTAATGATCATAAATATACTGTCTATGTAGCGCAAGTTTCATCGCTAACAACGCTTTTAGCCTTAATATTCTTGCCACTTTGGTTAGTTATTTCATACTCAACATTTGGCCCAGTATTAGGCGCTATGTTAGGATAGTTTAGAATCGTTATAAAAAGGAAAATACTTATTTAGGCAAGTATTTTCCTTTTTTATTGCTTATGGAAAGCCAAAAAAGGCAAAATAATATAAAATTTAAAATACTATGAATAAGTTAGATCTAAAAGAAAAATTAGAAAGCAAACTTAAAGAAATTGCATCATCTTTAGGCATTACTAGAAGCGTTTTTTTAACTGAATCAAAAAAACATGGAGATCTTACAACCAATATGGCTTTAGGCAATATAAATACTAAGCCAATGGAGTTAGCTCAGCAAATAGTTAGCATGATAAAGCCTGAAGAATTTGGCATAAAAAATATTTCAGTGGCTAATCCTGGATTTATAAACTTTAGCATTGGTGATGATTATTTAGTTTCAGGTGTTAATCAAATTTTAAAATTAGGACAAAATTATGGCAAAGGGAATAAAGTAGGCAAAGTAAATGTTGAATTTATTTCAGCTAATCCAACAGGATTTTTACATGTTGGTCATGCGCGTAATGCAGCTGTTGGTAGCACAATTGCTAATATTTTAGAATTTGCTGGCTATAGTGTGGTAAGAGAGTATTACATTAATGATGCTGGAAATCAGATTAATGTTTTAGCTAATAGTTTATGATCTAGATACAAGCAAATTTTTTATCCCGATTATTCTATGCCGGAAGAATCATATAAAGGTGAAGATATAGTTTGAGGCGCGCAAAAGTTTTATGCTAAATATGGTGATAAATTTAAAAATAGCGAGCTAGATAATAAATTACTTGAGCTTGTTAAGAATGAAGCAATTAGTATTTTTATGGCTAAAATACAGGAAGATTTGGCAAATTTTGGTGTTTGATTTGACAACTATTTTAGTGAGAAATCATTGTATGAAAATAATGAAGTCAAAATTAAAGAAACAATCAAAAGCCTAAAAAATGCTTATGAAAATGATGGTGCTTTGTGACTAAAAACAACAATTCATGGCGATGATAAAGACAGAGTCTTAGTAAAAAGTGATGGTTCATATACATACTTTTTGCCTGATATTGTTTATCATCAAGACAAATACAAAAGAATGGGCTCTGATGCTAAGATTATTAATGTTTGAGGTGCTGATCACTCTGGCTATGTAAAACGAATGCAGTGTGCTGTCAAAGATTTAGGGCTTAATGAACAAAATTTAGTTGTTTTATGCATGCAACTAGTAAGATTAATCAAAAATGGTGAAGAGTTTAAGATGTCTAAGAGAAAGGGAACTAGCTTTTTCTTAAATGAATTTGTCAAAATGGTTGGCAAGGATTCTGCTAGATTTTTACTTTTAGATAGAACACTTAATTCAAAATTAGACTTTGATATAGACTTAGCTACTAGCCAAAGCAATGATAATCCAGCAATTTTAGTTCAGTATGCTAATGCTAGATGTCACTCTTTAATTAAAAAAGCTAATATAGAATCTAATAATTTATATGCAGCCTCTTTTGATAAACAAAGTGATAATAGTTTAATCACAACATTATTAGAATTTCCATCAGTGGTTGAAAAATCAGCTGATAAATATGCAACACACTTATTAACTCAGTATTTGGTTAAGCTAGCTAAAGAGTTTAACTCATGATACACAAATAGTCCTAAGCTTATTGGCAGTGACAATGAAATAAGTAAAATTGCCTTAGTAAAAGCTGTAAGCATCACAATTGAAAACGGGCTAAAACTTTTAGAAGTTTCAGCCCCTGAGTCAATGTAAAAAGTTTATAAATTTTATGATATATAAAAAATAAGTAAGCTGTCATTTAAGTGCTAAGTGTAACAGCTTACTTATTTTTGTTGTGCACCTGCTCTTGCCCTTTGCTTCTGTTTTGTAGCCCTTTTGGCAAGAGGAATATTTGAAAAAGTTATAACAATAGGGAAGAGTAAACAAGGAATTGAAACAATTAAAGTTGGCACAACTGTCCCTCATGAATAGTAAGTAGCAACTAAGACAGCTGCTCCAAATAAAAAGGGAATAATTGAGTGAAGAAGCATATATTTAAAAGGAATTTTCTTAGACTCTTTAGGAGTAACGATAAACTTAAGCTTTTTATTAAACAAACCATTAATAACTGCAAAAACTAAGGATAGATTCATTGCTGTATAAACAATTGTTGTAACCAAAAACACTGGTATTGCTAATAAAATGTTCCTGCTCTTTGATAAGTGCAATGCACTAAGCAATAATGTACCTATTAAAAATGAAATTCATATGATCACAAACACTAGCTCTCTAGGGCTTATTCTAAAACCTAAAAAGCCAATAATTAAAAAATTGATTAAGAAAATCACTGCAAAAACAGGAATTAGTGGCAATGAATAATGATTTAGAACTAAATCAATTCTTTCAAACCATCTATAGTTTGATTTTCTGTTTTTCTTAGCATATTTTTTAATATATTGAACATTACCAGCAGTTCATCTGCATTGTCTCTTTTTCAAAGCTATATAATCATTTGGAAAGTCTTCATAGCAAACAATATTAGGCGCATAAACAACTTCATAACCAAGTGCTTTTATTTCAGCACTCATAGATGTATCTTCAACTAAGATATGCGGAAAACCATTAGTTTGACGATAAACTTCCTTGCTTATTATCATACCATGGCCAAGCAATGAATTTTCGCCATAAAGCTGGCGCATATAGTGATTGTCTAAAGATGAAACATTAGATGAAACTGAGAGCAAGTATTGGAATAAGTTCCCCCCCCCATTTACTTTTGTTTTATTTATATGATAAGCTTGCAGAGCACCAATTTTATTATTAAATTGAAAGTATTTTAATGACTGAGTAATAAAATCATTTGGAATCACTTCATCACTATCTAAAACCACAAAGTAATCATAATCATCATTGTTTTTTAAATAATTATTTAAATTTCCAGCTTTGAAGCCTTCTTTATTTTCTCTTCTAACAACTCTTAGACCATGTTCTTTAGCAAATGTATCAACTATTTTAATGTATTCTTCACTCTTGCTATCGTCCAAAATGACTGTTTCATAGTTTAAATAGTCTTGTTTCATAGAACTTAATAACGACTCTTCATGAAAGTCATCGCATGTACAATAGAGCAGTACAACTCTTTTATTTTTAAACTCATCACTTAGGCTTGAGTTAATAATAGGTTCAAATTTTTTAGTAAGCTTTTTTCTTGAGAACAAAAAAGTAAGAGAAAACACCATGTCTTTTGTTGATTTTAGTCAGAAAAAACAAAATATAAGTGCATTTGCAATAAGCAGTATTACAATCACAATTTTAATAGCTAATGAATAGTTATTTGGAACAGTGAATAGATTTATGAACTTCAGAATTAGTGGCACTATTATCGCTGAACATAATATAAGTCAAATGATTATCACAAAGATAAACACATTTTGTTTCTTTTTCATTGCTTCCAAAATCTCCATTACTAAATAAGCAGTTTAGCAATTATATTAAAAATTATAAAAACAATATGTATATTGAGTAAATAGCATTAAACAAATAAAAAAAATAAAAGCTGAGCTTTTAAATTTACTTAGTTAAGAAAGATTCTAAGATCTTAATGAATTCATTTCAGTTTTCTTCAAACATCATATGTCCAGTTTTAGGAATATAAACTGTTTCAACATTTTTTACATGCTCTTTAAAGTATTCAATGCACTCTTCTCTTCTTATAACTCCATCTTTTTCACCTAGAATTAAGAGAGTTGGAACGTTAATTGAATCTAAGCCACGCTCAATTTGATTGTGCAATTCTAAAACAGGCAATGATTCGCCAAGTTTGACGATTGTTTCATTATTATAGTCATTTGGGTCAAAACTCTTTTTGGCTTTTTCCATTCATTCATTATTTGCTGTAAAAGTGCTTGTGTCATAATATAGTGATTTTAAAAATATTAAAAAGTCGTCAAATGTTTTAGGAAAATAATCATTTCTGTAATCATCTGCTAGAGCTAATGATGTTTTATTCATGGGAGCAATGTAAACCATTTTTTTAAATAATTCAGGCTTTAAGTTATAAGCTAGCGAAATTGTGCCCCCGCCCATTGAATGTCCTATTAACGTGACATTTTTTAAGTTATTTTTTTCTACAAACTCAACTACTAATTTAGCAAACTGCGGAACAGAAACTTCATGATTATTAATTGGAGCAACATTACTATTTCCTGGAAACTGTAATGCATAATAATTGCTCTTTGTTCAGTACTTTTCAAATGTCTTAAAAGTTTTTGGTGATGAGTTAAATCCATGACAAAAAATAATATTTTCATTTGGATTATTATTGTCTTTAAAGACTACTTCATAGTCATAAACAACATTTTTCATATACTTCCTTTGTAAATTAAATTACCATAAAAATAATAATAGCTATTTATGCAATAGCTATATTAGGAGTTTTATCTTATTGCTATTTTTGCAATTTTAAATCTCAAATATTTTCAATTAATTCAGTATCAAATGCATATCCTGAAGCAGATTTTACAGTTGCTTCTTGGTATGATCAGGCTTTTTTATCAGGAGAAATTTTCTCAAAGAACTCAACTAATGTTTTGTCATACTCAACAACATCTTGTTTAATTCTTTCATAATCATATTTATCTTCAAAAACTCTATTTAATTTAGGTCTTACAGTACCCTTTCCTTTTTCATAACCAACAGCAAGTCCAACGACTGGAAAAGCTTGCCCCTTAATGCCTAAGATATCAATAAGGAATTGAACCATTACTCTGGCTCCACCTATAAAACAGGTAGATAGGCCTAATTCAATCGCAGCATCTTGAGCCATTGTGGCTTGAATAAAAGCATCACCCACAGCTACAGTGTATGCTTCTGATGAATGATTATTGTAGTTATATTCAGGAAACGATTTTTGAGCTAAATTCATTCTATTAAAATCTGCAATGAAAACCATAAAAAACTGAGCATCTTTTAAATGTTTTGTAAAAGGTCTAAATTCTGAAATTTTTTCCAATAATTCTTTGTCTTTTATTATTACAACACTAGATGAGTGTCAGTTTGATGATGTTGGAGCAGAGTTAACTACATCAATTATTTTCTTATAGTCCTCTGCAGGAATTTTTTTATCTGGATCAAAGCTTCTTACTGAATATCTGTTTTTAATTTTTGTAATAAAATCCACACATACCCCCTCTTTATGTCAATTATATTAAATGCATTGCACAATGTAATACATTGGCAAAGGTTGTGGAATTAGACTAAAAGATACTTATTTGCCTGTTTTATAGTGCTTTTGTAAAAAAATATCAACATAATTTATATTGTTTAAAACATGCTTAATTAGCCATGTGAAGTCAAAATCAGGGTTATATGTTAAAGATCAGCTTATGCCATATAAACATACTATTGCTTTAGTAGCATAATAATCATCATAGTCAAAGTCAAATTTAGTGTGCTTTAAATATTCACTAATAAATATTTTTTCATCATCAGCTGAATAATCTAGATCGCTGCAGTGATATGCAATATCAAAATATTTTGAATTCTGTGATGAATATTCAAAGTCAATAAACATTATTTCATTATTGTTAGCCAGCAATATATTTTCACGATTTAGATCGTTGTGGCTTGGAATTTCATTTTTTAAGAATTTAGCAGCTTCTAAAATTTTCTTTTTTACCTCGGTGCTAAATGTTTTATTAAAAAGCTCATGGTCTTTATTTGCTTTATAGTAAAACTTAATTCTTTTAGCAATTTGATTTTTAATAAGCTTTATTTTTGAGCTATGAAGAGTAGCTAATTTTTGAGCAATTTTTAAGCGAATATCACCGTTTTGGAAGTCAATTGGCATTTTATTAATAAAGTGTCTAATAATAACTTCATCATCTTCGTATATAACATTTTCAGTGATGCCAAGATTGCTGAATTTTTCTAATTTATTTAAATGATTAAAGCCATTTTTTTGCTTTTTTTGAATAAATAAGTCATTTTTAACATAGGATAAATTTGTATATCCCTCATGTAATTGAGTTTTATTATCATCTAGCAAAAGATCTTTGTAAATATGTTCATAAGACATTTTAGAAAATTCATTACATACGTATAAGGCTTCTTTATACTTGTTTTGGGAAATTTTGAATTCTTTTTTTACTAAGTTTGAATCAAAGTTCATATGAATTAATGACATAGCATCAAAAAGCGGATTTGCTTTTCTAACTCACTCAAAATCAATTAATTCCACCTCATTTTTTTCATTTATTAATATGTTTTTTAAATTTAAATCACAGTGGCAAGTGACTAAAGGCACTTCATTATTGTACTTTTCTACATATGTTTGGTACTTTTTGCTTCCCTTTCCATAGTAAAAAAGATCAATTGCAGGCAAATCAATTTTAATTTTATGAAACCCTTTAATTTTATCTATAACAGCTTTTTGTACTTTTAATGTCAAATTAACATTTTCTAAAGTTTTGCCTTCAAATCATTTTCTGACTAATACGCCTTTTTTATAGTAATAAACACCAGGTAACTTATCCATAAATAATGATTCAACCTGATGATCTACTAAATTAGAAATAGGGACTCTTAATTGACAAGTTTTGCCCTCATAATCTACCTTAAAAGTGTAATTATGAAAGCCTTTATAATAAAACTTTATGTTAGAAAGCTTGTTAAGCAAGTCTTTTTCAATTCTAGATTCTAAAAACTCATGTTCATTCATAGCAACTTAATTATATATTTAATATTGCAATGAATAATTAATGAAGAGTTGAAGCTTAAAAAATAAAAACTGCAAAATTTGCAGTCTATTTATCAACATTAGTTTTTAAAATGTCTAAAAATGCTTCTTGTGGCACTTCTACTGAGCCTAGCATCTTCATTTTTTTCTTACCGGCTTTTTGCTTTTCTAAAAGCTTTTTGTATCTACTTATATCAGAGGCATGCAATTTGTGAGTAACATCTTTTCTAAATGCCTTAATTGTTTCACGTGCAATAATTTTTCCACCAATTGTAGCTTGTACTGGCACCTCAAAATTTTGTCTAGGGATAGCATCCTTTAATCTTTTTGTTAGATCTCTAGATTTTTCATATGCTGAATCTTTATGAGTGATAATCGAAAAAGCATCGATTTTGTCGCCATTTAACAGTATGTCTACTTTGACCAAATCACTTGTTTTATAGCCTATTAGGTCATATTCAAATGAAGCATATCCCTTGCTTAAGCTTTTCATTCTATCAAAGAAATCAAATACAATTTCACCTAAAGGCATTTCATAAATTAATCTGCTTCTAGATTCATCAATATAGTCTAGAGACTTATAAATTCCACGCTTATTTTGACACAAGTCCATAATGTTACCAATGTATTCATTAGGTAAGATTATTGTAGCTTCAATATAAGGTTCTTCAATATGATCTATGTATGTTCTATCAGGCATTAATGATGGGTTAGAAATCATTTCAAATGTGCCATTAGTTTTAACAACTTTATATTCAACACTAGGACTAGTTGCAATAATTCCTACTTTGTATTCTCTGCTTAGTCTTTCCTGAATAACGTCCATATGTAGCATGCCTAGAAAACCAACTCTAAAACCAAAACCTAATGCTTTAGAAGTTTCTTGTTCTCAAGTTAGCGAACTATCACTTAATGAAATTTTATCTAAGCTCTTTTTAAGTTCAGCATAGTCTCTAGTATCAATAGGATAAAATCCTGTAAAAAGCACAGGTTTTTTACGTTTATAACCTGGAAGCGGTTCTAGTGCTGGATTTTCAACTAATGTAATAGTGTCACCAACATGCACTTCCTTAGCATCTCTAATTGTAGCAGCTACATAACCTACTTCGCCAGCTTCCAAATACTCTTTTTTAGTTTCCTTAGGATTTCTTACACCTAGCTCAATGACATGATAGTTAGCATTATTTGACATAAATTTAAAATCATCACCAACTTTTAGTTTGCCTTGAAATACTCTAATTAGCATAATAACGCCACGATATTCATCAAAATACGAATCAAAAATCAAAGCTTTTAGTGGTTTAGTATCATCTGCATCTTTTGGTGCAGGAATATAATCAACTATTGCATCTAAAACTTTTTCACAGTTTAGTCCAGTTTTTGCACTCACGCACACTGCATTGTCAGCTGGAATACCAATAATGTTTTCAATTTCTTCTTTAGTTTTCTCAACATTAGCTGAAGGTAAGTCAATTTTGTTAATTATTGGAATAATTTCTAAATTATTTTCTAAGGCTAGATAAACATTGGCAAGAGTCTGAGCTTCAATTCCTTGAGTAGCATCAACTAGTAACAGAGCGCCTTCAGAAGCAGCTAGTGATCTAGAAACTTCATAGGTAAAGTCAACGTGCCCAGGAGTATCAATTAGATGGAAAGTGTAATCTTTGTACTTAATTTGCACTGCATTAAGCTTAATTGTGATTCCTCTTTCTCTTTCTAAGTCCATTTGGTCTAAAAACTGCTCTTCTAAATCTCTAGCAGCTACTGTGTTTGTTAATTCTAGAATCCTATCGGCAAGTGTACTTTTGCCATGATCTATGTGTGCTATTATTGAAAAATTTCTAATTTTGCTCTTGTCCATATTAATACCATCATTTTTTAAATTTAGAAAAATAAAATATTTTTAAATAAATTAATTATATAGTATAGTTATAAATTATGGATTATCAAGAAAGCTTTAAAGAAAAACAATTTATTACTAAAGGGCATACTAATATCTCATATTTGCTTAATGGAATTTTTGTACAAGAGAAAGTATATACAGGTTTTAATCACAAAATTGATTATAAAATATTAGCTAATTTTGACTTTGTGCCTAAATTATTAAGTGATAATAAGGAAAAAATTGAGTGAGAATTTATTAAGGGTACTGAACCTGAATTAACTGATGAAAATATAGTCAAAATTGCTAAAATTTTGCACACTATTCATAATTCAAAACTTAATTTTCCACCATCAAATCATGCTGCTAGAGTTAAGCATTACCGTAAGGTTTTAAAAGAAAAAAATGTAAATATTAAAGCTTTAAATGATTTTTATCGTAACATCAATAAAACCTTAAGTAATATGAACAAAAATGTTCCGTGCCATAATGATTTATGAACTTTTAACCTTGTTTTACAGGATCAAACGGAAAAAATGTTTATTTGTGACTGAGAGTATGCAACTATGGGCGATTCAAATTTTGAATTAGCTTACTTTATCGAAAGTGCTAACTTAAGCAAAGAGCAAGAAAAATTATTTTTAAACTCATATGGCGAGTATGATGAATTATTTTTGCTAAGACATAAAATGCTTGTGAATTATTTAGTTATTTTATGAGCTTATGCACAAGAAACAGTACCTTTTTCAACCAAAGTTTATGAAGAAAGACTTTATAAATATGACAAAGAATTAAGCCAACTTAGAGGATTTTAATTTTTTAAATTAATTTACGGACAAAAACACATTACTAGTATAATTGAGGTAATATGAGCAAGAAAAAAGAAGTTAGATTTAGAGTAAAAGGATTTATAGTACTTACTATATTTTTACTAATGGCAGCCTCTCCATTAATGGCTAATGTTTTTCTCACGCCAAATTCTTCTGAATCAACTGTATGAATTGTTAGATATATTAAACTAACAGCAACAAACATTAAGATGAATTTTGCAACAGCAGAGGATGGAACAGGTGGATTTTTTGTTCATTTTTATAAAGCATACTTCCAAGTTTTAGCTTCTAAATGAGCAAATCTTAGTATTCCTGACATTCTTTTGATAATATTGTCATTTGTTGGTTCTCAGCTTTTCTTGATTTTGTCAATAATTTGATTATTACATGTGCTTATTGCCTATGGAATTTTTAATTTATTTAAAGGAAAATCGTTTATTCTATACTCTTTATTCTCACTACTATTATTTGCAGGTGCAACAGCATTATATGCATTATTGTACTTTGAACCTTTCATGATTAAAAATGTAATAAAATCAGCAGCAAATAGTAACTTAGTTATTTTCGTAAACAAATGATTAATTTGAATATTATCTGGCATTATTATTGCACAACTAATTCTAGTTTGCATTGAATTAGCTACTGTTAGAAGAGTTAATAGCAACATTAGAGCACAAACTTTAGAAATGCAATAGTTTTAAATTTATAGCAAGTTAAAAGCAGCCTAAAATAATGAAACAAAACCAAGGTTTTGTTTTTATTTTCCTATAAAACAGGCATTTTAGTAAATTTTACATACCATTAACTCATTAATTCAGCAGTCAAATAATCTTTTAAAAATTCAATTAATATTAGCAAAATTGAATAATTGCTTTTTTAGAAATATATAATATTACTATTAACAAATTATTAAGGACAAGCTATGGAAAATAAAAATAATAAAACTAAACAATACCAAAGCATTTTGAACAATCTTTTAGATGTTAATCCATCTGATCAAGCCATTTTTACCAAGGTAAATAATAAGTATTGTTTCGATTTTTATTCCCTTTTTGGTCCGGAAGCTTTTGATTTAATTTACTCAAATAAAAATTTTGATATTCCTATTTTGGAAGTTAATTTAATCAGAGTATGCCAGCTTTTAGAAAAAAGCGATGATTATGACGAGACTATAGCAATATTAGAAGAAAATAACTATGAATTAAGTACACAAAGACTTAACCAACTAAAAAAAGATTTTCATTTTACAAAAAACAAAATAATCAATGAAATTAGAGCTAATTTCCAACGTCAGTCTCTAAAATGAAAACTATTTTTAAATAAAGCTAATGAAATAAATGCTGAGACAAATATTTGACCTATGCACCTAGGATTTTTGTTTGTGCAAGTTTCTATTGATGGCAAAAGCGTTTATGCCCCTTTGTTTTTTAAAGAAGTGTACTTAGAAATTAGAAATGCTAGACCATTTTTAATTTCTAATGGAGATATTAAGCCTAATGAAAAGCTTTTATTTTTACTTAACAATGCCGGTTTTGACCTAGAAGTAACTGACAATTATGGTGACTGAAGCATAAAAGAATTAATAAAAAATTTACATGAGCTCTGAGGGCAAATTTATGAGCTTAAAGTGAATTTAAATTCATCATTTATTTCTCTAAGTGCTGAAGAAATTATTAATGAATCACTACAATTTGCAGGTGGCGTAGTTCTAGGCCTTTTTCAGCCTTCTGGTGGCTATATTAGAAACAGAATGCTTGAAATAATCAATAACAATGAGCTTAACAAAATTTTGCAAGTTGAATTTAACAAAAACATCTATAAGAAAAGGATAAACAACATTTTGTTTAATCCTAAAACAAGCATTTTTAAAATAGCAGCTACTAATTATTCGCAAGATAGAGCTATTGCAAGTGCACTTAATCAAAATACAATTATTTGAGGACCTCCAGGAACTGGTAAAAGTCAGACAATAGTTAACATACTAACTAATGTTTTGGTATATTCTAAAACTGCAATAGTTTGTTCACAAAAAAAGGCTGCTTTGGAAGTTATTAGAAACAGAATGGGTACACTAAAAATCTTTTGCTTGTTTATGCTTAATTCAAAAAACATGAACAAAAAATCATTTTACGAGCCAATCAAAGAATATCTAGATTATTTAGAAAATTATGAAGAAGTTGATAATCTAAAACCTTTAAGAATCATTACAAATGATGAAATAAATTTTGTTAATAACATCCAAATGATCTCTAATGATAAAAGATTTAATCATGCACTTAGTTTAATTAACCCAATTAATAAAGCGGGCTCGAGTCTTACTAATGAGCTATGAGAGAAAATTATTAATTTGCCTGAAACTATCAAATATCCAATGAAATTTAAATTTTCAAGTGCCTGAGAGCTAAGAAAATTTATGCTTAAGGAGAATAACTTAAGTTTTAAAATATACAAGAAAAATTATTGACTAATTAGTAAATTATCAAGACAATTATTTGACGAATTTAACAATTTTACAGGTAATTTGGATGAAATTGTAAGACTTAAGAAGAATTTAACACCATCTGATTTTGATTATATAAAAAGTCTTGCAAACATTTTGCCTAATTATGATAATGAGCAAACTAGCGATCAAAATGAACTTAAACGTTTTATAACTAAAAATATCATTAATTCAATTATGCAATTTAATGATGACGAAAAAGCTGAATATACTGAATTTGCTGCCACTGCAAGACTTGCTATTATTGAGCCATATAAGTTTATGAAGCGCTTTTCGAATATGATCAAAAAGCTTTTCCCAATAATAATTGTCACACCTGAAGCAGACTTATCTGCCTGAAATAAAGGTGAATTGGACTATGGAATACTTGATGAATCTAGCCAAATTTTTATTGAAAAAGGCTTGCCAGTATTATATTTATCAGAAATAAAAGTTCTAGCAGGCGATGATCAGCAAATGAAACCAAGCAACTGATTTGGTGTTAGAGTAACTGACGAAGAAACTATTTTTGGTAAAGTTGATTCAATGCTTGATTTTGCTAAAGGAGTTGGAGTTTACAATATCTTACTAGATAAAAACTACCGGTCAAACTATGCTTCTTTAATGACTTTTAGTAGTAAATACTTTTATAACAGCTCGCTTGATGTAATTGATACTAATTTAAATAAGAAAAATTACCAATCAATTGAAGTTATTGATGCTAATGGTGTATGAGAAGATAATAAAAATGAAATTGAAGCTAATTTAGCAATTAAAATTGCTAATGAAAACTTAGATAAATATGACAAGATCATTTTATTATGTTTTAATGCTAAACAACAAGATTATATAACTACTAAAATTTTTAGACAAGAGTCAAATTTGGAAAATGCAATAATTGAAGGCAAGTTACTTTTAAGAAATATTGAAAATATTCAAGGTGATGAAGCCGGCTTAGTCATAGCTTCTATAGCGTATGATAGCAGTGTTTTATTCCACTCAACATATGTTGGACGTCCTGGCGGCAAAAATGCATTAAATGTTGCAATATCTAGAGCTAAAGACAAAATGATAGTGCTTAAAAGCCTTAATTCAAGCGATGTCAGCGTGCTAACTGGCAATGAAGATGTTTATGTTTTTAAAAAATGATTAGAGTTTTTAGAGCTAGATTCTAAAGAAAAACAAGAGTTTGTCTCTAATGATAATTTTGCCCAAAGTGAGCTAAATACAGAGGCAGAAGCTAAAAAGCCTGAGTTTCAAATTGAGCTAGAAGAATCAATTAATGACTTAATTAAAGACTATGATAGTATGACACTTGCAAGCAATGAAGCTATTGGTACACTAAAAATTGATTATATTTTAAAGCACAATAATAAAAATATAATGTGCTTTATAATTGATAATTATGAGTATCAAGGTGATATAGAAAAGTACATATTGCAAAAAGACTTATATAAGTTTATAAAGAGTAAAAAATATAATATTTATTTAGTTAATAGTCTAAGTTGAGCTGTAGCTAAAAACAAAATTTATGATGAAATAATTCATTATATTGAAAACAGCGTGGTTAATAATAATGAATTTACAGATAGTTATGATAATGAATTATCTGACGATAAAGCCTATAAAACAGGCCAATTTGACAGTTTTAATAACCTAAATAACCATGTTAGTCAAACTTATGCATTAGAAACAGAATTGCAATACCAAAACAATAATACAAGCAATATAAGCTCAGAATCATCAGAACTTACAAATGGCGATATAGATAATACAGACAATTTACCAATCGAGGAATCGTTTGAGGAAAATGTTAAAAAATGAGAGCAAATTTTAAGTAGAGAAACAATAATTGATACTGCAGTTATTGATCAAAAAGAGTAACAAAAGCAAGAAACAAAAAGGCTTGCTTTTGTTTTTTTTGTTGCTTAAATAAAAAAGCAGATAGCAATCTATCCACTTTTTAAATTATTCAGAATCTCTTGCAATAGCAATTAGTTGTGAAAACACTTGAGGTTCATTAATAGCTAGTTCTGATAACATTTTACGGTTAATAGTAATGTTTGATTTCTTAAGACCATTAATAAATTTTGAATAAGATAAGCCTTCTAATCTAACAGCAGCACTTATACGAGAAATTCATAGTTTTCTATAGTCTCTTTTAACTTGTTTACGGTCTCTAAAAGCGTATGTTCAAGACTTAACAACAGCTTGTTTAGCAACTTTATATCCGATTGACTTGTGTCCAAAATAACCTTTAGCTAGTTTTATTCATTTCTTTCTTCTAGCTCTTGTAACTGTTCCACCTTTTACTCTCATAATATTACCTTCTTAATAAAAAATTATTAAATTAATGCCTTGAATCTCTTTAGGTCAGAACTGTGCATTTGCGCAGATTTACGAGATTGACGTTTTTGTTTTGTGGTTTTATTTTGGGCTAAATGTGAACGATAAGCTTGCTCACGGATAACTTTGCCAGTTGCTGTTACTTTAATTCTTTTCTTAAGAGCGCTTTTAGTCTTCATCTTTGGCATCTTTTGCTCCTTTATCATCATCAGAATCTCTTGAACTTGAATCAGATGATTTATTTTCAACTATATTATGTTCTCTTTTGTATTTATTAACTTTGACCTTATTAGGTTGGAGATACATATCAAGAAAACGCTCGCCAATTATTTCAGGTTCTTTTGTTTTTTCAGCTACAGCTTCTACTAATTCATAAAATTTATTCATTATAGTGTAGCCTAATTCAGGTCTAGTTATTTCACGACCTCTAAATTTCAAACTAACCTTGATTCTGTCGCCATCTAATAAGAACTCAAATGCTTTTCTAGCTTTAGTTTTTAAATCATGATCACCAGTCATTGCTGTTAATCTAATTTGACGATTTTGAATTATTGTTTGTTTTTCCTTAGCAGCCTTTTGCTTCTTTTTACGCTCATATTTAAACTTACCATAGTCTAAAATTCTTGCAATTGGCTTTGGCTCAACAGCAATTAGAACTAAATCCATTTTGCTGTCTTTAGCTATTTCAATGGCTTCAAAGGTATTTTTAACACCTATTTTTTCGCCATCAGCACCAATCAAGAACACTTTTTGAAAAGGTATGTTTTCATTAATCATGTGTTCTTGTTCAGGCTTCTTTATTTTCTTGAAATTTTGTATAATAACTCCTTAGTTTTTTTGATAAAAATTAAACATAAAAATAAAGTGATTCTCATCACTTCTATCTACAAAAAACATCATTGATATTTTTAATTGTAGCTAGAACCCAAGGCTATGGCCATCAGGTGAGAATTTAATCTACTTCTGCAATTAAATATTGCTATAGTATTTTAACATAAACATCATAATTTAATATCGCAAAATAATAGATTTTTTCTTCAATAAATTATCATAACAAAACTGCATAGTCAGCTTAAATAAATTAGTGCATAATAAGGTGCTTAAAACTAACATGCAAATAAATTTTGTAATAAAATATAGTAATTGTAGAATTTGTTATATGATACTTAATCATAGGAAAAAAAGGAGCTTTTATGAATAGAAAATTAATCAATTCATTTATAGCTGGTGGTTTATCAATTTCATTGGTTTTTGCTTCTGCACAATGTGGAAAATTAAAGGAATTTAAAAGTCCTGAAGCTGAAAAATTTAATAAAGAATTCAGATATAAGGCTATTGCTGGAATTAAGAATATTTTTGTTGAAAAAAAGCATGCTTACTCACTTAGTCAAGCGCTTAAATTTGAAGATAGTACCAACAAATGAATTTTTGGAAATGACAAGACAGATTTTGAAATTAAATCACAGATATCAAATGTTTTTATTTTAAATTCAACAGCATTTAATGACTTTAAGAAAAAAAATATTAAAGAACCTAAAAATATTGATAAAAAGCAGCTTGCTAAATTAGAAAAAAAGGCTCAAGAGGCGCACAAAAAAGAAGTTAAAGACTTTGACAAAGAATTTAGCAAAGCAAAGTTAGTTATTCTTGAAAACATATTCAAAATCTTTGAAGAAAAATTCAATGAAATTTCAAAAAATGAAACCAAACAAAAAGCACATACTAAGCAAATTAAAAAAATAGACGACGCTGTTAAGGAATTAAAAGCAAGTCTTAAAGGTGAAGGTGATAAAGCCTCAGCATATGAAAAGATTTTAACAAGCGAAAACTGAGAAGCACTTTTAAAATTAATAAAAGCTTAAATAATCTAAAAACCAATAGCACTATAAAACAAAGCTATTGGTTTTTATAATTCATGCAATACTCAAGCAATAATTCTTTTGATTCTGGATGATGTATAGCGCTTTGAGGTACATTTTTCAACAAAAGAATTATAGTCAGGTTGCTCAATGTTTTTTATTATTAAGTTTTCTAATCCTTCAGAAACAACCGGACAATCTTTTATTTTCTCTTTGTTATTTAACACCTTTTTTTGGAATGTTTTGTATAAGAATGCAACCGATTTAGGGGTTCTTTTAAACACCATTGGCGAAAAATTTGATATGTCTTTTTTTTCATAAATCATTTTTCTTAATAATGATGCTGATGCATAAATGTCATTAGGTTCATCAGAATGAAAGCCAACATTTCTTTCTATTGAGTATGGAATAATAGGTAAATTATTGTTAACAATTGTCTTGATATATTCAAAAGCCAAAATATCATTTGGCATAATAAAATTATGACTAAACAATATGCTTATTGCCATTGAAGAAGCTTTTGGGAAGCTAATTTTTTCCTTTTTTTGTAATGTTTTAACTAGCTGATAAAACTCTTTTTCCTTTTCTTTTAGTCCTTTGGCAATCGAAATCATTAATTCGACATTATTTGACTCTGAGCCAAAAACTAACTTATCAATTTTTCCTTTTTTATATAGCTTCATAACTGCATTATGAGCAAATACATGTGCAGCTTGTACTGTTTCTTCAAAACTTAGTTTTAGTACTTTACTAACGCCATATTTTTTAGCAACTCTAGCGCGCTTTGAAAATGAAGCCACTGATAGCTCCCCTCTTTGGGTAAATTTATCGCTCATAACCACAACAATTTTTTCATTTGGGAATTTGCTTTTTATTCATTCAATTTGCCTAATATGGCCATTGTGAAAAGGATTATATTCAACAACAATGCCAACAGCCATTTTTTTCCTTTCGTGCTATAAATAAGCCATTTTAGTTAAAGACAATAATGTCTTGATAATATGTAAAACCAGCATCATTGAGTGGTTTTGTGTAAAAGTATTGAACAATTATCTTTTCATAGTCATTTATAAAAAGATAATTTGTTTCATTTTGTCTTACAATTAAAAGATCATCAACTGATCTAAGCAGAGCAAACTGTTCAGTTTTATTAAATTGGGAATTTATTTTGTTAATAAATTCTGATTTAAATGTCTTTATGTCTTTAGAGTAAGTATTTAATAGTGATTTTAGATTAAGTGCTTTATTACTGCTTAATATGCTATTTATTCAATCTTCACTTATCAATTCATTTAAAATTTTTTTAATTTTTAATATTTCATCATAAAAAGGAGGTTTATCTGTCCTTTTATCATAATAGTGCTGTAAAACAGCAATATTAGTCAAAATTGATGCATTTTCTAGCTCTAGTAAAGCAAGTAAATTTTCTGCATAAGAATTATTTACTAATGAATATGAATTATATGAATAAATGTAGTTTGATTCTTCTAAGCCAACATATTCATATGATGGATTTAGTCTGTCATCTAATGCTTTTATAAACAAAATCAACTTTTGATAATAGTTGTCTATTCTCAGCGATTTTTGATTAAAAACAGGTATAACTCATTCAATTTTCTGACTTTTCAATGCATTATTTTCATCATAGAATTTATCTAGCAGTTTTTTCATCAAATCTTTAAACAAGTTTCAATTGTTAGTTTTAAGTTGTTTATTAACATCTAATATTTTGTTTCCATCATATGAATCGTTTTTGAGATCTAAATTATTGTTTAAAAAGTCAGAAAACTCAATTGTTTTTGTTTTGAATTCACTGCCATTATGGTAGTTGAATCTTATTCTATTTATGTCATTAATTAAATTAAACAAGTAATCACCACTGTTAGCTTCAGTGTCAAAATATAGCGACTGAGGCATAAATGAGTTTCAATATGCACTATTTCCAAGCAACATAGTTGCTGTATATTGATTCATTAAATTATTAATGATATTCAAAAATGTCAGTGATCTAGGAGAGTAAAGATTTATAAAACTATTTCTGTTTAAGTCTTTTTTATAGGTATTAAAGACAAGTTTAGCAAAAGCATCATTTGCCTCAAAATCTTTATTTAAGTTTTGATTATAGAAGTATTTGTTGACATTTTCATTGCTTTTTTTAGTAAAGGCAAATGAAAGCCCATAAATTTTAGGATTATTTTCAATATCCTCTTTTTGAGCATCATTAAATAAATTATAACTAGCTTCTGAAATAAGGTTTTGCCTATAGGCATTATAAGTTTGTAATCTAAAAGTTGGTTCATCAATTGGAACAGGATTGAACTTTAGTATAACTTTTTTTAAAGTTTTATCATCATTTACAAATGATTGCTTAGCATAAAAATTATTTTTTATATAAACAGCTTTATCTATTCCAAAGCTATTTAGTATATAAGGGCTAGCAAATAAGGCATTATTATCGGTTGCTTTAGTTGAAAATAATGGCATAAAAATCATATTGTTAGCCAATACTTTTGTCACAAAATGATCCATCTTGCTTTTGTTACTATTAGAATTTACAAATGTAAGTGGCGATTCAGATTTAAGTTGTTCAATTTCATATTCATTTGTAATATTTTGCAACTCGCCAAAATTGTTTTTGTAATTATAAGAGTTTCAAAAATGTTCATTTTTGACTAATGTGCCTGTTTTATTGCCGTTTTTGTCAACAAAATGTATGCCATCTTTAAGAATAAAATCTACTTTTTTAGCATTTTTTAGATGCTTAATAAACAATGGATTGTTAATATTTCCTTCTTCATCAGTTGTTACATTAACAATGCCTGTATCGCTAAGCTTTGAATATGGCTTAACTGAATCTTTAGAATATTCAATAACTTTGCCATCAAAAAGTGTTATGTTTATTTTTTGAGCTAATTCAAACTCCAAATATTTGTTAGTTACACTGAAAAACTTTTTGTTAAGATTGTCAAATTTTGCTTTTCCTGAAGTTTTTCATCTAATTAAAGGAGCGCTAAGCAATGATTCGTGATCAGTTTCTACTGGTTTATTACTGTTAGTTATAACGCTTTTGATGTAATTAGGTTCATTTATTGACTTTATATATTCAAATCTACTTCTATCATTTCTTATGTTACAACTAACAGCTATTGCAGGAAGGGTAAAAATTGGTAAAAGCGACAATATTTTTTTACTCATATGTTACTCCCTTACTCTTGAATTTCTATACATTACAATGCCAAAAATTTTGTTAATAATTATAAAAAGACTAGTGATTATAATCACAAACAAAGTGTAACCGATGTTTGATAAGTCGGCAATTAAATCCTTAAATACGTTGCCAATATTTAATGACTCTTCAACATTTTTAATATTAAAAAATGATAGAGCTGCTAAAACAAGCATATTTAGTGATAAGTTATCTGAAAAAAGAGTTAAATTAAGCCAAATGTTCTCAACAAAAATTATGTGCATTAATATTCACATTGGAGAAGCGCCGAATGAACGGTATGCAAATATAAATTCTTTATTTTTTAAGTCTAATGTGTTTGCGTATGCAATGTAGAAAAAGCTAATTGATCCAAATACACTTAAAATGGCTAGCGCATTAGCATAGCTGTAACCTACAACTTTAAAAAATAAAATATTTATTATCAAGAATGGAAAAATATTTATTGAACTAAAAACATAGTAGCTTATTTTGCTTGTGGTTTTATTAGAATAAAAGCCGATGATTGATCCTAAAAATGTTCCGATTAAGCATTGAAAAATAATAGCTAAAACGGATAGTGAAATTGTTGCTAAAAATGAGTAAACAAAAAAGCTGAATCTGTCTATTCTAAAGGCATTGGTGCCAAAAAGGAAGTAATAATTTTTGCCGGATAAAGATTTTATTAATGCATATGGATCATATTCAAGGATGATATAATCATTTACATTTAGAGTGTTTTTGATTATTGTGCGATGTAAATCATTATTTTCCCTAATTATCTGTAAAACAGGGCTATCAGTCAAAAATTTTCTGCTAGTAACTGGGCTGTAATAATTTGGCAAATTAATTGCTAATTCACTGTCTAAAACTGGTTTATAGGGTGAGTAATTAAGCACAAAAGCAATTGATGATATGCATATTAATAGTAAAACAAAGGATAAAAACAAGGATAGTCAAAAATAGTTGATTTTTTTAGAAAAGAATCTATTTCAAAACAACTGAAAATTGCTTCTGTAATTACTTACTTTTGCAACTTGTTTTTTATTTTTAGCCAATGAAAAGGACTTTTTAGATTCATTAGCAGAAAGCAAGTTATTAAAGCTATCCATCTAAATGTCTCCTTTTGCTACTTTTATTGGTCTACTAAACCTTATTCTAAAATTAAAGTTATTTTCTACTTTTAAAACATCATAAATTATTTCATTAATAGCAGAAAAGGTAAAGATTACAAATGCTTTATAAAATACCAAGCACATCAAAACATTAATTTCACCATTAGCAAAGGTAGAAGTTAAAATTAAACTTTGTCCTGGTATTTGGAAAATTCTTTCCATAATTATGCCTATGCTAATAATAAAAATTAAAACAGTAAGAATTCTATTAATTGTTTCAATGATTAAATTTTTGAATATGCCTATAAAAAAGACTTTTTTGTTACTTAGACCTAAGGTTTTTAACACCTTTATATAGTCTTTGTTAAGAATATTAAGCATAGCGTTTTTGACTACTATTGCAAAAAATGACACAGTTATTATTAATATGATTGAAATAGGCAAAAGCAGTGATAAAAGCATATAACCAGCATTTATTGAATCAGCAGAGACAAAATTTACTGGCAAGTCTGTGTATTCAGCCAAAATTATCATCAATGGTGCTAAAACAATAGCTGGAATGGAAGAAAAGATAAAAATCAGAAGACTAATTACTGCATCAGTTAGCTTACCGTTTTTATAGGCTAGTAATATGCCCAGTAAATATCCAAAAACTATACTTAGAATAAAGGCAATAGATTCAAAAAGCAAACTGTATTTAAAATAGTAACCAAAGTACTCTAAAGCATTATTAAAGCTGCTAGAGTTATAAACTTGCCCAAAATTAGAAAAAATAGAACCTATGAAAAGTAAAAATTGCTTACTCAAAGGCTCATTATTAAATTTATCATTGGTAATGAATTGAGACAAAAGCACATAAAATGTCAATGTTATAAGAAAAATACCTATGAAGGTAAAAAGTATTTTTCTAAATGCATATTTGTAAAAATTCATTGCAATCTTTCTACAATGAAGATTGACTATTTAATAATTTTGTGGTCTCTTAGAACTTCAAGAATTCCAGTAGAGGCAACATCTTCGTCATCTCCATTAAATTTGATTGTAATTGAGTCATTTTGCTTAACACCAAGTGTTAAAACATTCATAAGTGACTTTAAATTGGCTGTTCTGTTGCTTTTATTATTGGTAATAAGGATATCACACTTATATTTTGAAGCTTCAGCAGTTATATAGCTAGCTGGTCTAGCGTGTAGGCCAATAGGGTCAATTACTGTAGCTGTTAATTCCTTCATAATAATGCTCCTGCTATTTATTTTTATTGTTAAATATATTAATTATACACAAAATTAAGCATCATAATTTTTATATAGCCATTATGGAAATAGTAATAGAGTGTAAATATTTACATACCCAATTTAACGTCTATGGCTATAAAACAATGTAATTAGGCTAAATTTACATTGTATTTTACTTAATGTAATGCAATTGTGAAATGAATGTTATATCTATGTAGAAAACCTTATATAATAAGACATATATAAAACTTGGAGGTTGATACATGGCAAAACCAAAAAAAATTCTTTCAATTATGGCTTCACCAAACAATCCATCATTATCATCAGCTGCTAATGTTAAGGTTGCTGAATTATTAAGAAAAAAATATCCTAATAGCGAGTTTACATTAGTTGATTTAAACAACACACCTTTTGCAACAAACTCTCTTACTGTTCCATCTAAACCAACATTTTGAACTGAAACTGAATCTGATTACTGAATTGACAAGCTTAAAGAAACTGATATTTTAATTCTTTCTACTCCAATGATTAACTTTAATTACTCAGGAGCACTTAAAAACTTTATTGATTCAATTTGTGTTGCAGATAAATCATTTACATATAAGTATGTAACAAAAGGAGCTTCAAGAGGGCTAATTGATAAACTTAAAGTTATAATTGTTGCTACTCAAGGAGCGCCAAAAGGATGATATTTATTTGGTGATCATGTTAGAAACTTAAAAGGAACATTTAAGTTTCTAGGGGCTAAAAAAATTAATTCACTATTGATCGATGGCACAAAGGTTGCTCCTAAAAACAAGATGAGTTTTAGCGAAATATTAGCTGAATTAGAAGATCAAATGAAAGAATTAGTTGAAAAATACTAATTAATTAGCAGGCAAGAAATTTCGTTTAAGTCTGTTTTATAGGGGAAAAAGTAATTTGTAAAATAAAAAGCTAAGACTAAAGACATAGCTTTTTATTTTTTATTTTTCTTTGTTTTCAATTGCTTCATTAATTACAAAATATTTGTATATGTTTTGTAAAAGTGCATTAACTAGTTTATAAAAGTTTGCTTCTTGCTCATAAAAGGATTTTGTTATTTCAACAGCCTCGTTTATAACAATTTTAGGGCTAATTGACATAAGTTCATGAGTTGCATTAAGTAAAATTGCTCTAATTAATGGCGGAAGTTTAGATCATGTTGTGCTTTGGCTTAAGAATTTTAAAATAGTTTTTTGATAGTAGTCATAGTTCAAGCTAATTAATTCTAACTGCTTAAACTGCTCATTATCAATATCGCTTTCATCAGAGAATATTTGGCCAGCAGAAAGCTTTGAGTCTAGAAGTTCATACTTATATAAAACATTAATTATGCCAAGGCGGTATTCTCTTCTTGATTTCATTTCTAACTCTTTCAAAAAACTAATATGAAACTTGTTTTCTTTCTCCTACATATTTATCGCAAAGTAAGTTAACTACAGGATAAATTGCAGATAATACAAATGTATAAATTGGAATATTTACCATTGATTTTACAATAATTGGAATTGCGAATGTTACGTATTTATCGGCATATCCTCAATTTTTGTTATCAATGTAATTTCTATATTGTATATAAAGAATTGGCCCAAATATTCAACGATAAATTACTTGAATAAATGTAACAATGCTAAATATTAAAAGGTAATCTAAAAACTTAGGATTTTTGCTCTTGAAATAGAACGAAACTAATGTAACAACAGTAACTAGTGAAAGAGATAAATAAACAACAATACCAATTAAAGTTAACAAATAAGGATACTCAATTGCTTTATCTTTTATTTTCTTTTCATAATTAGCAAAACTAATTCCAGTACTTCCGTCATCAAGCTTAACAATGTTTTGAGTATAAATATAAATCATTGTTGCCATTGCAGAGATAATAACTACAAACGGAATAATCAAACGTGCTATTACTGATGATTTAAACATTGCAAAATAAATAGCACTTAAAAAAGCTATTATTGCAGGAACTAATTGGTATGTCCAATACCATAAACCAATCCTTCCGGTCAATAACAGTGATAATACATCGGCTATTACACCTAAAAAAGCTCCTTTGATTGGACCAAGTATAATTCCATACAATATACAGAATAATATTTCAGCTTTAATAAGTTTACTTAAGCCTACAAAATATAAAATTGATGATGTTACCAAAAATAAGCTAATAACTAAGCCAGAGATTGCAAGCTCCATTACCGTAAAACGAAACGGTTTTTCAAACAGAGCCTTAATGTTTGAAATAAATTTACTTTCCTTTTTTTCAACAGGTTTTTCAATAAGTCAATCCGTTGTTGTTGCAACAGATTTTAATTCTTTGCTACTATATATACCCTCCATAGTAAATTTATAATACCACATTATTAAATTTGTATAATATAAACATGAATAAATTAGAGTTTGGAACTGCTGGCATCCGCGGAAAAATAGGCCTAGGTATTGAAAATTTAAATATAGCTCATGTTAAAAGAATAATGCATGGATATGCTAAATATTTACTAAATAAGTATGCTAATCAAGAAGTTAGAATAGTTATTGGTAGAGATAACAGAAGAAAGTCATATAGTTTCGCGCTTTGCAGTGCACAAATATTAGATTCATACGGAATTAAGGTTTATTTTTCTAAAGAAATTTGTCCTACACCTTTTGTTAGCTATTCAATTATGCATTATAAAGCACATGGAGGCATTAATATAACAGCTAGCCACAATCCAAAAGAGTACAACGGAATCAAGCTTTATAATGAATCAGCTTTTCAAATGCTTCCTGAAGAAATTCAAGAAGTTTCAAGTTATTTTGATGATTATGAAAAATACTTAGAGCCCTATAAAACAGCCAAAGGCGTTAAAAAGGCTGATTTCAATAATTTAGAGTTCATTTCAGCAAAAGTTAAGGATAAATACTTAAATTCGGTTGCTAAAATAGCAAACAATCTTGACAAGTCAATAAATTTAAATCCTGAAAATATCAAAATAGTTTACTCGCCATTACATGGAACAGGTTCAAAATTTGTCCCAAAATTATTTAAAAAAATATTTTCTGATTCATATTCTGACATAGAACAAAGTGTTTTTTATGTGAAAGAACATATGAAAGTTGATGCAAATTTTAAATATGTTCAATATCCTAATCCTGAAAAACACTCAGCATATGAATTATTAATAAAGTTAGGCAAGCAAAAAGATGCAGACATTTTACTAATGAGTGATCCTGATAGTGATAGAGTTGGGCTAGCAGTTAGGCATGATAATGAATATAGAATTTTAAACGGCAATGAAACTGCCATAATTATCTTTAAATTCTTGCTTGATTTATCCAAAAGCACTATAAAACAGCCAAATAATAATTATATTGTCTATTCTTTTGTTTCAACTAACATTCCTGAAATATTAGCTTCTGCTGAAGGAATTAAATCAGTAGTTGTGCCAACTGGATTTAAATGGATAGGCAAAATAATCAATGAGCTTTCTAATGTGGGAAAAAAATTTATGTTTGCTTTTGAAGAAAGCTATGGGTCATTAATTGATGAAGATCTCTCAAGAGATAAAGACGCATTACAATCAATAGCAATACTAACTAAAATGGCTTCTTACTACAAAAAACAAAATAAAACTTTAATCAACTTACTTAATGAAGTTTATGAAAAAGTGGGCTATGTTGCAAGTGAAAACATTGAAATTGAAGTTGACAAGAGCGTTGATTTAACTCAATTACAGGGAAAATTTAAGAATTTAAATTTCGAAAATAAAGTAATTGAAGACTTTAATTTAAAATCAGACTTTATGCAGTCAAATATGATTCAAATTAAGTTTAAAAATGATAATTCTTGATTAGCACTAAGGCCTTCAGGAACTGAGCCCAAAATCAAGTTTTATGTTTTTGCTTTTGATAAAACAATTGACTTAGCACAGCAAAAATTAAACATGTTTAAAGAAACGATAAAGTCTATTTTATAGGCAAATAAAAAAATTAAGGGCAGCCTTAATTTTATTTTTTCTTTAAATCTACATCAATTAATGTAGCTCTTAGTGGGTCTCCCCCGTATTCTTCATTAAAAAGTGTTTTAAAAGGCGAATGGTTATCATTGTAATGAATTAATTCAGCCTTTACATACTTATTAAGATCGAAATTCTTAATCTCAGTGTCATTGTTTAATACCCCAGGATAAAAGTATGTATATGTATATACCGAGACACTAGCAGGCTTAGTTGTATCTTTTTTATCTTTTGTTAAATCAATACGCAAGATATTGCCATCTTTTAATAGTAAGTAGACGTTTTCTTCATTTGTTTCTTGGTTCTTTTTACCAATTACATATTTTGCAACATCATTTGTTTTTGGCATATGAAACGCACCAAGTTCAACACTACTTTTTTGAGCATCAATATTAGCTTTTTCATTCACTGCTTTAAATTGGTCAGATACATCATATAGAACAAAAACAAATCTATCTAGGTTGTATAAGAATCACAATCAATTCTTCTTATATGCTTCATCAAGCTTTGAATCTAACACTTCAATAGGATAAGCATCACCACCGCCATATGAATCATCCGATCCATAGCTACTTACAATGTTGTTTTTATAACCTAAGTACGCCTTTATATCCTTCAAGTAATCTAAACTTATATTTCTTTGTTCTTCAACATACTTATCTTTTAATTCTTTGTTATTTCCATATGCTTTATTTAAAATGGCTTGGACATAGTCATAACTTAAGAAAGTATCTCAGCTTTTATTATGGTTATCATTTTTTATTAAATAAGCTTCACTATTACTTTGTTTATTAGTGCATGAAACAGATGAGAGTGCAATTAGTGGAAAAGAAGAAGGAATTATGTAACTAAAATATTTTTTATTTTTCATCATTTCCTCCTTCTTTTAATGTCAAGGTTGATAAGAAAGGATAATTATAATTTTTCTTCACTAAATCTTCTTCAAAGCTTTCATAGCCCTTTGGGTCTTTATGATATATTGCTGAGTGGATTATGTCTGAAATAAAATTCATAGATATTTTGTTATCTCTAGAATATAAGCTAAAATGGATGAATTTGTCTATTTTAAAAGGGTATTGGGCATCTTTTGATATAACAACTCTAATAATAAGTTTGTCTTTTTTAATGTACATAACTTTTTTACCAGGAGTATGAGCTGACTCACCACCCTGAATTAAAGAATCAAGATTTTTGTTAATAAATGAAAAACTATCTATGCCAGGGTTTTGATCTTTGCTTTTATTTAGAAATTCTGTAGAATGCTCAGCATTGCCAGTTTTTTCTAAAGTTCAAACTTCAAAAGGTCTAACTGCAAATTTGTCAATATTTTTAAGCATAAACAATCAATTCTTAGAATAGAAATTATTTAATACTTCTTTGTGGTTTTTCACCATTTCTAAATGATCATGGCCAGGCTTTTGATTTTTTCCTTTTCTAACAAAATAAGGAACTTTCTTGCTTAATTCTTTAATTTCACTAAATAACCTTTTCTCATCTTCTTGAGACTTGACATATTCATTTTTTTTAACAATGTCATCTTTGAAAGTTAGGGATAGAAGGCTTTTTATTATATTTTCAGTAACTACTTCTTTGTTGCTAAGCGCTTGTGGGATGATGTCATATTCTTTTGGAATATGTTGTAAAAGATTTGATGAAGTAGACAAATTAGAAGTTTTTATACATGAAACTGCAGATACTGCAACAGGCATAATTACTAGTGGAGATATTAATGCAAATTTTCTACTTTTCATAATCAATATTCCTCATTGTAAATCTATAGATTGACAAATTATCCTTATTTATAGTATTTATGGCATCAACAAAATGTGAGTTATATTGATGCTTAGCATGAAATTCGAAGAATTTTTTATCACCTTTTAATTTTAAAAATTCTGCTAAGACCTTATTTATGTCAATGCTATGCGATTCAGTTGCACGAAGTGATCTAGATTCATCTTCTTCATTGGCTTCAGCATTTGCATCATTATCATCATTAGCATCATCTTCTGCTTCACCAATTTTTTCTTCAATATCATCTAATAAATCTTTTTCGCGTTTACTATTTATTTCATTCTCAAGTGTCAAAATTTGCTCTTTAAGATTTGCTGATTCTTTGAAAAGTAATAAGTCAGTCAAAATTTGCAATTTTGGCTTACCGTCTTCTACATATTTCAACACTTTTATAGCTTTATTAGTGTCAAAAATTAAGTACCATGATTCAATTTGACCAATTGAATTTTGCACATAAGATTTAGGATCAATATTTTTGTACTTATCCTTATTTTTATCTACTCATTTTTTAATAATTGATGAAGCATCAGGAAACTTATATTTAAAAATTGCTTCTGGTTTTTTATTTTTGATATTAGTTGTTCATGAACCAAGCTCATTATGAACTTTTTCAAAAAGTTTTTTTTCTCCTTCAAATTTTCTATACAAATCATTATATGGAGAAAAAATAAATCAAAAATGATCAAGATTATTTAAAACTCAATATCAATCCTGCGACAAATGCTTTTGTATTGCATCTTTAGCTTTATTTATAATTCTTGAATAATGACTACTTCCATCAGAAGCTTTATTTGAAATAAAAATTGGGTAATAGGTAAATGAATACTCTAGTTCTTTGAAAAGTGCATTAGATCTGTTTTCTTGAAAAGAGACATAATTTTTACGTAAATCATCATTATTGTTAGTATAAAGATTAAGCATTCCATTCACAATAGGATTTTTATACAATTTGTCTATTTTGGGTGCTAAATTATTGTTATTATCAGTGCTATTAGTATTTTTATTATGATTGCTTGCAGCAATTATAAGAGGTATAGGTGGTATGAAAGCAATAGCAGCAAGCAACATAAATTTAGATTTTTTCATACTAATCCTTTACATTATTCAATTTACGTCTAGCACTATAAAACAGGCACAAAATGCATAATTGGAAATATTGAACTAAGCGTTAATAACTTTTTCATAAAACAATGTCTCCAAATGGCCTTTTTTAGCCCCAGAATAGATTATGTTCCCATTGTGTATAAGAGTTACTGAATTCACATATTTATCAATTTCAGATAAAACGTGCGAGCTAATTAAAATTGCTATGCCATCATTTTCATTTAAGTTTTTTAATAATGAAAAAAGTTCGTATCTAGCAGTAGGGTCTAAGTTAGCAGCTGGTTCATCCAAAATTAGTAATTTAGGATCATGCAATAATGCTTGAATAAGTAATACTTTCTTCTTTTGGCCTGATGAAAAGTTGTAAGGTTTATCGTTTTCAAGATCTTCAATGTTAAATAATTTTAAAAACTTCTTAATTTTTAAATCTGCCTGTTTTTTAGGTATATTCGACAAAATAGAAAAGTTATATAAATATTGATAAACGCTTAATTCTTTTGGAAAAATTGCATTTTCAGGCACATAGCCAATAATTGACTTAACGCTGGCATCTTTTATGTTTTTGCCATAAATTAATATTTGACCTGAATAATTTGGATATGCTCCAATTATTGATTTAATTGTGGTTGTTTTACCAGCACCATTTTCGCCAATAAATGCATGAAAGTCGCCTGAGTTAATAGTTATATTAACGTTTTTAATGCCTCTTTTAGTTTTGCTAAAGATTTTAGTCAAATCAATTACTTCTAAAACTTTATCCATAATTATTTGTACTCCTTCTTTCTATACAAGGCAAATACTGAAGCAAATAAAACTCCATTTAAAATAATTCAAATTGGAATGTAGGCATTTTTATTAACAATTTGGCTACTTCTGTTTATTGCAAAAACTTGGTCAGCTGATTGGAAAAGGTAATTATTTTCACTAGGGTCTAGTTCATATCTTATTTTTATTTTGGCATTCTCAATGCCACCATTTGCCCCCTTTTTACCAACTGGGACAACTGTTTTGACAAATCTTTTGAATCCGCCTATTTTATAGTCTTGTCCGAGAATATTAATTGTGTATTGAAAGTCTCCAAAAGATTCTTTAGTATCAGGGTTTTTTAGCATTGCTTCATATATTTTGGTTTCCGGATAATTAAAATATATGTAATTTAAAAGGGCTACTGTGAAGTAAATTCTTTTTTCAAAAATAGATTTTATTTTATTTTGTTTCAATGCATTTTCATCAAAAATTGTTACATTGGCATTATTGTATTTATTAATTTCACTGGCATTATCAATATCATCATTATTGATGTATTTGCTAATTTCAGACATCAATAATTTATTTATTTCAACTAAATTGTCATTTTGAGCAATTTTTTCATTGAATTTTTCAACGAAGTTTTTAGCTATTAAGTTAAATCTTTCGTCTCTAAGAGCTTCATAGACATATTTTCACTTAATTCTGCCAACTAAATTGCTTCCTTCATCACTGAAATTAGCATCATCTTCAAAAAATTCAATATTTGGGTTATCAGAACCAACACGAGCATAAAGAATGTCATGGTTAACAACTTCAATATTGCTGCCATATGCATCTTTTAAACTATTATTAGACTTTAGCACGCCAGGAACAATATATTTAGGTGCATTATTTTTGTCTGAAGTAATATATTTCTTTAAATTGACGTTTGTGTCTAATTTATAGTTATATGTGACATCATCAAGTTCATTGTAATACACATAATTATCTAAGTTAGAAAACTTTTTAACTGATGCTGATTCAAAAACATTTTTGTTTTTGAAGTTAAAGATATCAATTAATTGATATGGTACTGAAAGCCATGAGTATGCTTGTCATTCGGTACTAGATTTATTAGAAAGATTCATAACTTCTTGCAAATACTTAATTTGCTCTTCCGAAAAACCTTTATTATCAGCGCCATTTGAAATAAGCAAAAGTTCATCCTTTTTATTGTTTAAATAAAAAGGTTCTATATTTGCTTCGTTGCCTGAAGCGTGATATTGATATGGTCTATTAATAAAATGAGCTGCATTATTAATATTTGAAGCTGAGTTAGCTGAAATTAATGAACCACCTAGTGCTAATGGAATAAAGAGTGCAATAGGAATTGTCATTGCAATTTTTTGGCTTAATTTATAGCAAATCAAGGCTGTAAATAGGCCAAAAAGTAAATATGTCATTAAGCTAACAAAGAAAAATAATAATGAAGCCAAAAAGAACTCTTTAATTTCATAAATTGCATAAAGGCCAAATAGCGCGGCCACTAACATTATTAATGATCATATAAGACCAAAATAAATTAATGCTAGCAGTTTACCTAAAATTAGGTTATTTCTAGAAATAGGCTTAGATAAAGTGATTATTTCTAGTCCTTCACTATCAAAGTCTTTAAAAATATTTAATGCTTTAATAGATGAAAAAATAACTGTTGCTGATGCACTTATAAAAATAAATATATAGGCCGAAAGTAAATGGTAGTTTTCACTAACTACGAATTTATAGACTAAGCCAATAATTAGTGAGAACACCAAAACTAGTATAGGCAAAATGAATGTGCTAATTTTTCTAAAGACAATGTTAAAAGCAAACCTGGAGTATTTAAAAGCAGATGTGCTCATCATTTCTCCTTATGTTTAATAAATTAAACATAGTTATAAAATAAATTCATAACTTGTTTTTTAATTGATTTTATTATTTATGTGAATTGCCTATATGAATAAAAATTATTAGTTAATAATAACTATTAATAATTTCTAATAATATTTTATTACAAATTATGCCTTTATAAATAATTTAATTTTGAAAGAAGGCAATAAAAAAATGAAATAAGACTTATTTCATTAATTTATAGTAGTTTATGGACTTTATGCAAAAGCAAATTTTGGCCTATGTTTAGTTTTTAAAATAAGTTTTTTAAGCTCAAAACATATAGTATTAACAAAAGCTAAGGGCAACGATCATGCTAATAATATTCCATTATCAAAAGTTAAAAGGTTTTCATACATTCTAAATACTTTAGCTAATTCTGGTACAAAAGCTACTAAAATAACTGATAATGAGCTAAATGATATTGCTGCATAAACCTGTCAGTATTTCTTTACGCTTGTTTTGAAAATGCTGTTGTCATTAATTAAATTTATTGCATTAATTGAAGTTGCCACACCCATTGTCACAAAGGCACAGGTTGAAGCAATAGCTAGTAAGTTAAGGCCATTATTGATAAGATTACTATGAAAGTGAATAGTATACAAAGCACCAGCAGTATATGATAAAAGTGACATTAAACTTATAACTAGCGACTGTCATAGTAAATTAATGCCCATACCACGAGCAAAAATACTTTCATTTTTGCTAAATGGTGATCTGTTCATTACATCAATTTCTGAATCAATTAAACCAAGTGCAATAGCAGGGAGTCCATGAGTTAAAAGATTAATTCAAAGTAGTTGGGATGCACTAAAAACATAAAATTCATTATCTGAAAAGTAGTTTCTAAAAGCATAGTAAAAAGCTATTAATCCAATTAACATTACAATTACTTCAGTAACTGAAGAAATCAGTAGGTTCATAATTACTGTTTTGACTTTGTCATAAATTTGTCTACCATTTTTAACTGATCTAACTATAGTGTTAAAGTTATCATCAGTTAAGATAAAATCAGCTGACTGTTTTGCTACATCTGTGCCAGTTATTCCCATTGCACAGCCAATATCACTTGCTTTAAGTGCAGGAGCATCATTAACTCCATCACCAGTCATAGCAACAACCTTGTCATATGATTGTCAAGCTTTAACAATTCTTAGTTTATCACTAGGATTTACTCTTGAATAAACAGCTATTTTTTGGATATTATTTCTTAATTTATCATCATCTCAGTCTTTTAATTCTGAACCATCTAAACAGATATCATCACCATTAGGGTTGTATATGCCTAGGGTTGTTGCAATTGATTTGGCAGTTATTAAGTTATCGCCTGTAATCATTACAACTTTTATTCCTGCATTTTGTGCTTCTAAAACACTTTTAGCTACATTAGCCCGTGGCGGGTCAATCATTGCAACTAAGCCGATAAATGTTAAGTCATCTTCATCTTCGAAGTTAATAGTATCATCATTAATATTCTTTTTAGCAAAAGCTAAAACTCTATATGACTTAGCGGCTCAATCGTTGTTAATTTTCATAATTTCATCTTTATTTATGTTATTGCATTTACTAATAACAACATCCGGAGCGCCCTTAGTTATCATAATTTTATTTCTGTTTTTATCTTTTACTAAGACAGACATCATTTTTCTGTCACTATCAAATGGCAGTGTGCTAATAATATTATTATTTTTAAGTAATTCTTGCTTTGTGACACTGTGCTTTAGTGCATAAAGCAGAAGTCCAGTCTCAGTTGGATCGCCAATTTCTTTTATTTCTTCATTGTCAATATTTAAGTATGCATCATTACAAAAACAAAGTGAGTTAAGTAGCTCATTAAAATCACTGCCACTTGTTTCTAAATTGTCCAAAAAGCCTTTTTTATTGAGATATAGGTCAACAACAGTCATTTTATTTTCGGTCAATGTTCCTGTTTTGTCAGTACAAATTATGTTTGCTGAACCTAATGTTTCAACTGCCAAAAGATTTTTAACTAAACCTTTTTCTTTGCTTATTTTTGAAACTCCAATTGATAAAATAACTGTTGTAAAAGCAATTAATCCTTCTGGTATTGCAGCAACAGCTAAAGATATACCAGTAATTAATGAATTAGTATAAACATCAGGCTTGTTTCATACTCCACTATAGGCATTATTTAAAATTATTTGTAATAGCATACTTACAAAAAGTAAGATTATTCCTGAATAACCAAATCATTTACTTAGTTTATTTAATTTAGTTTGTAAAGGTGTTAAGTTTTTCTTTTGGTTTTGCAAACTTGTATTTATTTGCCCTATTTGGGTTTTGACTCCTACATTTTCAACAATATAAGAAGCCTTACCATTTGAAACAAATGTGCCTGAGTAAACTAAATGCTTATTTTCAGCTAAAGTTTTGTCATCAGTTGCATCTCAATTTGCACATTTTAATACAGCTTCACTCTCACCTGTTAAGCTACTTTCTATTGCATAAAAATTAGATGAGTTAACTAGCCTGCCATCAGCATTTATAGTATCACCAGCAGATAAAAGCACTAAATCACCAACAACCAATTCATTAGCAGGAATGCTTATTACTTCATTGTTTCTTACAACAGTAGAATTAGATATAGTTTTGCTTTCTAGTGCTCGTACAGCTTGGTCACTCTTTACTTCTTGATATGCGCCAATAGCACTGTTTAATAGTATTACAAGCATAATAATGGCTGGTTCAACATAACCAATTATTACTTGTGTGCTTGGTCTATTTCCTTTCAAGTGCTCATAAATTGCTAAGCTAACACTTATTACTGCTGCTATTATTAGCAAAATAACCATCGGGTCAATAAATTGCTTAAAATAAGCAACTATAGGGTTAATTTTTTTGCTTTTTTTCAAAACATTTTCGCCATGTTTTTGTAAACTTAAGGCTGCCTGTTCATCACTAAGCCCATTATATTTTTGTGCTTCATCTCATTTCATATTGAGTACCTCATATTTAGTATTAAAATAATACATTAAATGCAAAAAATATAACTAATATACTGTCCATAACTTTTGATTTTTATAAAAATAAAATAAAAAAAATGGCGGGGAAGAGAGGGTTCGAACCTCCGCGGGTGTTTTATCACCCCTAACGCGTTAGCAATGCGTCCTCTTCACCAACTTGAGTACTTCCCCACGCAATTGGCTTTTTTATTATAGCAAAATTATTTAATATCAAAAAAAATTATATAGCCTTTTTAGTATTTTATTAAGAGCTATAAATACTTTTCAAAATAAAAATGCTGAAGTTTATAACTTCAGTATGTTTTTGCTTTGTATTAAACATTATATGCCATACATTGCTGTTTTATAGGAGTATAGGTTATTTTTCTACTTTTTTAGATATATAAACAGCTACTTCATCTTTAAGCTCATTGTTATCTAAAGCATAATCAATATTTGCTTGGACAAAACCCTTGACTGAACCTAAATCATATCTTGTGCCTTCAAATTCAAAAGCATAAATATCTTGATTATAATCTTTTTGAAGACTTTCAAAAGCGTCAACAACTTGTATTTCATTGATGCCATCATATTCAATTTTGCTTAATATGTCTAGTATTTCACTATTAAAAACATACCTGCCTAAAATTGCTTTGTGGCTTGGAGCATCGCTTAATTTTGGTTTTTCTACTGCACCCTTAATTTTGAAAAATTTATTATCTTTTTCAGATTCATTTAAAGGAGCAACAATGCCATATTTTGATACGTCACTGTCGCTTACAGACTGAACTCCTAGAATGTTTGAGCCTGTTTTATAGTAAAATTTGATCAACTGCTTAATTGCAGGAGTTTTTGATTTTATTAAATCATCGCCTAATATAATTGCAAAAGGCTCATCTTTAATTTCTTCTTTAGCACAAGCTAAAGCATGTCCTAAGCCATTTTGAGACTCTTGGATAACAATTTTAATTAAATTATTTTTATTGGTGCCTTGCACTTTTTTTAATAAAGACAGTTTATTTCTTGATGTTAATTCGTTCTCTAAATCACTGTTAACTTCAAAGTATTTAGCTATGTCTTTTTTTCTTTCGCTGATTATTAAAATTATTTCCTCAATTCCCGATGCAATAGCTTCATCAACAAGAAGACTAATTAAAGGAGTGTCTAAAATTGGCAAAAGCTCCTTGTGAACAACTTTTGTCATTGGCAAAAATCTAGTTCCTCAGCCTGCTGCAGGAATAATTAGTTTTCTAACTTTTTTGTTCATTTTGCTCCTTAGAGTGTATTGAAATTCAAATAGCATCACCAGAAGTTGAAAGAATTTTATGCTTGCTGTTCTTTTTAATAAAAAGACAGTCTCCGGCTTGCATATTTATTTTTTTGTGACTATCATCAAGCAATGAAGCAGAGCCTTGAATTAAAATTCCTAACTCATCAGTTTGTGCATTAATAAGTCAGTCAGTTGAAGCAGAATTTGAATATATTAATTCAATCTTACAATTGCCTAATTGAGCAATATCATAAAATTTTTCACATCCCAAAATTGGCTTAATTAAATTGTTAGAAAATATATTATTGATTAGTTTTACATTGGTATCCATATTTATAAATATTATCATTTTCAAGTAAATAAATAAGTAAGCAAATAAAAAAATGGCAAAGCCATTTTGGTCACTTAAATGAAATGGTGCGAACGAATGGACTTGAACCATCGACCTCACGATTATCAGTCGTGTGCTCTAACCAGCTGAGCTACGCTCGCATAATCTCGCCATAATATTATAATGGCGAATTGAATAAAGTTAATGATATTTTTGCAAAAAGTTAACGTTTTGAGAATTGACGAGCACGACGTGCTTTGTTAAGACCAGGTTTTTTACGTTCTACACTACGCGCATCACGGGTTAGCATACCAGCTGGTTTAAGTTTTGCTCTATATGTATCACTTGCTAATAATAAAGCTCTAGCAATACCTAATCTAATAGCACCAGCTTGTCCCTTAAGTCCACCACCACGAACATTAACTAAGATATCAAATTGACCTTTTGTTTCTGTTAATACTAAAGGTTGTTCAGCATCTTGAATGTGTAAGTCAGAAAGTAAGTAATTCTTTGCTTCACGATTATTAATTATGAATTTACCAGAACCAGGTCTAAGAATAACTCTAGCAGTTGATGACTTACGACGGCCTAAGCCTCTGTATTCAACCATTGATGATTTAGCATTTGCCATATTATCTTACCTCTAGTCTTTCTGGCTTTTGTGCAGCATATTTGTGTTCAGGACCAGCTACAACAAAAAGATTTCTTCTTTGTTTGTTTCCTAATTTGGTATGTGGAAGCATCCCGTAGATTGCTTTTTCAACGATTGCAGTAGGTTTTTTAGCTCTTAATTTAGCAGCAGTAATGCTTTTAAGTCCACCTGGGTAACCTGAGTGGTGGTAGTAAACCTTGTCTTCTTCTTTTTTAGCTGTAAAAATAGCTTTTTCAGCATTAATAATGATTACATAATCGCCCATATCAGCATTAGGAGTGAATGTAGGTTTTGTTTTGCCTCTAAGAACAGAAGCCACAAAAGCAGCTAAACGACCAACTACTTGGTTTTCAGCATCAACAACAAATCACTTCTTATTAGCTTTTTCACGATTAACAATTGTAGTTTGTCTCATGTGCATCTCCTTTTCTGTATGTTAACTATTGCAATTAGTAAATAGCCTTTTTATTATATAGTAAATAATATTTTTAAAAAGTAATTTTCTAATTTTTGTTAATGCGATTTATATGTATTGTTTAAATAAAAAATGCCCCAATTAATGAGTTAAGTTATTATACAAAAAAAGTTAGTAAAAAATATAAAAAACTCTTACAAATGTAAGAGTTCTACATCTATAAGCCACGTTCTGTTCCATATGTTAATATGGCGCTAACAATTTATCTAACCAAGATAATCTTGATTCTTTCCTAGATTCATTTATCATCAGAAAGTTCCCCTACCAAAATTTGGGTTTCTAGCTCATGGAGTTTACCCGTTTCACTATTCTCGTCTCTGTGGCACTAGTCGTCTAAGCCTGATTTTATTAGAATCAGCATGAACACTACAATCATCGCAGACTGTGCTAGCGTGGACTTTCCTCTACTAAAGTAATTAGCAGCTGTTAGCCGATGTCATTTAATTATACTCTAGATATTTAATTAAAAAAAGTTATCAAAAATCTTTCAAAGCCAACCTTTTCACTGATTAAGCCATTTTTAACATCTTTATCTAATTTCGAAGGCGACAAGATCATTTTTTTAATTTTATTTATACCGATTTTGCTTAAAAAGTAACTTATTTTTTTGATCCTATAACTATTTAATTTTAAGTCTCTACTTAATTGGTCGATATTCAAATGACACACTTTGTAAGCATACATTTGATGAGCAATTATAAAAATCTGGCTAATTTGACCTATTAGCACACTTATTTCTATACCTTCAAGCATTTTTTCTTTATATTTTGACCAAATAATACCTAAGTTATTAGTTTCTAAAGCATTACTAAAAGCAAAGACATCTTCACCTAGCGTTGTGACTGTGCTATTTTCAATAACTTCAGCACTAATGTGTTTTTCTAAATTTGAAAGCTTTGCAATTTCAGCACCAAGCATTAAAGTATCATTATTAATTTTATTTATTAATAATTTAATAGCTTAATCATCAATATGTAGTTTATGTTTATTAGCTAGTGATTTTGCAAGAGAAAATAATTTCCTTTCATTAATTTCTTTTGCTTCAATCATAGTTACTTTATGGTTACTATTTTCGAAAATAAATTTAGTTAACAGATTAACTGCAATCCTATCTTTTGAAATTATGTTTTCATTTATGAACACAAAAATGTTTTGATTATTCACGTTTAGTGCATTAATTAAGTCATCAGCATTTTTTAAATCATCTTTTAGAATACTTTTGTCAAAAAACGGCAAACCATAAATTAGAAATAGTTTTGGACCTGTAAATAAGCTATTTGAAATAGCAGAAGATATTAAATCATTTATTGAAGCTTGATCATCAAAACGGAATATTTCCAAAACTTTATCACTGTGTTCTTTCCTAATTTTTTGTACTTCTTGCTCAATTAAAAATTTTTCAGGCCCATAAATAAATATTATAGTTATTATTATATTTTAAAATATGCATTGGTTTTCAAATGGCATTTTATTCTGTTGATTTTCTAAAAAAAACTAGCGGTTATACATTATCAAATATAATTAGTATAACTTTAATGCGCTTTAGGTAAACACCACTTTTCAGCATTAAAAAAACATATTAGTTATCCAAAAAATGGAGGGAAAATGCTCACTAAACATACAATATTGAATATTGACGCACTAAAAATGAATAGTCACATTGATGATGAAAGTGTTGACTTAGTTATCACATCGCCACCTTATCCTATGATCAAAATGTGGGATGAAATTTTTGAAATTAATGAAAATGAAATAAAAACCGAAGCAGACGTAAATAGTGCATTTTTAAAAGCAACCCAATTTTTGAATAATGTTTGAGAAAAAGTTGACAAAAGTATAAAACCTGGTGGGATTGTTTGCATTAATATTGGTGATGCAACTAGAAATTTAGGTGGAAATTTTAGATTATTTAGTAATTCTGGACAAGTTATTAATTTTTTTATAAAGAAGGGATATTTACAGCTACCTAGCATAATTTGACGCAAACAAACCAATGCACCTAATAAATTTATGGGTTCAGGTATGCTTCCTGTTGGTGCATATGCGACTTTAGAGCATGAATGAATCTTAATTTTCCGTAAAGGTATAACAAAAAGAGAGTTTAAAAATGCTAGAGATAAGTCATTAAGAAACGAAAGTGCATTTTTCTGAGAAGAAAGAAATGTTTGATTTAGTGACTTATGAGACTTTAAAGGAATAAAGCAAAAAAATGATATAAAAAATTCCAGAGATAGAACTGCCGCTTATCCAATAGAGCTTCCTTATAGGCTTATTAGTATGTTCAGTGTAAAAAATGATATAGTTTTTGACCCATTTTTAGGCACTGGAACAACTACATTGGCTTCTATGTTATTACAGCGTAATTCAATTGGGATTGAGATCGACAAATCATTATGCAACCACTTTAAAGAATATTTAGTAAAAAATGATGATAGATTAGTTGATAATTTTAATGACAAAATCAGTAAAAGAATTTCATCTCATACTGAGTTTGTTAAAAAAAGAGTAAATGAAGGTAAACTTTTAAAACATTATAACAGCACTTTAGGTACTGAAGTTATGACTAGCCAGGAGAAATTTATAATTTTTAATAAGATTAGTTCTATTAATAAAATTGATGATAAAACATTTGAAGTTATATACAAAACATTGCAAAGCGAGTAATTGTGCATTACTTGCTTTTTAAATAGTCTTTTAATTCTTTTATGTCTGAAACGATGATTTTTATGTTTCTGTCATTCTTGTTCAGATTGTATTCAATAATTGGTATTTGAATATTTTCAATTGCCTTTGTAATTTTCTTATGTTCATATGATACAGGCTTAATTTGTATTGGTTTACCATTAATAAAAGCATCAATATTTAATGATTCTTCCGATGCTGTCGATAATCTTCAATTATAGTTGCAACCAGTAAGTTTTATTATATGCTCAACAATTAATTTTTGAACGCTAAGTCCAGTAAAAGTCTTTTCAAACATTAACTTTTTGACTCAAACTCCTACGTCATTTTTAAGACTCTGTTCATCATATGAATTTAGCATATTTTGAAAATTCTTTAACATATCAAAAATTTTGTTTACGGCATTGTCTACTGCTTCATCTTTACTAAATCCATATTCAATAACAGCAGTTTCATAATACTCTTCTCAGTCTTTAACAGATGGAATAAGATCAGAATTTTGACTTTTTATGTAACTTTCATATTGCTTGAATAATTCAGACAATTGCCCAACATTTTTAGGACTAGTGGCTTTAGTAAATTGATTTGCAAGATTCACAATTGGACTAAAATATTTAGGGAAATTAATCTTTTCAAGTAATTCACTATTTTGAATTATTGCTTCATATCTAAAATCATCATTTTGTTTTGTTTTCATATTTTTTATACTTGCTCCTTAAGATTATTTTTATTTTTGAATACTGATGTTAAAAAAAGAAAAAAAATATGGAAAAACATACTAAAATTCTCTATTTTTTCATAACGGTTTTTTCCATTTTTTAATCAATGGTATATGCCACTTTTAGATATAGATTTATTCTCCTTATATGTGTATAAATCAGCAATAGACGACAAACTTTCATTAGGATTTTCTTTTATTATTTGAAACAGTTTTAATTGATCGTCATTAAACTTATTTTCTAATTCTAACTCGTGCATTAAGTCTATGTTTTTAATATATTTATTGCTAGCAGTTACTATCTTATTAATGTTCGAAGCATCAATATTTCTTAGTCTATTAGTATTGTTTAAAAAGTCTCTGCTAATAGTATTATCCATAAAATTAAAGAAGGAGGAAGTTACAGAAATAGCCTTTAAAAAGTCGCTTATTTTTTCATGTTTTTTAATGTAGGCTATGAACTTATTATTGTGTTTGATCTTAACAAAGTTAAAGTCATATTCATTTAATTTATTAATAATTATGTCTATAAATTCTTCATAATTAGAAGCTAGTTGTAAATGATAGGAAGAGTTATTTAGGTTGCTAATTGAGCCATTACCAGCAAAAACACCTTGAAAAAATGATGATGGATAGCTAAAGTCTTCAGTTAGTGAAAAATTATTTTTGTTAATTAAAATTACTGTATTTTTGTTTTCATACTTAATACCAATTTTATTTAAATTCTTTAAAACAGTGCTTTTGATAAATTTATCATAGATTCTAAGCTTAATAATATCATTATCAATAACGCATTTAGAATATCTATACCCTCTTAAAAATTCACTTGCATCATCATTATTTCTTTTTTTGCTCAAAATTTCTAATTTGAGCTCTTTTGTAAAGTTCATTAGCACACCTACTTTAAAAGGTTAATTTTTATAATTATAAAAAAAGCAAAAGACTTTTGCCTAAAAATACTTTTGCTTCCATAAATGAAGGTTCAAGTGCAACATATGTGCTTGGCCTTTTTATTATAACATTTTTGCATAATATGCGGCATATGCCACATGCGCCCCTTGTTTGAAATCAAAGGGGGGGGTTAAAAAATCAGATGGAACATCTGCGTAAACCCTAAATAATGTTTTGTTATTCCCCTTATTTGTAATTAAGGGGGTTAGGGGGATAAAATAACTAAATTAAATGTAAAAAATAACCATTCATTTTTTATGAATGTAGCTAATTTAAATTATTTTGCTTTTAATTTAGAACGACACCATAGTCATTGGCTAACTTAAATAGTTAAATTGGTTTTTGCCAATTCAAAATTTTCTGTGGCATTTCATTTATTTGATTTACAACATCATCCAGTTGAACTTAAGAGATAGAATTAAAATCAAAACCTTTATGGAACATTCTTCTAATCATTCCGTTTCAATTTTCATTTGTTCCTCTTTGAAATGAAGCATACGGTTCAGCTCTAAATATTTTAATATTTAACCATTTTCCTAATAAACCCATTCTTTCAAATTCTATCCCATTATCGATTGTTATAGATTTGACAATTAAATTATGATCCTGGATTATTTTTTTAAGCTTTGAAATTGCCAAAAAAGCTGATTTTGACTTGATTTTAACTGCGAATCCCATCCGGGTTTGTCTTTCAACAAGTGTTAATACATTATCATATCCGTTTGATCTTTTGCCTATAATTAAGTCGCTTTCTCAATGACCATATTCTTTTCTTAAATCAATATATTTTGGTCTTGCTCATATAGGATATACATAGTAAGAATCACCAATTAACCTTGATACAACTGATGCAGTTCTTTTCCCGCCTTTTTTATAAAAAATCTCAATCTATCTCTAAGTTTCAATTTTCATTTTCTTGTCTTAATTCAGTTAAATATAGTCCTTATCGACGGTGATTCAATATCTGGAAAAGTTTGTTTAACGTATCGAGCTGTTGCGACAATGCCGTAAAATCTTTTATCAAATTTTTCCAAGAAAAACTTTTCAAATTCAGCATATTTAAAATTGCTTGTAAATTTAAACAAGTATTTGTGCGAATGTCTATTTAATGCTTTCTGTTCTGCTATTTTACATTGGTATAAGCCACTAAAAGCGGTATTACGTTTTAATTCACGACTTATTGTTGATGGATTTTTATTTAACTGTCTGGCTATTGATCTAATAGAATATCCAGATTTTATTTGAATTTCAATAAATGCACGTTCATCATATGTTAGATGATTATAATTTTTTAGTATAATTCATATGAAAGTTTCCTGCTGCCAAGTGTGGAACTTTTTTTATTTAAAAATTCAAGTGCTCCACAAATAAATTTTACTTTAATTGGTGTTGCACTTGAATTTACAATCAAGCAAACTCTTGCAAATGCAAGAATTTTTACATCTATAAGCCACGTTCTGTTCCATATGTTAATATGGCGCTAACAATTTATCTAACCAAGATAATCTTGATTCTTTCCTAGATTCATTTATCATCAGAAAGTTCCCCTACCAGAATTTGGGTTTCTAGCTCATGGAGTTTACCCGTTTCACTATTCTCGTCTCTGTGGCACTAGTCGTCTAAGCCTGATTTTATTAGAATCAGCATGAACACTACAATCATCGCAGACTGTGCTAGCGTGGACTTTCCTCTACTAATACTTTAGCAGCTGTTAGCCGATGTTTTTAAATTATACTCTAATAGATTAATTAAAGTAAGTAATCAAAAATCTTTCGAAGCCAACTTTTTCGCTTATTAAGCCATTTTTGACATCTTTATCTAATTTAGATAGCGAAAGAATCATCTTCTTTATTTTTTTTATTCCAACTTTGCTTAAAAAGTAGCTTATTTTTTTAATTCTGTAGCTATTTATTCGTAGATCTTTACTTAGCTGATCAATGCTAAGCTGACAAACTTTATATGCATATATTTGATGAGCAATTATAAATATTTGGCTAATTTGGCCAATTAGTACACTTATTTCCACGCCTTCGAGCATTTTTTCTTTATATCTAGCCCAAATTATGCCTAAGTCATTAGTTTCTAAAGCATTACTAAAAGCGAAAATGTCTTCACCTAATAGTGTTTCTGTGCTGTTTTCAATTATTTCGGGAGTGATAAAGCTATCTAAATTTGAAAGTTTTTTTAACTCACTATTTAGCATTAATGAATCATTATTGACTTTACTTATTAATAATTTAATGGCTTCATCATTGATATGAATATTGTATTTATTAACTAAAGATTTAGCAAGTGAAAATAAATTAGATTCAGACATTTCTTTAGCTTCAATCATTGTTACTTTATGTTCATTATTTTCGAAAATAAATTTAGTTCAAATATTAACAGCAATTTTATCTTTTGAAAATATGTTTTGATTTATAAAAACAAACTTATCTTGTTTATTTACTTTAAGGGCATTAATCAAGTCATTTACGTTTTCTGTTTCATCTTTAAATGTACTCTTTTCAAAAAAGTCTAAGTTATAAATCAAAAACAATTTTGCACCAGTAAATAAACTATTTGAGCTAGCTGATGAAATTAAGTCAGTAACTGAAGCTTGGTCATCGAAACGAAAAATTTCAATAGTTTTATTGCTATTTTCTTTTTTAATTTTCTCAACTTCTTGCTCAATTAAGAACTTCTCTGAACCGCAAATAAATATCATATTAATTATTATATTTTAAAAGGAGTTTTTAGTAATTTAAATGGTATTAATATGCCTTTATTTTTGCTAAGAGTTTATGTAAAAAAAGGCAGTAAACTTTAAAAAAAGGATAAACTAAAAGCCATGCATAATTTTTATATGTGGCTTTTTTAATATGCAGAAGTCAGTCTAATAATAAATTGAAATATAAGCGTGTTAATGATTAGCTTATAAACCCATAAAACAGGCATAGTGGTAATTATTTAGATAGCTGTTTATCTGCTTTATTATTTTCTAATGCTTTATTAAATTCTTTGAGCAAAATTATTCTGCTATCAATTTCGTTATTTTTTTGCCCTTCTTTTCAAAAGTCATACATATGAATTTTGATTAATTCATTTGTAATTGGCTCAGGATAATTATCACGCATAAAGTTTATTTTGCCATCAACACTTCTAAAACGCTTGGTTAAATTTAGGTGCTTATTTTTACCATTTAATTTAATAGCAGTATCAACTATTATTTTAAATTCTTCATCATTAGTTATGCCCGCAAAAAGGGATTCAAAATAAGCAATAACTTCATCATGATATTCAAATCTATGTGTAAATTTGTTTAAGAATTCTAGAAATTCATCTTTTTGTTCATCATCGCAGAAGTTAAATAATTCAGAATTGCTAAAGTATGAGTCAAAAAATCAAAATATATAGTTAGATTTATATACATCCAAATGCTTTTTCGGACTAAAAATTATTTTTTTATTAAAAATGTAGGTTAAATCATTAAAGAGTCTTTCGACCATATCAATTAAGTCTTCAGAATACTTATCTTTTTTAAGCTTTAAAAATGTATTCATAAGCTTAAAAGTAAGAGAAGCTAATATTCATGAAGAGTTTGGAATTTTAGCAACTAGCTTATTTTTAATATATTTATCAGGTATTAGTTTTACTAATGAAAAATGCATTTCTTGGTTGTTAACTTTAACTTTTAATCTAGTTGGTTCTTTTGAAAAGATAGTACCGCCAGCATAAATTTCATAGTCTTTTAGTATTGCTCTAGAGCTATTAGCTATAAATGTTCACACCTTTGGTCTTCTTCAATAATTCCCATATAAATATGAAATTGCTTTAGAATCGCTTAAAACGAATCCTTTGTTTTTAACTCAAGCCAAAAAGTCTAATTCATAGGGCTTTAAGTCATCTTCACCTTTATTTAGCTTCAGTAAAATTTTAAATTTTGCGCTTAAAAATAATTTTATTTTTAAGCATCTAAGAGCCCTAAAAATATTGTAATTAATCATTTTATTAACTAGTATAAGCATCAAGCAGTTTATAAACAAAATTCCAAAAACTACTAGCCCAATTACAAAAAATACTATGAATGAGATTAAATAGCCTAAAGTATTTTCTTCACTAATTCTTTTCATAAGATCTAATGGAAGACTTCATGGGCTAGAGAAGAAAATTATTAAGAATAAAAAGGCAGTAAAAAATAATGAATATAAAGAAAGCAAAAAGTAGTATAAAGTCAGTTTTTCCTTTATAAAATTATTTTCGTTAATGTATTTAATTTTTTCATTTAGTGTCATATTAAACCTCTAGCCTTCTATATAAAAAAGTATATATTTTAATATTTAGTAACTGCACATATTTATTCATATTTATGATTATCTTATTCATTTTTTTTCATCTAGATTATAAATTTGACTAGCTTTATTGTTTCCTTTTCCAAAGTCATAAACATTGTTAACTAATGGAAAGTATTTTGAAGCTTCTGATATATCAATTGGCTCTTGACCAGAAATATTAGCGCTAGTAACATACATTGGACCATTTTTAAGTAAAAATTGGCACAATTTTAAGTTATTTGGCATTCTAAATCCTTGGTTATTTACAATAACTGAGTATGCACCAGGTCAATATTTAGCTGCAAATTCATCAGCTTCATTATTTCATTCTTTAAATTTTCTAGCTTGTTCAATTGAGCCAACTAAAATAATGATTTTTTTACTAATAGGCCTGTTTTTAAGGTAATAAATACATTTTAGTGTATTGTCATTAACAGGGCCACCTATGCCAGTTACTGTGTCAGTTGTACAAATAAAAATATCTTTGAAGTCCATAAGGTCAACTCCTATAAAACTTATGTTATAAGTATATGTTTATGCCTATTTTATAGTATTAAAATTTAATTTTAATAGTTCGAGCTTACTTTCTGTGTATTCGTAATATTTTGCTAAAGATCCAAATTTTTTAGCTCGTAGTTTATTCAAAATAATTGTCGGTATAACAGTAAGGCTTACAAAAAGTATTAAAACAATAATTAACATCAGTCTACCAACTAATAGTTGCGTGAATTCAGCATCATGAATTAATGTTCTGTCAACTCCAATTAGTAAAAATAGATTTATTATTGGCACAAGGACACTAACAAATATTGCTAAAGCAACAAAAGTGATTGAAATTCATGCAGTAGGCAAGAAATATTTTTTCTTATTTAGTATTTCTACCTTATGACTCCTGCGGTTTTTTATCCCTCCAAAAATAGCTAAAGCAACTAGTGAAAAGCATCCTAAGGCATTTCAATTAGCCATTAGATCAGCAAATGAATATAACTTAGCCATAGCCATTGTATTATCATAAACTGGCCCATAATTTGAAGTATCAATATATCCTAGCGCGCCAATTAAGGTAAAAATAACTATAAAAGGAACTGAAATAATAACCGAATAAATTATTCCAACTATTGGCTTATGAGGATTAACTTTAGGCGCAAATTTTTCTCAAAATGGTAAGTCACCTTTAATTAGGAGATCTTCAATGTATCGAGGCATTCACATTGCAAAGCCATTTGCTATTCCTAAAACACCAATAGCAATAAAAATGTTCATTATACCAAAGATGATATTTGTAGCTCTTAGACCCATTAAATTAACTGAATAAGTGTGCATTTTTGCAAATGAGCCGCCATTGATAGACATAGATATTGCAATTATTAAATAAATTAATGTTGTCAGAGAAAGCCCAAAAAACAGTGCCATTGGTGTTTTACTTGGCTCTTTCATTTCAGATTGAATACCTGCTGAAACATAAAAACCATCATAAGCATAGAATATTGAAGAAATGGCCAAAAACATTCCTAATCCTGCACCAATATGGTTAAACTCTTGAATGCCTTTGCCTTGTTTTATTAACTCAGCATAGTTCTGATGTTTTTGAACTAATCATGAAACTTCAGAAGCACCGCCTTTATTTGTACCGACTAAGATAAAGCCTAAAAATGTAATAAAAATAAGTGGCGCTAATTTAATTGCTAAACTTATAATATTTTGAATATCCCCAACTTTAGAATAAAGTGCAGGAACAGTTAATAAATAAATTGTAAGAGCTAGTGAAATAAACATTCAGATAACTCAATCATGACTAGTTCCAAAGCCAGTTTTATTTGTTAAAAATTTAAGTCCATCTTGCAAGGAAATAAAACTATAAAGTGGAATGAAGAAAAAAACAAGCGGCAAGCACACATATGTGTTAAAGTCCTTGGAAACATTGTAAACAAATCTGCTATTAAATGTTTTGTTTCAGCTTGTCAAAGACAAATTATCACTTTTAGTTGATGATATTTCCACAAGCGCTAAAGCAATACAAATAACAGCGACTGAGGCTATAATTCAGGCAAAAATGGCTAAAATTAAGCTCCCATGTGAGCTATCTAAAACACTTTTTGACTTAAAAAATATACCTGCTCCAAAAGAGCTTCCAACTGTTATAAGCATTGCAGAAATAAAAGAAATTTTTTTTCTATTATTTCCAATGCTTTCCTCTGATTTTTTGCTCATTTCACTCCTTTATGATTAAAAAAGGACATAATTTATGCATATGCCTATAAAACAGCCATAAAAGTCAAATTATGCATTTAATAAAATAAAAATATTAAATTTTTATGCCTAGTAGTCAGTAATATTTAATATTATAAATGTATAATTAAAAATTATTATTACATTTAGCTATATATTTTAGTAAAAAAATTTCATATTTTTTAAGACACTCTAGCACTCAAGCAGGATTATTAATCATTAAGGAGAATTATGTTTAACAAAGTAAAAGGCACTAAAGATTATGAATCAAATGACATTGAAATACGTAATAAAATTTTAGACGAATTCTTGCATCTTGCTGAAGTAAATTGCTTTAATTTAATTGAAACTCCAATTTTAGAATCGGCTGATCTGTATAAAAGAAGCGTCGCAGGCAGCGACATTGTTAATAAAGAAATGTATGAATTCACTGACAAAGGAGATCGTAAGCTTAGTTTAAGACCAGAGGGTACAGCGGGTTTTATTAGAGCATTAATTGAGAATAAATGATATGTCACTAATGAAGGGTTTTGGCCAACAACTACTAAATTTGTTTATTATGGCCCAATGTTTAGATATGAACAGCCGCAAAAAGGCAGAATGAGACAATTTTATCAAGCTGGTGCAGAAATAATTGATAGTAAAAGCAGCGAATTAAATGCTTTTCAAGATGCTGAACTTATACAAATGGCAAGTAATTTGCTATCAGAATTAAATGTCAATTTTGTTTTAAAAATTAATTCAATTGGCGATCATAAATGCAGAGAAAAATATCAAGAGGATCTAAGAAAATATTTAGAAAATTACAAAGATGAGCTAACTGAAATAAGTCAAGAACGCCTTAAAAACAATGTTTTTCGTATTTTAGATGACAAGATTGATTCACAAAAGCCTTTTATGAAAAATGCCCCAGTGCTTAGTGATTATTTATCATCTGAAAGCGAAGACCACTTTAAAAAAACATTACATCTTTTGGATATTCTTGGTGTTGAATATGAAGTTGATCATTCACTAGTTAGAGGTTTAGACTACTATGATGAAGTAGTTTATGAATTTATGTCTTTAGATAAAAATGCTGGTGCACAAGCTACTGTAATAGGTGGTGGAAGATATTCAAATTTAGTTAAGGATCTTGGTGGCCCTGATTTACGTGCTGCTGGCTGAGGACTAGGAATTGATAGGCTAATTGATTTACTAAAGCTAGAAAAAGGCGAAGAATATAGTGAGTTAGTTGAACAAAATATTGACGTTTTAATTGGCACAAGTTCTGATGAATGTAAAGAAGAATTGTTTGCTATAGCTTCATATTTAAGAGGACTAGATCTAAATACTCATTTTGTTTATGAGCTTGCCAAAAATAAAAAAATATATGAAAAAGCACAAAAAATCAATGCAAGATTTTTAATACTAAATGATGAAAAAGACCCTAATAATCACTGCTTTATCAAAGATTTTGAAACCAATAAAAAAATCAAGTTTGATCCAAAAAATTTAGATGATTTTGAAAAAATACTTGATTTTATTGAAGAATTAGACAAATTTTCAGAAATTGATAATGATTAATAAAAAAGTTAGTTAAAACTTTTTCTAACTTTATAAAAATAATTAGAAAACTTTTAGAAATTATTCAAAGGAACTTATGAAAAGCAAATATATTAAAAACGGACTTTTGACTAAGAAAAATATAGGTAAAAAAGTTTCTCTATATGGCTGAGTTTCAAATAAAAGAAGATTTGGCCCACTGACTTTTATTGATTTACGTGACAGATATGGAATTGTCCAATGTGTCTTTGAAAAAGACGTGAACGTCACAAAAGAAAGCGTAATGTATGTTGAAGGATTAGTAGTTAAGAGACTTAGTCCTAATAAAGAAATTCCTACTGGAGATATTGAAATTAAGGTTTCTAAATACAATATTTTATCTCAGTCTGTTAATGAATTGCCCTTTGCAATAAGAGATGATATTGAAGTAAGGGAAGAGATTAAATTAAAATATCGTTACTTGGACTTGCGCCGTCCTGAAATGCAAAAAACAATTTTGTTTAGGGCAAAAGTAATGCATGAAATTCGCAATTTTCTTTATGAAAATGACTTTGTTGAAATCGAAACTCCAACCTTAGCAAAAAGTACCCCTGAAGGAGCACGTGATTTTTTAGTTGGCACAAGAAACAAAGGTCAATTTTGAGCTCTTCCACAAAGTCCGCAATTATTTAAGCAATTATTAATGATTTCTGGTTTTGAAAAATATTATCAAATTGCAAGATGCTATCGTGATGAAGACAGTCGTAAGGATCGTCAGCCTGAATTTGTGCAACTTGATATTGAAACTTCATTTTTAAAGGTCGAAGATTTTCACAAAACTATTGAAAAATTAGTTAAAAGAATAATGCTCTCAGCAGGAATTAATGTAAAAATTCCATTTCAAAAGATAAAGTATGCTGATGCAATTAAAGACTATGGCAGTGATAAACCTGATTTAAGATATGAGTATAAACTTACTGACATAGATAATTTTTGTGCCGACACTGATTTTTCTATTATTAAAGATGCTAAAAGTAAAAGAATGCTTTTTGTTGATTCGGTAATTAATAAAAAGGAATTTAGTGCTCTTGAAGAAATTGCTAAGAAAAACAAGGCAAACATATTGTTCTATTTTACAGTGGTAGACGGCGAAATTTCGCAAACAAACTTTGCTAAAAAAGTTCCTTTAGAAGCTAAAAAGCTTATTAATGAAAATGACAATAAAGATGGTACATATTTTGTTGTAGCTAATAGCTATGAAAATGCTTCGCAAGCACTAGGTGCTGTTAGAGTTGAGTTAAATAATATGTTTAACTATGCAAAGGATGAATACCGTTTTGCATGAATAGTTGACTGGCCAATGTTTGAATTTAATGAAGATGAAAATAAATGAGATGCTGCTCATCACCCTTTTACCCGATTTGCCCATGATTTGGGCGAATTGGACAAATTACCTATTGAGAAAATCAATGCTGTAGCATATGATTTAGTGCTTAATGGCTTTGAAGTTGCTGGCGGCAGCGCCAGAATTTATGACAAAGAAATGCAAGAGAAAATGTTTAATTTAATAGGCCTAACTAAAGAACAACAAGAGTCAAAATTTGGCTGATTTTTAAAGGCTTTTGATTATGGTGTTCCTCCACACTGTGGAATTGCTTTTGGCTTGGATAGATTAATAATGCTATTAACCAAACAAAAATCAATTCGTGATGTTATTCCTTTCCCTAAAAATTCAAAAAACCAAGACCTCTTAATGGACGCTCCTAGTGATGTAACTAATGATCAGCTAGCTGAATTAGGGATAGAATTAATTAAAGAGTAAACAAACTAATACATAAAGAATTTAAAAAAGTGACTTATGAAAACCAAGTCACTTTTTTGTTTATAAATTTAAGCTTTTTGACCAAAAGTACTAGAAAATAGCTGTTTGCAGTGCAAATCTAGCAACTAAACCAACAACTACAGATGCTAATAATGGGCCAACAATTGGAATTCATGAATATTGTCAATCAGAGCTTCCTTTATTAGATACTCTCATAATTTGGTGAACAATTCTAGGGGATAAGTCCCTAGCAGGGTTAATTGCATATCCTGTTGTGCCTCCTAGTGATATACCAATCACTGCAACAGTTAAACCTACTACTATAGGTTGTACAAATGGAATAGTTACAAAATGTCCTACAGCAACAACAGCAAATAATAATACTAATGTGCCGACAACTTCCATGCTGAAGTTAAAAATAACGTTTCTGTTTGATGGGCCAGTAGAGTGCATAGCTAAGAATTTATTTTTAAATTCTTCAGGTTCATTTTGACTTGTTTCTTTAACATGTTTTCAGTATAAAAAGTCTACTAAAAATGAACCAAGTGCTGCACCAATAAATTGCATAATTAGCACAATAATAAAAAGTCCATATGTAGGTAAAAATGTGTGACTAATTCCTTCAAATCCTCAGTCACGATTAGCAATAGCTGACATAATTGTAACAGCTGGATTAAGGTGCGCTACACCACCAAGGCCAGCTGATATTAAGGCAGCAACTAGCACTGCAAAACCTCAGCCTAAAGTTATAGTAATTCAGCCGGCATTTTGGCCCTTTGTGCCCTTTAATAAGACGTTAGCGACAACTCCATTTCCTAAAAGGATTAATAAAGCTGTGCCAAATAATTCAGTTAAAATAATTGGTAAAACTTGCATAATTTTCCTATTCTATATCCTTAGTTCAATTAAATGTTCTTTTTACAGCAACATCTCAACCTTTAATTAATTTATTAGCTTCGGTAGCAGAAATTTCAGGAGTAATTTCGAAATGTACTTTGTATGTTTGTTTGATTTCATCTATGCTACTTCAATAACCAGTAGCTAAACCAGCCATAAAAGCAGCTCCCATTGCAGTTGTTTCAATATTAACTGGCTTAATTACTTTAGATTGCGAAATATTAGATTGAAATTGCATCATAAATTTATTATTTGATGCACCACCGTCAACTTTAAATAGCTTAACAGGATCATTCATATCCTTGCCCATAGCACTTACAACATCATTAGCTTGATAGGCAATAGCTTCTAGTGTTGCTCTAACAATATGTTCTCTTTTAGTCCCTCTATCTAGACCAAAAATTGCCCCACGTGAATATGAATCTCAGTATGGAGAACCTAAACCTGTAAATGAAGGCACCACATAAACTCTTCTATCATCATTAACTTGTCCTGCATATCATTCAGTTTCTAAGGCGCTATAAACAATTTTCAAATTGTCTCTAAGTCATTGCACTGCTGCTCCAGCAATCATAACTGATCCTTCTAGAGCATAGTGAATTTTGTCTTTGAATGAATAAGCAATTGTTGTTAGCAATCCATGTGTAGATTTTACAATTGATTCACCTGTATTAGTAAGAATGAAGCATCCTGTACCATATGTAATTTTTGACTGACCCTTTTCTAAGCATAACTGGCCAAATAGTGCACTTTGCTGATCACCTATTGATGAAGTAATTCTAATTTGGTTTGTGTTATCTCTTGAAAATAAGTGTGGGAAAGTAATGCCATATTCTTCGCTACATGACTTAATTTCTGGAAGTATGTTTTTTGGAATATCAAATAATTTTAATAATTCATCGTCTCAATTATTTGTATGAATGTTGTATAAAAGTGTTCTTTGCGCATTAGTGTGGTCAGTCGCAAAGACTTTTCCACCAGTAAGCCTATAAATTAGCCATGTATTGATAGTTCCAAACATTAATTTGCCTTCAGAAGCTAGCCCTCTTGCATTAGGAACGTTATCTAATATTCATTTTACTTTTGTCCCTGAAAAATAGGGGTTAATGATTAATCCAGTTTTTTCTTTTACTAATTCAACTTGCTCTTTTGTAAATGACTGGCAATATTCAGCTGTTCTTTGATCTTGTCAAACAATAGCATTATAAATAGGCAAACCAGTTTCTTTATTTCAGATAACAACTGTTTCTCTTTGGTTAGTTATACCAATAGAATCAATTTGCTCAGGGCTAATTTTTGATTTATTTAGTACCTGAACTAATGTAGAACGCTGTGTGTTTCATATTTCAATAGCATCATGTTCAACTCATCCTTCTTTTGGAAAGTGTTGAGTGAATTCAGCTTGCTCAACGGCAATAATTTCACCTTTTTTATTAACTATTAATGCTCTAGCACTAGTTGTGCCTTCATCTAAAGTTAATATGTATTTTTCCATATAGTTATTCTCCTAGAGTTTTATGTTTCAGAATATAAACTTTTGCTTGCTAGCATCAGTATTTTTGCTAAAAACACTGCTTGATATTTTCTACTACCTTTATTTGAACTATCCTTTCAAAAATAATGCTTAAAATGAATTAAATAAGCATAATTAAATTATATAGATTGCCTTTTTTATCTAATTTTATGAAAAACTTTTACACAAAAATTTTGCTATTTTCAAATATGTCAATTTACCAAAAAACCTGTTTTATAGTAATAAAAATAGAGCAAGAGCTCTATTTAGCATTTAAATAACATTATTTTCTGGTTTTGGACCTTCTTGATATTTGCTGTTTTTAACAATTTTTAAAATTTCTTCATATAGATTATAAACATTGCCATAACCAAGTTTATCTAATCAGCCACCATATTCAGAATTGCCAGGGATAAGAACATAAACTTGTTTTCAAGGGTTAGTTACTTTTTCTAAAGTGTATTTATTATCTTTTTTGACAGTATGTTTAACTTCGGCACCATCAATACTAAAGTATTTATTAATTTCTAGGTTTTTATCTCTGAATGAATTTACTCTTTCACTATTAGTTTTACCCTTAGAAATTCTGTCAAAAAAGTCATTGTAATTGTCACCAATTTTCATTATGGTTTTCAATGGAACTTTCTTTTCACCCATTAGTTTGAAGCCTTCAGTATTTTTGTCCATTGCTTCCATTCTGTCTGTTTTATAGACCTTTTTGCCAAGTCTATAAGCCGCAGAAGAGTTAGTTCATGTAATTCAAGGCTTTTCCCTATAATTAGTTGTAAACTTTAATCTTTCAGCTAGTTTTTTAAGTTCATCATCTGACATTCCTTTGGTTTTTTCATCGCTAATGTCACTTTCATTTTCTGCTACATAAGGCATTGAGCCACGCATTCAGAATTGAAAATCTTGAACAAACTTAACACCGACTTTTTTAAGATTTTCTTTAACAGCATCTCTGACTGCTGTTGATTGGTTCATATCTGAGTTATAAAATACTAAACCACCATTTTCATGCACATAATTTATGAATTCAACAGCACCTGGAATTGCAAATCTATTAGCTTTAAGGTCATTTTTCTCTTTTTCAGCACCACTGTAGCCGCCATTAATCATTGCAGATGCTTCAGTTAAGTCATTTTGAAGCACTGTTTCATCTATGTCCATGAATACAACAGGCAGACTTTTGCTATTAGTTGCTTCAACCTTGCTTGTTTGCTCATTAAATTTTTGATTAAAATCAAACTTATCTTTATTAGATTCTTTCAATTTATTAAAAGCTAATTTAGCAAATTCGTATGATTGAGCCTTGCCAATAAGCGATTCAACTGAAGTTATATATCAAACAACAGCACCAAAGGTTCCAACGTCCTTATTTAGTTGGCTAATTAAAAAGTGTATTTGATCTTGAGTTAATTTAACATCGCTTTTCATAGCTTTTGCAAGAGATGTAATTGCATTTTCTTTTTCATTATCTTTTAGTGTGCTTCAAGTTGCTTTTAGCGAAGCAATTACATCATCAATTTTGCCATTTGAGCCTATTTTATTACCATTTTGGTCACCATTTGAATTTTCATTTTTTGTAGCTGGATCTTGACATGTAGCAGCTATTGATGGTAGCAAAATAACAGGCGCTGAGCCAATTAAAGCACCCTTTAAAAACTTTTTATTAATCATAATTAATAACTCCTTATAGGATCTGTTTTTTATATTTTTAAAAACATTTTTGTATGTAATAAAATTATACAAAATAACAAATTAGCCTATTAATAGTGGAATTTTTAGCTAAAAAAAGTGGAACAATCCACTTTCTTTTATTTAACTTGGTCTTCGTTGCCAAATTTCTCTCATCTTTCAACTTCATCATTGCAGTCTTTAATAACTTCAGGCACAAGGTCAAATGAATCTAGAATTGATCCTGAAGCTCTTTCATGGCCGCCACCACCTCATTTAACTGCCACATTTCTTACGCATGGGCCATTTGAACGATATTCAACTCTAATTTTCCCATTTTCTTCTTCATTGAAGAACACTCAAAATGGATAACCTTTTAAATTTGAAATAGAATTTGGTCTACATGCTTGGTTAGGAGTTTTGCCAAGTTTAATTGTTTCATCATAAGTTAGTGTAGTGTAAGCAACTTTGCCAACTGTTTTAAGATTTTCATAAATTTTATTAGATAGTTTAATATCCTGTAAATCAGTTTGAGCTAAACCTGTAAAAATTTTGTCAGCATTAAAGCCAGTTTTATATAAAAAAGCTGCTAATTCATGAGTTCTTGCTGATGTATCAGAAAACTGGAATCTTCCACTGTCAGTTACTATGCCTAAAAAGATATATTCAGCTGCCTTGGGACTAACTTTTCAGCCTGATTTATAGGCTAATTCGGCAATCATTTCTGCTGCTGCAATTCTAGATGATTCAACTCATCTAGTACACTTATCTAGATCGTCATCATTAGGATGATGGTCGATTCTTAGTGTTTCAGCAAATAAATTTTTGTCTAAATATTGACGTAAATAAATTCTCTCTTTGAAGTTGGCATCAACAATTACTCCTAGTGATTGTGCAAGTAATTCATCACTTGGCTCACTGTCAAAGTCGAAGTTTAAAAATGAGAATGAGCCATTGTTATCACCAATTGCATAAACTTTTTTATTAGGATAGTTATCTTTTATTAATTCTCTTAGGCCAAATTGGCTACCTAAGCAGTCACCATCAGGGCGCGTATGGTGGAAAATTATGATTGAATCATATTTTTCTATTAAATTTTTTGCATCATTAAATGAACCTATTTCCATATGTTGAGCCATACTTATTTTGCCTCTCATTCAATAATTGCTTGATTTAAATCATTAATTACATCATTAACTTGGCTTCATTCTGTTAATGTAATGCCAGCTGCATTATCATGGCCACCACCACTATATTTATTTGCCACTTTATTAACTAAAGGTCCATTTGAACGAAGACGTCCTCTAATTTTTCCATCTTCTAATTGGATAAAGAAAGCTCAACATGAATTGTCTTCAATATCAGCTAGCTCATTGACGAATGTGGCTGCTTTAAGGCTATCTATGCCAAATTTTTCTAAAACTTCATTGGTGATTTCGTAGTATAAAACTCTGCCTTGCTTTTTGAAATTTGAAAGTATTTCACCAGAGAATTTTATATCTTCCATTGTCCTTTTACTTAGTTCATTAAAGATAAATTTAGGCTTTAAGCCACCTTTTTCATATAAAAATGAAACTAATTGATGTGTTCTTGCAGAAGTATCAGGATATAAGAATCTGCCACTATCAGTTACTATACCTAAAAATACATGCTCTGCAGCTTTTTGTGTAACCACTCAGTTAGCTTCATAAGCAATTTTTGCAATCATTTCAGCAGCAGCAACATAGTGTTCATCTACTCATAAATATTTATATTCAATGTCGCTATCATTAGGATGATGATCTATTCTTAAGGCAGCAGTAAATTTTTTATTTAATAATAGTTCAGCACACTCGATTCTATTTGAGCTTGAAGCATCTACCACAATGCCAAGAGAGTCTGTAAAGTCAATTGATTCAATTGGATCATATTTATAGTTCATAAAGTCAAATACACCCACATTATTTCCAACTGTATAAACATTTTTTTCAGGGTAGTTAGTTCTAATTAATTCAGCTAGCCCAGCTTGTGATCCTAAGCAGTCGCCATCAGGGCGAATGTGATGAAAAATGACTATATTTTTGTACTTTTCTATGGCATCAATAGCCACTTTTGCATTACCTATTTTCATTTTGCCTCCTAATAAAATTTATATTATGTAAATTATAAATTATTTATTTTTAATAGTTTTTTTAAAAAAATAAAACAGCCAACTGTGTTGTACAAAAAGGCTGTTTTATAGGTTTATTTGTTAAATTTTAATATTTCTCAATTAACATAAATTCCATTTTTAATTAAATGATTAATTATTTCATTATAAATAATGTCATTAATTGTTTTATTACTCATTAGAATGTATTTATCTAAACTATTAAATAAAAAATAAAGTGATTTAAGTTCTTTTGTTCATCTTTGGTTGTTGGTACACTGGCCACAAATAAAACCACCTTCTGAAAATTTAAAATCAACTAAATTAGCAGGAGAGTTGCAATTAATGCATCTGTGATGATTTGGCTGAATCCCATTGTAATTAAGGGCTTTTGATACTATGTAGGTAATCATATATCTAAGTGGATTTCCCTTAGTTTCAATATCTTCAAAGCCGTTTTTTACATAGAAATCATATTTAAGCAAACACTCCTCATAAGCATCAAAGACTTCTTTAGAATTACTTTTATAATTTTCTAAATAAAGCATCATTTTAGCTATGAATTTAAGAACCAAATTATCTTCATAATGAGGCATAATAAGTAGTGATGCTTTTTTTAACTTACTTAATTTATTTACGAATCTTGCTTTAAAATAGTCTATTTCGCAAATAGAGCCAATTTGTAAATTTTGCCTATTTTTAGAAATTGTTTTAGCAACTCCAGGTGCAAAAAGTTTGAAAATGCCATTAGTTCCTAAAACAGTTACTAATGCTGCATTTTCATTTTGTACATAATCTTCAATTTTTAAAACAATAACTTTTTCAACTTTTTCTGCCATAATAGTTTAAATCGCCCAACAAATTTAAGTTAAATTTATATTCAATTTTTGGATGTTAGTATATATTTTTATATTGATAATTTTAAATTTTGTTTTAATTTTAATAATAATATAATTTTATCTACAATTATCATATAAATACTAAATTAAAATTCTAAACTGCATTGCAAAGGTAGGGCTTTAAATGACAAACAATGAAGTTGAAAAGATTTTTATAGAGATTTTAGAATCAACACCCGGTGTAAGACTTGATTTAGAAGAAGGCACCACTGATCATATTGCAGACTTTAATGTGCATGAAAGTGATAAAGATATATGGAATTTTAGTGCATCAATAAAAATACTAAAAAACACAAGCGCAAAAGAGTTAGTTAAAAATATAAGTAATTTGCTAAAGTATAAGCTTGTCAAAAAAGGTCAAAAAGTTGGCAAAATTAATTTATTCATAGGAGAGTTGATAAATGATTAAGAACGCTAAGGTTATTGATGGCACAATTTATTCAAATTTAATTATTTCTGGTGCAAATAATTTAATTAACAACAAAAATAGAATTGATGCACTTAATGTTTTCCCTGTTCCTGATGGTGATACTGGAACCAATATGTCTAATACTGCTGATGCAGCAGCAAAAGCGCTTAAAAATTTAGAAAATACTGCTAATCTTGCTGAAGTTTCTGCAGTTGTGTCTAAAAACATGCTCCTTGGTGCTCGGGGAAACTCAGGGGTCATCTTAAGCCAAATTTTTAAAGGATTTGCCAATTATTTTGCTGATAAAAATGAAGTGACAGTTTTAGAATTAGTTGAAGGATTTAAAAGTGCTACCAAAAGAGCTTATGAATCAGTTCTTAAACCTGTAGAAGGTACAATTCTTACAGTAATACGTGAAACAACTGAACAGCTAGCTAAAAATGTAAATGAAGAAACAACTCTTGAACATTTCTTTGAAATGGCGAAGGATTATTCAAGAGTTGCTTGTGATAACACACCAAATTTACTAAAAGTTTTACGTGAAGTTGGTGTAGTTGATTCAGGGGGCGAAGGTTTAGTTTCATTTATCACAGGGATGCACAGCTATGTAATTGGTAATCCTGTTGAAATTCAACAAGTTGAGCAGTCAATTGATAAATTTATTAGCTCTGATGAAGTTTATAAAGGTGAATTTGGTTACTGTACTGAATTTATTATTGAATTAAATAAACCTGATGAATTTGATAAGTCTGCCTTTGAAAAACATATTTCTAAGTTTGCTAATTCACTTGTTATTGTGCAAGATGCTGAATTAATTAAAGTACATGGCCATACTTTAAAGCCAGGTGATATGCTTAACTATGGTCAAAAACATGGTGAATTTATAAAAATTAAGTCTGAAAACATGACCTTGCAAGCTGAAAATTCTAGAACCAACAGAAATAACAGCGTTGTAATCAATGATGCAGTTGCACAAGGGAACAAAAAATGTGGAATTGTCTCATGCAACCTTGGTTCAGGTTTTATTGACAAAATGAAAGAATTAGGTGCGGACGCAATTATTGAATGCGGTCAGACTCAAAACCCATCTGTTACTGATATTTTAGAAGCAATTAAATCAGTTGATGCTAAAGATGTTTTCGTGCTTCCAAATAATCCTAATATTTTTCTAGCTGCTGAACAAGCTGCTTCAGGAATTTTTGATAAAAATGTTCACATAGTGCCTACTAGAACCCAAATTCAAGGAATTAATGCAATCATAGCTTTTAATAGCAATTCAAATAGCGATGAAAATAATGAATTAATGAAAGAAGTTATGAAAATGGTTAGAACTGGCGAAGTCACAATGGCAGTTCGGGACACAACTTTTAATGGCGTAAAGATCAAAAAAGATAACTTTATTAGCATTCTAGATGGCAAAATCATTTCATGTAAAGCTTCATATCTAGAAGCTGCAAAACATTTAATTAAAAAAGCTGCTAATGATGAAACTGAAATTATTACTATTTACTATGGTAATGATGCTTCAGAACCTGATGCAATTGAATTGGTTGACTATATCAATAGATATTATGACTGTGAAGTTGAAGTTGTCAATGGCAATCAACCTAATTATCATTTTTTAATAGGATTTGAGTAAGAAATTATGTATAGAATAGCTTTTGATGTAAACGGAAATGACAATGGTGTTGCTGCAGCAGTTAAGGCTAGCTGTCAGTTTTTAAAAGAAAATGATAATTATGAAATTATTTTAGTTGGCGATGAAGCTTTAATTAATAATGAGCTTAAGTTAGTTGAAAATGTGCCTAACTCACTAAAAATAATTAATAACCCTAATGTGCCTTCTGATGTTAAAAACTTCCATAAATCATTAAGAGAAAACACTTCAATGAATGATGCTATTGACCTTGTTGCACAAGGCAAAGCTGATGCTGTTGTTTCTAGCGGTGATTCTGGAACTTATTTAGCTTGTGCTACCTTTAAATTAAAGAGATTGCAAGGAGTAAGCCGTTCTGCATTTATGCCACTTATGCCTACAGTTGTTGGTCGCAAGTTTTTACTTTTAGATGTTGGTGCTAATATTGAATGTAAAGCAGAATACTTAGTTGAATGAGCAAAAATTGCTAACGTCTACGCGCGTACTTTGCTAAACATTGTTAATCCAAGAGTTTCACTAATTAACATTGGAACTGAGGATTATAAAGGGCTAGAAATAGTTAAAGAAGCTGCTAAAGAGTTAAAAGAAAATAAATTCATAAATTATGTCGGCTACAGTGAACCAAGATATTTATTAGATGGTGTTGCTGATGTAGCAGTTATTGACGGTTATGGCGGAAATTTAGTGCTCAAAAGCCTAGAGGGCGCAATTTTAAGCTTTAAGAACTTGCTTAAAGACAAAATTATGGCTAAGCCAATAAGAAAATTTGGCTATCTATTCCTTAAAGGAGCCTTTCAAGATGTAGCTGAAACATTAGACTATAGAAATGTAGGAGCTGCATGATTAATTGGGCTTAATGGACTAAGTATTAAATGTCATGGAAACAGTGACTCTAAGGCATACTTAGGTGCACTAAATCAAATTAAGTTAGTTATAAAAAACAGTGTTCTAGAAGTTATCAAGAAGGAACTAAATGACAAGCCACATGAATAGCATTGAAAATTTTTTAAGCAATTTTAATATCGAGCCAGCAAGCTTATCAGTTTATAGACAAGCTTTTACACACGGCTCATCTGTAGCTAATTCAAAAGGCAAGAATTATCAAACTTTAGAGTTTTTAGGTGATGCAATATTGCAGTTCTATGTATCTGCAATACTTTTTAATTCCTTTAAGGACAAAAACCAAGGCCAGCTTACCTTAATAAGATCGAAATTAGTGTGCACTGATTCGCTTAATCAAATTGCCGATGAGCTTAAACTTAAAGACTTTTTAGTGCTCTCAAGCAATGTCGTTGCTACTGAAGTGCTTAGTTCTAAAAAAGTTGGCGCTGATATTTTTGAATCATTAGTTGCAGCTATATTTTTAGACCAAGGATTGCCAAAAGTTAAAGAATTTTTAGACAAAACATTGTTGCCTTTAGTTAAGCAGTATAAAGAAGGCAAAATTGAGCTTAAAGATTCAAAAACCAGGCTGCAAGAGCATATGCAATCTTTTAGCAAAAAAACTGTCTTTTATCAAACATACCAAAGCGAAAATAATTTATTTAAAGCAGAAGCTATTTATGAAGGCAATGTTTATGGCTCAGGAGTTGGAAAAAGCAAGCATGAAGCCGAAGAAAATGCTGCTAATGATGCATTAAATAAATTAATAATGTCTAAACCATAGTATTTTTGGTCTTTTTTATTAAAATTTACTAAGAGCAAAATTTTCAATATTGCAAGAGGTGTAAAATGAAATTAATTAAAGTGGAAGCTCACGGATTCAAATCATTTGCTGAACCTATAACTTTGCATTTTAATGGTGGGGTTGCAGGTATTGTTGGGCCTAATGGTTCAGGAAAGTCAAATATCAATGATGCCATTAAATGAGTTCTAGGTGAAAGAAGCGCCAAAGAGCTTCGGGGCGATAATATGGATGATGTAATTTTCGCCGGATCTAAGACTGCAAAGCCAATGGATAAGGCTATGGTTACACTTACTTTTGATAATAAAGATGGCCAAAGCAGTATTAATCATGAAACTATTACAATTTCACGTGTTCTAGAAAGAGGTTCAGGCATTAACCAGTATTATCTTAATGGCGAGGTTTGCAGGCAAAAAGATATTAAAGAAATTGCAATGGAAAGTGGAATTGGTAAAAGTAGTTTAGCTATCATTTCACAAGGTACTGTTAGTGACATTGCTGAAGCATCTGCCGAGGAAAGAAAAGGAATTTTTGAAGAAGCAGCAGGGGTTTCTAAGTATAAATTTAGAAAAAAAGAAGCCTTATCAAAGCTAGCTAAAACTCAAGAAGGGCTTGACCAAATTGCCCTAGTTATAGCCGAAATCGAAAGAAAGCTTAATCCATTAAGAAAACAAGCAGAAAAAGCAAAAATATTTATTGCAAAAACTGAAGAATTAAGATCTGTTGAAGTTGGATTATTAGTAGATAATATAAAAAGATTTGGCTCAAGATATGAAGAGCTTTCTGTTGAATTAGAAGGTGTTCAAGAAACTAAGAATGACTTAAATGACAGAATAAAAAATTTAGAGGCTAAAATTAGTCAAAACATTGAGTTCAAAACCAATCTTGAAGCTGCACAAAAAGAAATTTCTATTGAATTAGAAGCTGTCAAAGACAGACTTAATAATCTCTCAATAGCTATTGCTAGAGAAAATGAACGTGAGAGATTAATTGTTGAAGGCGAATTAAAAGTTAATACAACTGAACAAATCAGTGCTTATAAAACATTAATTGAAAAATCAGCACAAAGAGTTGCTTACTATAATAGAGAATATGATTTAATTAATAAAAGAATTTCTGATAATGGCGAAATTTTAGACAATCATGACAAAGAGATTAACCTTATATCTGTCAGATTAAATAAAAAAGAAAATGATATTTTCAAAATACAAACTCACCTAAACTTGCTTAAACAACAAAAAGAAGGCAACACGCTTTTATATAAAGGTACAAAAACCATTTTAGAAAACAAGGCTATTTTTGGTAAAGGTTTAAAAGGAACTGTTGCTGATTTAATTAAAGTCAACAAAGAATATTCACGGGCAATTGAAGCTGTTTTAGCAAATGCTTTACAACACTTAGTAGTTGATAAGCCCGAAGTTGCTGTTAAAGCAGTTGAGTTTTTAAAGCAAAATAATGGCGGAAGAGCAACTTTTATTCCTCTTGCATCTATTCAACCTAAAAGTGTTAGAGATGATCATCTTTTAGCTATTCAAGGTCAGCCTGGTTTTATTGCTGTAGCTTCTGAATTAGTAGAAGTTGAGCCAATTTATCTTATTCTTTCACAATTTTTATTAGGCAATGTTATAGTTACTGAAACAATTCATCATGCTAATCATATTTCAAAAATTTTAGACAATAGATACATGATTGTTACATTAGATGGCGACATAATTCGTGCTGGTGGTGTAATAGTTGGTGGCGCTAAGTCTAATACTGAAACATTATTAACTATTGACTTAAAAATAAATGAATTAGAATCGCTTATTCCTGGTATACAGATTGCTATAACTGATGATAGATCTAAGCATAATGAAATTAGCAATGAAAGAAGAAATTGTTTAGAGTTAGAAAGCCAGCTAAAAAATCAATTAGCAAATATTATTACACAAAAAAGTGCTGAGCAAAAAATACTCGATGAGCTGAATTTAAAACTCAAAAACATTAGCAACAAAGAACTAGAAATAAAAGCCGAAAGCATCAGCATTCACAGTTCTGAAGCTGATTTAGAGGTCTTATCATCTAGAAAAAGTGCACTTGAAGCTGATTTTAGAGCTAAAAACGAAAGAATTAATGCTTTAGGGCAAGAAATTAATTCAGGCCAAGTGTTAAAAAGCGACTTTGAATCTACTCTAAGAAAACTGTTAGAATCATTTTCAGAAAAGCTTTCTGAAAAAGAAAAATCTAAAGTATTTCTTGAACAATCACGTGAAAGATTAGCATCACAATATAAGTTAACATTAGAATCAGCTGAAGCACAAGGATATAAACTGGAAATGTCTTATGACCAAGCAACTGAAATTGTTAGAGAAATAAGAGAAGAAATTAACAAGCTTGGTAATGTTAACCTTGAAGCGCTAGAACAATTAGTTGAAGAAGAAGAAAGATACAATAAGTTTGTAAAAAGTGAAGAGGAATTAACACAAGCAAAACAAGTTTTAGAATCAGCTATTGCACAAATGGATAAGATTATCATCACAAGATTAACTAATATTGTTCATGATGTTAATGCTGAATTTAATGATGTTTTTGCCACAATGTTTGGTGGCGGTAGTGCTCGATTATTCTTCTCTGATCCTAAAAATATTTTAGAATCTGGAGTTGAAATTGAGGCAATGCCACCAGGAAAAAGTATTAAAAATCTTAAGCTATTTTCTGGTGGCGAAAAGTCACTGATTGCCATATCTCTATTATTCGGAATACTTAAAGCACGTCCACTTCCATTATGTATTTTAGATGAAGTTGAAGCTGCTTTGGACGAATCAAATGTTGTAAGGTATGCAGAATATTTACAAAAACTAAAAAATAAGACTCAATTTTTAGTAATTACTCACAGACATGGAACAATGTCTAGAGTTGATGCTTTATTTGGTGCAACAATGCAAAATAGAGGCGTAACAACTTTCTTTAGTTTAGAGTTAGCAGAAGCTAAAAAATTAGTTGACGATGTTCAAGAAGATTACATTTCTGCAAGAGCAGCTAAAGCACAAAGTTAAGTAATTAAAAAAAACTTACAAGGCTATAAAACAGTCTTGTAAGTTTTTTTACTCTTCAACATATTTAGTATTAAATGCGCCTTTAACTTGCTCAACCGGCCTGATTGAAATCCATGCTTTTGGATCAATAACTTTAATGTCAGAGATAATGTTTTTGCTCTCTAGTGTCAATAAAGTTGTTTCAATAAAGTATGTCTCTTCTTGTGAGTAGCCGCTAATTCCTTTAAAAATCGTATATGCATGTCAGTATTTAATGTGTTTAAAGTAATTTAAGACAGCATCAGGACACTTAGTTGCAATAGAAAGGGTAACTTTTTTGTATTTTGGATACATTAAACCTAACACAATGTTGTTAAAAATAATGTATAAAATGGTTGAAAATTCTCTTAGTCCAAAAATTGTTCTATGTGACACATATTGTTTAATTGAATTAATTGCAAAACCATCTTTTAATGTAATTATTATTGAATTAGGTTGCTCTAAAACATTTTTAACACTGCTGCTTGATGATATAACACCTAGATCAACAGCCTCTTTATGTTTAGCAGCAATACCAAAAACAAGTAAGAAGAATGAAGTGGCAATAATATTTACAGTAAACATCATTCCAGCAACGCTTTTTTGTTTTTTAGTTGAGAAATAATAAGCAATAATGTCAGTTCCACCAGTTGAACCACCATTTTTTCAAGCAATAGCAATTGATGTTCCTGCACATATTGAGCCAAGAAAACCATTTATAATTATTGGCCAACTGCTTGCATTTTCATATGTTCCTATAGCATTGCCTGCACTATCCCGAAATTCAACTAGCTTATGCCAGCCAGGCGCAATATTAATGTAGTTATGTATAAAATCATGAACTTGTGGAATTGAAGTAAATATTGCGTTAGTAATTAATTGTGAAATCATGAACACAGCTGTTAATATGGTGAAACTTCGCTTTACTTTAAAACCAAATCCAATTAAAAGAGGAAGGTTAATCAAAATAAACATTAAGGCAAAGTATTTATCTCAGTCACGGTAACCCTTATCTTTAGCAATAAGCACTGCTAACATTGGAAATCCAGATAAACCACTAGGAAGTGTATCACCTCTGTTTAAAAATGCAATAACACCAAAGTTAAAAATTAAAGCAGCGATGAAGAGAAAAAACACTCTTTTGGCATATAAAATAGCAGTTCTTTTTCTCACATTCTTTTTTCTTTTATTCGCACTATCAGAATAATATGAGTAATTGGCCATTCTCAAATTAGCCATTAAATCATCGCCAAAATATTTTCTTAAGTCAATATCCTCTTTATCTAATTCAATTAATTTTAGATTGTTAACATTTTCGCTATGTAATTTTCTTAGTAATTTTTTTCTTTTAAGTATCTTCAAATTAGTCACAGGGCTACTCATAGTATGAAAAATTATAAAAAATATTTTAAAAAATTGAATTACAATTATTAAATTATTAGCATCATTTTTTACCATTTTTACAAGGAGAATAGAATGAAGAAAAAGATTTTTTCATATGATTTAGATGGAACTCTGTTAATGAGCAACAATAAAGTTCATCCCGTAACTAAAAAAGCATTTCATGATGTGCATAAAAAAGGCGGAATAAATATTTTAAACACCGGAAGAGGGCTTTTAAAAGTACTTCCCTTATTAAATGAATTTGACGGAATAGACTATTTTATATGCTCAAACGGCGCATTAATATATGATGTAAAAAATAAAAATCATATTGTTGTAGGCAGATTAGAATCTGATGTTTTTGAAAAAATGTTTGATTATGCTTACAAAAACAACTTAATAATTTCTCTTGATACAGCAGATTTTACTGCTACATATGTAAATAAAGATGCTGATGGCAATTTTCCTGAATGAATTATGAAGCAAGATATTATGGATTTTGCGCACATTAAGTTTTCAGATTATGAATCAATGTCAAAAGTGGCAAATGATTCAGATTCAATAATTACTCAAGTGGCAATAAGAAATCCAAATGATATAGCTGCCAAAACAACCCAATACTTTAGCAATCTATATAAAGATAAGTATTCAGTATATCTAACTAACAGAATATACACAGATGTTAATCCTTTAGGAATTTCAAAGTGAAATGGACTTAAAGAATTTATGAAAATATATAAATTACAGGATTGCACAATTTATGCTTTTGGTGATTCAAGCAATGACGTAGAAATATTACAAAATGCTCATTTTGGGTTTGCAATGGAAAATGCAACAGAGGATGCTAAAGCAGTAGCTACTGAAACCATAGGGCACTATAATTCAGGTGCAATTGGTATAAAATTAGAGGAAATAATTAGAAGTAGTTAACTTCAGCCAAATGTGTTATTAAGTTTGCCCCTGATTTAATTAAGTAAGTATTACCATCATCATATGTTAAGCCTGGATAGCAGTAAACATTTTTGCCTAAATTTGCAAAACAATTAGCTAGGTTAATAAGCCCTGAATTGCGCTTGCTACTAAATATAATTAAATTATTAGCTAGAGCTGAAGCAACAACATTTCTTTCTTTAAAATACCTGAGCTTAGGGTGCAAATCTGGCGGTATAAAAGTGATGCACAAGTCTTTGTCTAAATCCACATTAGGGCAATTGTATGATATACCATTAGCCAATAAATAAATAACCCCTTGTTTATTATTGTTAAATACTTCAATAATATTTTGATCAATGTTTTTGAAATTATTAGTCAGTAAAACAGTGCTTTTGGCTAATTCATTACATGTTTGTGCAACATTATGCAAAACAAATTCATTGGCTACATCTCCTGTAGCACAGACTATATTTTTATTAAGCAGTTCAATATTCCCCTTGTAAAACAAAACAAAAGGGGAATATTTTAATTCTTTCAATCCTTGTGGATAATTACTATCAAAAATAGTAATAGTTTTAATACCACTTTGTTTTAATTTATTTATCTCTTCATCAACTTTATATTTATCAACCTTATATCCGTTTTTAAGCGCTTTATAAATTTCAAAGTTATTTCCTTTAAATAAAATTGAAAAGTAAATTAATAAATCATTCATTTCTTTCTCCTTTTTCTCTCTCCTACATTAAGATTTTTACTTTTGTGCAGAAAAATAAAAAAAGGAAAAAAATGGGAAAAATACTTGATTTTTCCCAGCTAGGTTTTTCAAAAGCCTAATTTTAGTCTCAAACACATCAAATAATCAAACAAGCCTTATTAATAGTTGTAAAATTTAAATGTAAGGTTTAAATTTTATATTCATAAGGAGATTCAAATGAAAGAAATTCCAGCAAAAATGAAAGCTTTTGTTGTGACTGAACCTAAAAAGTGAAGTGTTAAGGAAGTGGATGTACCTAAGCCTAAATACAAAGAAGTTTTAATTGAAATGGAAACTTCAGGCATTTGTCATACTGACTTACATGCTGCTAATTATGATTGATTAGTGGAACCTAAATATCCATTAATACCAGGGCATGAAGGAATTGGAAAAGTTGTTGCATTAGGGGAAGGATGCACACGCTTGAAAATTGGCGACAGAGTTGCTTTAGCATGATTACATGATGCTTGTGGTTACTGTGAATATTGTTTAACAGGTAGAGAAACACTTTGTCCAAACCAAAATATGTCAGCTTATACTAAAGACGGTTCATATGCTGAATATGCTATTGGTCATGAAGATTATGTTGGACTAGTGCCTGAAAAATTAGACATTGTTACAGGCGCACCAGTTGTTTGTGCTGGTGTAACGACATACAAGTCATTAAAACAAACTAAAGCTAAAGCCGGCAACTTTGTAGCTGTTATTGGTGTTGGTGGCTTAGGACAAATGGCTATTCAATATGCTAAAGCTATGGGGCTAAGACCTATTGGAGTTGATTTATCTGATGAAAAATGCGAATTAGCCCTTAAATCAGGTGCTGAATATGCATTTAACTCTGCTAAAGATCCTAAATTTATTGAAAAAATTATTGAAGTTACTGGCGGCGGTGTTCATGCTGTTGTTAACACTTCAGTTCATCCTAGTGCTGCTGAACAAGGTATGGATATGCTTCGTCGTGGCGGCCGCCAAGTATTAGTTGGCTTGCCAGCTAAAGATAAACATGGCAAAGATGACTTTAAGGTTTCAATTTTCTGATCAGTATTATTAGAACGTGAATTAGCAGGCTCAATTGTTGGCACTAGACAAGATTTAGCTGAAGCATTAGAATATGCTGCTGAAGGAAAAGTTAAGTCAGAAGTTACTAAGGTAGTCAAACTAGAAGAAGTTTCTGACATTTTTGACAAACTTCAAAAAGGTGAGTTCTTAGGAAGAGCTGTTATTGATTTTAGAAAATAATTAATTTAATTAAAAAAACATCCTGGTTTTTAATCAATCAGGATGTTTTTTTATATGCTTATCTTAATTTTCATTAAGCACTATAAAACAGAGCTTTAGGTATTTATTTGTATTTAAATTGTGCTTTTATAAATCGCTTAGTTTTTAGCAAATTGAATTTTTATAAAATGTGTTTAGAATGCTTGATGAAGTGCATGAGGAAACAATTACACATTTTTGCGTCTCTCTCTCTCTCTCTCTCTCTCTGGTTTATTATTACTTGCCTGTATAATTCGTTTTCAAATCTCGAACATTAATCAAAGAAAGTAAAAAAATAATTTATGAAGAAATCAAAATTTTTAATTTTAGGCTCAGTTGCTTCACTTAGTGCAATTTTGTTTGTAGCTGCTAAGTGTGGTGCTGGCGCAAAGTCTGAAGAAATGAATAAAAGCAAGTTAGAAAAAGACAAAATATCTAGCGAATTAACAAATAATGATGATAAAAACACCAATGCTGAGAGTAATGAAGAAAAAAATAATACAGATACCCCTAATAATGATTCAAGCACAGAATCAATAAACAATGAAAATAATGAATCTTCAATGACAAATAATAATGCAGAATCTAATAATGGAGTTCAAGGCGATGAACCAAGAGCTGAAACTGAAGTAGCTCCTAAAGCTCCTGAAAGTCCTGATTCTTCTTCAAATAATAGTGGTGGAAACTATTCAGCTAATAATCATACAAATGGCATGAGTAGTGATGCACCAGCATCTAATCCTGAAGCTAAAGCAAAACTAAAAAAAGAATTAGAAGATGTAGAAAAAGTTAAGAAAATTGTTGATGAACACAAAGATGCTTTTGCTGCATTCCATACACAAGGTGATTTTTTAGACCAAATTGCAGTTTATGCTAATGATGAAGGAATTAGCAATCTTAAACTTCAAAAGGAAAGTGAAAAAGATACCAAACTAGTTGTAGATAAAGATGGATCAGGCAAAAAGAATAAAATCTCATTAAAATTAGGCTCTCAAGATTTTGAAGTAGAGCTTGGAAAAGTCTTAGAAAACGCAGTTGTAACAAAATATTATGTTAAAGATGAGCCTTCAAAATTATTAGATAATTTTTCACAAAATGGAAACAATAATATTGATGCTAACTGAGGTTATACTATGAGAGACAAACTAGTTGTTATAACTCAATTAGGATATTACAAAGATTCAAATAAACTTATTAAACTAACAGGAATAGGAAAGAAAACAATTAAGGTTCCAAAAAATCTACCATTAATAGTTAATTCATTAAGTTACTCATTTTATAACCTTCAATCAGAAAATATAGAAAATATTGATGAATGAGATGTAAAAAATATAACTAAGGCAGAAGGAGCATTTCAAGATGCCAAAAGTTTTTCTCAAGATTTAAGTAAATGAAAATTTAAAAAAGATGCAAGCAAGAATTCTATTTTTAAAGGCGCATCTAAAATGGGCAAGCATTTAGACAACATTGCAAAATCATGGGGAGTTGACAAAAGCATTCTTACAAAATAGCACTAACTAAGTAAGCAAAAGCATATCTAGTCTTATGCATGGGGATATGTTGCTTGATTGAATATTAAAGTGCAACATTAATTGAGATAAAGTTTAATCGTAGAGCACTTGAATTTTTAAATAATAAAGTTCCACTATAAAAGTTAATCAGCATAAAGGTACATAAAATGTCTCATTTTGAACAATGAAGGCATTTTTTATTTTTTGATAAATCTCAAAAAACATTATTAAGCATCACCATAAAAAAATAAATTCATTTGTTTTTAATTAAAAAATCAGCTAAATCATAGTTATGAATGCCATATATTTAGGATAATTAGAAAAGGACAATACTAGTTTATATAAAACATGTTTAAGACCCAAAAATACTATTATAAAGTTGAACTAATTTATAGATAAAGAACGAAAAAACACAAGATATTAAAATATATCCATAATTTTGCAAGATTGCTAGATATATAGAATTACACTAAAACTTTTTTAATGATTATAAGTCTTAAAGTAGAAAAATATAGGTCTAAAAAAATAATAGAAACAAATGAAACAATAGAATTAAATTCAAAACAAATTCGTACAAAAGAAATGATTGAAGATAATATTTAACCTAAAATTTATGATGTTGAGAATAAAACTCATAATGAAGCAAAATTTTTAAAGATCTTTATAACAAGGTTTTACATAAAAAACAAAATAATATAATAAATAAAGGTTTGATATCAGCACCTGAATTTATTCATATTAAATAGTTTTATTTCTGACCTTTGACCTATATAAGCATTTTTAGATTGCATAATCTATATAATAATAAAGAAATAGAAAAAAAATTAAACTATAGATAGCAGATTTATTATAACTAGATTAAAAATGAGGAAGTCACGCATGAAAATTAATATATTTAAAACAGTTGAAAAGCTTTTAAAAACTAATGAAAGATACGTATCAGGTGATAATAAACTGCTAAAAGCAATTGTTTATCAAGATGCTATTAGAATGGATGAACAACTACTAGATATTTTGTTATCTAATGATTTAATAAAAGAAACATTTTTTAAAAATGTTAAGAATACTTTAATCTTTGACAAGCACAAATTTACTAGATTTGTTGAATCTAAAGAGTTTTTAGAAGATTCTTACACAAGTTATATTAATAAAATCGGCTTAACTTCCAATGGTGAATTTATTTCAAATTCTAATGATGTAGTTTTAGATTTTCCTTTTAAAGATTGCTACTTGCAAGGCGGTCAAGATAAGAATGATCAAAAAAGAAAAGAAATTTTTTACAATGAACTAATTGCAAGTGATGAAGTTAGACAAATGTTAGCTCCAAAAGTTCTAGGTAATGCTAAAAGATACACTAAAACTGGTGTTGAAGAAGTTAACCAATTTGATGAAAATGATAACTTAATTATTAAAGGTAATAATTTAATTGCTTTAGCTAGTTTATTAAAAAGATATGAAGGAAAAGTTAAGTGTATTTATATAGATCCACCTTATAATACAGGAAATGACTCATTTAATTATAATGATAAGTTTAATCATTCATCATGATTAGTATTTATGAAAAATAGGTTGGAATTAGCCAAAATGTTATTAAGAGATGATGGCTTGATTTTTGTTCAATGTGATGATAATGAACAAGCGTATTTAAAAGTTTTAATGGATGAAATATTTTCAAGAGAAAACCACTATGGAACATTAATACAGTTGAAAAAAAACACACAAAACGATAGTAAAACAGTTCAAAGAAATCATGAATATATACATATTTATACAAAAAATTCACAACCATTATTATTAAAATATGAAAACACAATATCAAAAACAGTTTATAAACAACAAAACGGCAAAATGTTTTATTATGGTAGGGATACTGGTGCTTCATCTGGTCATGATAAACTAATTGAAAGAAAAAATTTAGGTTACACAATATATTATTTTGAGGGTATAAAAAGTAATTTAGAAAAACATATTCAAAAATTAAATTCTATTCAAAATAGTGAGTATTTAGAATTTAAAATTATTGAAAATGGTGAAATGTTTTCACATGCAATTGCTATTATGGATTATGATGTTTCTAAGGTTCAAAACACTTCTACAATTGATGAAATCTACAAAAGCGATGAATCATTAATAGAAATCGGGTATATACCTATAAGACCTCCATTAAGAATAGGGAACAAATTAGGATGTTGAACATGAAACATTGCAAATTTTAAAGACCTATGAAATAATGATGAAGTTATAATAAAAAACAATAAAAATGTAATTAAAAAAGAATTTGTCGATAAAGATAATGTTATTGAAATTGGTGATCGGTTATTATTTACTAAAACAAATATATTACCAATACAAAGTATATTAATGGAAAATACTATTATTAATACACCTAACTCACAAGGGACATCACATTTGAATGCTTTATTTAATGAAAAAAAATTTAATAATCCAAAGTCTGAATTTTTGCTATATAAAATAATTGAAATCTCAACAAAACCAAATGATATTGTATTAGACTTCTTCTTAGGTTCAGGAACAACTGCTGCTGTTGCTCATAAAATGAATAGAAGATATATTGGAATTGAACAAATGGATTATATTCAAGATATATCTGTTGAAAGATTAAAAAAAGTAATTGATGGTGAGCAAGGTGGAATTTCTAAATCTGTTAATTGACAAGGTGGCGGAAGTTTTGTTTATTGTGAATTATTAGAAAATGCACAACAATTAATTAACAATATTCAAAAATCTGATGAAACTAGCATCATAGAAATTAAAAATAAAGTATTTAAGGATGAAAGAATAATTCCTTATTTAACAGCAAGTGAACTAGAACAAACTCAAAAAGAATTTGGTAATTTATCATTAGAAGATAAGAAAAAGGTTTTAATCAAAATAATTGATAAAAATAAACTGTATATAAACTATTCAGAAATAGATGATGAGAATTACAATATGAATCAAAATGATAAAGATTTTTCAGACTCATTTTATAAAGGAGAATAATTATGGAAGATATTTTCTTATATCAAAAATTGAATTCTCAAAAAGAAGTTATAACATTTAAAAAAGAACTGCCAGAAGTAATCTCTAAAAATTTATCATCTAATATTTTGTTAAGAGATTATCAAAAAGATGCTTTTGATAATTTTATTATCAATTATGAAAAAAACTCTAAAACAAAGCAAATCCATAATCTATTTCATATGGCTACAGGTAGTGGAAAAACTGTGATAATGGCTGGATTAATGTTATATTTATACACTAAAGGGTATAAAAAATTTGTCTTTTTTGTTAACCAAACTAATGTTTTAGAAAAAACTATAGATAACTTTACTAATTCCTTATCAAGTAAATATCTTTTTAATAAAGACCTAGAATATAATGGAAATAGAATAAGAATTAAAAAAGTAAATAATTTTAGTAATTCTATTTACAATGATGATATCCAGGTAGTATTTACAACAACTCAAAAACTACATTTAGATCAAATTGACAGAAAAGAAAATTCTTTAACCTTTGATGATTTTGAAGATAAGATTGTATTTATTTCTGATGAATCTCATCATATTAATTCATCAACTAAGAATAAAAATAAACAAGAAATTGAAGAAAACCAAACTTGAGAAACTTCAGTTATGAATGCTTTTAATTCTAATAAAGATAGTATTTTATTAGAATTTACTGCCACTTGTGATTTAAAAGATAAAAATGTTTTAGCTAAATACAAAGACAAAATCGTTTTTAACTACCCACTAATTGATTTTAGACAAAGCGGTTATACTAAAGATTTTAAAAACTTTGCCTCAAATACTGATCTTTTTACAAGAGCACTTATAGCTTTAGTTATAAGTGAATACAGAAAATATTTATTTGCTGATCTTAGATTAAACATTAAGCCTGTTGTTTTATTTAAATCTCAAAAAATAGTTGAATCAATTGCTTTTTATGATGAATTCTTTAAAAAACTAAAGGAATTAAATTCTGTTCAAATTAAAAAATTAGAAATTCTGAATTTAGATATTTTAAACACAGCAATTAAATATTTTGAAAATAAAGATGGTAATTTAGATTTATTAGAACAATCAATTAAAAATTCCTTTACAAAAGATAATTCAATTATTATGAATGGAACAACTGATAATACTAAAGAAAAACAATTATTAGTTAACTCACTTGAAGATAAATCCAATCCGATTAGATTGTTATTTACAGTAGATATGTTAAATGAAGGCTGAGATGTTTTAAACTTATTTGATATTGTAAGGCTCTACGATACAAGACAAGGCGGAAAGACTAAAGTCTCAAGTTATACAATTAAAGAAGCACAATTAATTGGGCGTGGAGCTAGATATTGTCCTTTTGTAATAGACGATGAAGAACTTAAATTTAAAAGAAAATTTGATTATGACATTGAAAATCAATATCGTATTTTAGAAACTATGTTATATCATAGCCAAAATGATTCTTTGTATATTCAAGAATTAAGAAAAGCTTTAATTGAAACTGGTTTACAAGATGATGAAATGATTGAATTAAAATACGAGCTAAAAGATTCATTTACAAACAGTAACTTTTATAAAAAAGGCTATGTTTTTTCTAATAAAAGAGTAATCAAATCAAGAAGCGGTGTCAAACAATTAGAATCAAGTCTCAGATATAAAACTTATTTTTACACTGCTTTAAATCAAAAAGCCAAGTTATATGATCTATTTAATGAAGAAAATGAAAGCAATAATGAATCTATTAAAAGCCAAATTACTAAGTTAAAATTTAAAGAAATTCCAATTAATGTTTTAACTGGAGCTAGTGATTGTTTTAGTGAATTATCATTTGATAAACTTAAAGAAAAATATCCTTTATTAAAAACTAAAAAAGAATTTTTAACTTCGGATGATTATTTAGGAAATTCAAGCATTCAAATTACTCATATTTCAAATAACTTGCTAACTAAAGATATATTTTATGCTTTAAAGCAAGCTTTAGCTCAAATTGCAAACCATATAGTTTCATTAAAACCGGAATACGAAGGCACTAAAGAATTCTATGAAAAGTTTTTAAGAAATGTTGTTAAAAACAAAACTATACATATTTCAAAAATTAGTTCAAATTCAGGTTATGGTGTATCTCAGAATAAATTAGAAGATCCTGAATATAAATTAGATTTAGAAAATGCAAATTGATATGCATTTAATGATAACTTTGGAACCACTGAAGAAAAAGCACTCCTAAAATATTTTAGTGACCATATTATTCCTATTTTAGAAGAAAAAAAATTAGAATATTTTGTTATTAGAAACGAACGATTTGCTGATCTTGCACTTTACACTTTTGATCATGGTGAAAGATTTGAACCTGACTTTTTATTATTTTTAAGAAAAAAACAGTCTCTATTAGTTGATGATTCTAAAACTACTTATCAAGCTTATGTAGAACCTAAAGGTGAATTTTTAAAAGATGTTGATTCTTGAAAAGAAAAATTTTTAAAACAAATTAAAGAAGGATCAAAAATTGAAAAAAGCCAAATACGAGGTGAATATAAACTAATAGGCTTCCCTTTCTTTAGCAAAATGGCTGAAGATAAAGAACAATTTGAAAACCAAATTAATTTGATACTTAAAGAACTATAAACAGCACAAAAAAAGATATCTGCTCTTAAGTAGACGCTTATTGAGTGGTTGTACACAGCACCAATTTAAATAAAATTTAATTGATTATCTTTTGAACTTTTATTCATAGAACATATCTAGCCACATGAGCAGATATGTTTTTTGTTAATTTTCTTTTGTAATTGCTGATTTCGCTCCTAATTTTTGGCTAAAATAAGCAAAAAACATCAATTTTCCACAAAAAAAGACACTAAATTTAATTTTTTTGCTTCATAAATTATTTTTTCTTGTAATATTCTCTTTTGAATCGATGACACTATACTTTTGCTATCTTAATTGAGGACTTATCAATTAATCAAGAATGGCAATTACTTTTGCTTACTTAAGTGTAAGTGATAATCAATGAAAGGAAAATTAAACACATGAAAAAGAAAATTAAAATTCTAACTAGCTTGTCACTTTCTCTAGTTTCACTACCAATAATTGCAGCTTCATGTAAAAAAAGAGCTGAAACTAAGAGTGATAATTCTGGTGCAATAACTGAAGAAAATACAAATCCAAAAAATGACACCCCCCCCTAAATAATAATGATAATATGGATAGCATGACTGATTCAACTAATACTCATTCTAATAGTGAGCAAGGTGATCAACCAGATAATTCGGAAAATAATGGCGGCACATACGCTATGCCGCATACAATAGTAAATTCTGAAGAAGAAGCAAGAAAAAAACAAGAAGAAGAGGCTGCTAAAGCAAAAGAAGAAGCAGAAAGAAAAAAACAAGAAGAAAAAAGACAGCAAGAAGAAGCTGCTAGAAAACAAAAAGAAGCACAAGAAGCAAAAGACAAAAAAGATGTTGAAACTGTTAGGAACATTGTTAAAGAACATCAAGATGCCTTTGGTTCATTTCACACTCAGGGTGAATTTCTTGAACAAATAAATGTATTTGCAAGAGAAAAGAAAATAGATGGATTAACTCTTCAAGACTCATCAGATAGTACTAAAACACTAGATGTTGATACTAAAGGTGGAAAGAACAATATTAAATTAAGATTAAGATCGCAAAATTTTGAAGTTAGATTAGGCAAAGTGTTAGAAGATGGTGTTCTTACTAAATATTACTATGAAGGAGATTCCACAAAGATATTTGAAAATTTAAAATCTGATAATGTGGATCGTGACTGAAGTTCTGTTAATAGACAAGGAAAAAACATTGTCATAACTCAATTAGGCTATTATAAAGATGACAAAAATAATATAAAGGCAACAGGATTACCACATCGCACAACAAAAGTTCCTGAACACTTGCCATTAAAAATTACTTCACTATACTTAACATTCCATAATCTTAAATCAGAAAAAATTGATAATCTCGAAAAATGAAACATCAAGAATCTAAAAACAACAAGTGAAGCATTCTATGATGTTGAAAAATTTAATCAAGATTTAAGTAGTTGAACAGTTACTAATCCAAATATTGTTAAAAGCATTTTTAAAAAAGCGAAAATTTCAAGAGAATTTATAAAAAACCTTGCAAAGTCTTGAAAAACAACTGAAGATCATCTATCAAAATAATCCCTTATTATTTTTCATATAAATAATTAAAAATGCAGCCATTGTGCTGCATTTTTTTACTTTCTTTTTAAAATTTAACTATTTAACTTAACGGTTTGCACTTATCTTTAACTAATTTTTTGGTATTTCATAAATGACATTTTTATTTTATTTTACCCTTCTCAATCATGAACCAAACTTTCAAAAAAGCATTTTGTTTGCCTATTCATACACAATAACTTCACCAGCTTCCTCAATTACTTTTCATATTCTGAATAAATATTCATTTATGGCAAGACGCCATAGTATTAATTTATTAAATTAATACTAAAAGTTAAAAAAACTATATACTTGTCCATTATGAAAAAGATTAATAAATTTTTAACAATTTTTGGAGCAATAGCACCTATTAGTGCTTTACCTTTTATTGCTGCAAAATGTGATACTTCAGATTCATCATCAACTATTAATAAAGAAGATGACAAAAACAACAAAAATGACAATAAAAATAATCCAGAAGTAAATATTAGTACTAATACAGACACTGGTAATAAAGATGGCGGACAAGGCAACAATTCAACCCCATCAGAAAATAGTCAAGCAACTCCAGGAAGCAGTGAAGAATCAAACAACAATGAAACTGCTCCAAATAGTGAAAATGGAAACTCTAATGAAAGCGGGGGGGGCAATAGTCCTATAGAAGAAATGGCTCTAATGACTGATGAAACTGCCCCTTCTGGAATGCCAACAGAACATGAGACACCTAATGCTCCTGAAACAAGCGAGAGTTCTAGAACACATGAAAGCAATCAACCATCAGGCCATGAAGGCAATAGCACTCCAGGAAGCGGAACAGAAGGAACTACACCCGGAAACGGGGAGGGTGCTAATAGAGACGATCAACCTATGTCAGATGATCCAAGTTCTTCTAGTAGCTCTAATAGTGATGCAACCACTGTAAAATCTAAGGCAGAAAAAGAGCTAGAACTCCTATACCAATTTTTTGAAGGATATGGGCAAATAGATGAGTATTTAAAAGACAAAAGTAAGTTAGAAAAATTGAAGAGTGAATTTGATTCTAAATCCAATGAAACTATTGATAAATTTGATCATGATACTGAGGAATTTTTAAAGAAATTTGGTTTTCAAGAACAAGATATAACCGATCTTGCTGATATATTCGACCATGTTACAAGCTTAACTTTTTCTAATCCTGATGAAACAGCTAGCAAAAACTTCACCGACTTATTTAAAAAAGTAAAAGGTAAATTAACAGAAGCATATAACAAGTACACAAAAAAAGAAAAATAGTTTTATATTTTAATATATGTATTTCTTAGTTTTGATACTTTTAAGCTGAAATTAAATATATAGCGATAATTTGGATTTTATTATTTTTGCATCACTTTTTACAATATTGTCTAATTATATAGACAAAATAATTAGATATCTAAAAAAGTGAAAAAAATGATAAGTAAAATTAACCAAAAGCCCTGTTTTATAAGCAAATAAAAGCAGAAACCCACTATTCTGCTTTTATTTTTTATCTCTTCCCTTCTATATAAAAAAACAGGCTATTTTTTTCCACATTTTAAAGTTCAGCAATATAACTTAATATCATTTATTAATAATTAGTGATTATTAATAAAGGTTGTGTTAAAGATGAGCAAGATGAAAGCTTTTGTGGTTAAAGGTCCTAAAGAATATAGTGTTGAATTAATTGATATTCCAGAACCAGTTGATAATGAAGTTTTAGTTAAATTAGAAACTAGTGGTGTGTGTCATACTGATTTGCATATTGCAAATTTTGATTGACCTAGACAACCAAATTATCCAATGGTGCCAGGGCATGAAGGAATAGGAATTGTTACTAAAGTTGGCCCAAAATGCAGCAAAATAAAAGTTGGCGACAGAGTGGGTGTTGGTTATATGTTTAGTGCCTGTGGGCAATGTGAATATTGTATAAGTGGCAAAGAAATTTTATGTACTTCTAGAGTTGTAACTTCTTTAGTTAAACCAGGAACTTTTGCTGAATATACAATTGGACATGAAGATTATGTTTTGCCTATACCAAGTAATTTAGATATTGTTGCTGGAGCTCCTATATTATGTGGAGGAGTAACTAGTTATAAAGCACTTAAGCAAGCTGAGTTAAAAGTTGGTGATTATGTTGCTATTATTGGAATTGGCGGACTAGGTCATTTTGCAATAGCATATGCTAAAGCTATGGGTCTAAATATTATTGCTATAGATATTGACAATAAGAAATTAGAATCAGCTAAAAATGAAGGTGCACATTACATTTTTAATGCTAATGATTTATCATTAGTTCAAGAAATTAAAGAAATTACTAATGGTGGTGTGCATGCAGTAATAAATACTTCAGTTTCTGCTACTTCAGCAAGTTTAGCAATGTATATTTTGCGTAGAGCAGGCAAGCAAGTATTAGTTGGCGTTCCACCAAAAGATGAAAATGGCAAAATTGAGTTTCCTTTATCAATTTTAGCCACAATTTCAGGCGAAAATCATGTCCTTGGTTCAGTTGTTGGCACAAGACAAGACACTAAAGAAGCATTAATTTTAGGTACAAAGGGTATATTATCTAAAGTTGGACAAGTAATTAGTCTAGACGAAGTAAAAAATGTATTTGAAAAGCTATCTAAGGGCGAGTTAATCGGCAGAGCTGTAATAGACTTTAGAGAATAAATTAATTTTTTTAATCAAAAAACATCCTGATTAATTAAAAACCAGGATGTTTTTATATGTGCTTTTATTTTCCTTTAAGTCTTATAAAACAGAGTTTTTAGGCATCTGTTGCTTTTTGATTTTGCTTTTATTGGTGGGTTAATTTATGACAAGCTTAATTTTTATACAATATGTTAAATAATACTAATTCAGTAAGTATGGAAATAATTACATATTTTTCCGACTCTCTCTCTCTCTCTCTCTGGTTATTATTTCTTGCTTATATAATTCGTTTTCTATAACGAACATTAATCAAAGAAAGCATATTAATAATATTATGAAAAAATCAAAATTTTTAATTTTAGGCTCAGTAGCGTCACTTAGTGCAATTCCATTTGTAGCTGCTAAATGTGACACCACCGATTCATCGCCAACTATTAACAAAGAAGATGAGAAAAATAATAATGATGATACTAAAAATAATCCAGACATAAATATTAACACTAATATAGATTCTGGTAGCCTAGACAGTGGGCAAGGTGGCGGCTCAATCTCATCAGAAAATAGTCAAGCAACTCCAGGAAGCAGAGAGGAATCAAATCATGCTGAAACTACTCCAAATGATGCAAATACAGACTCTACCAATAGTGAAGAAATTATGAATGAAGAGGTAATGACTCCAATGAATGATGGGACTGAACCTTCTGAATCACCAGCGGAACCTGACACTCCTATTGCTCCTGAATCATTTGAAAGGACTGAAACAACTGAAAATAGCAATTCATCAAATCAAGGAGAAAATGCAACTTCAGGAAGCAGAACTGAGGAAACTATGTCCGAGAGTGGCAAAGGCACTGACAGAACTGAACAACCTATGGCAGATGCTCCAGATTCTTCAAACAATTCTAACGGCAGCACAGCAACAAGCCAGACAGAACCTGAAAAAAGACTTGAACTGTTATACAATTTTTTCAATAGTTTTGAAAAAATAGATGAAAAAATTAAAGATAAGCCTGCAATTACAGAATTAAATAACAAATTTCACTCAGTTTATACTGAAACAATAAAAAAGTTTGATAGCAAGGCTGATAAAGAATTGCTTAAAAAATTAGGCTATGATGATAATGATTTAAATAATTTATTTGATATTTTTGATGATATTTCTAATTTAACTTCTGCGCGTGAACTAGAAAAAGACAAGAAAAAATTCATTGAATTATTTGAAAAAGTTAAAACAAAATTAACTGGAGCTTATAAAAAATATAAACCAGCAAAATAACAATATTATTTTAGTGTTAAAACACTTTCTATATTTGAATTAAATAAATACCACTTTAATATATCAACAGGGATTTATATAGCTTGATTGAAAATTCAAGAGTTCTACAATTAATTTTATTTCAATTAGTGTTGCACTTTAACTTTAAATTAAGCAATTTAAAAAGAGCAAATTGTTGCTCTTTTTAATTTGTCTTTTTGATTATTTATATAAGCCTCTAAACATCATTTTTTCGAAATGAATTTCTTAAATTTATAAATTCTTTTCGCTTGTTGTTTAAAAAGTTAAATGGAATTTTAGTACACTTTTTAAATTCGTTATATTCATCTACTTTTAAAGTATTATCTAGCAAAACTAATACCCCATTTTGATCATATGTAAATCTGTTATCATCAAATCAATCATGTACTTGTTTTGGTAAATTTATTAGGTTGTTTTCATCATCAACTAAGCTGAGAACACTTTGACATTCATTAGAGTTAATTATTTGCTTTGCAGAAGTATTATGCTTTTGAAAGCTTTTAGAAATAAGCTCAGAAAGTCTATTTTTTATGGCTCTAACATCATAAATATGAGCATTTTCATAAGTATAGTAGTCTTCTTCAAAAACATTTATATTCATTCTTGAAGCACTAGCTCTCTTGCGAGCAATATCTTGATTAGCTAGCAACATTGCTCTACCTGTTGTAGATGTTTCTTTTATTAAATGATTTATAGATTTTTTTCATGCATTAAATTTTTCTTTTCTAATTGATACTTCTTTTTCTAAATTAGAAGTTAAATCTAAAAGTAATTCATAATGCCTATATTTTTCATTTGATTTAACTAAACTTATAAGAGCGTTAATATTGGCTGGTTCTTTGGATCATGCCAAGTCATAATATTCAATATTTGATTCATTTACATCAGTTATAAATGAATTTTTAAAATTGATATTATCTAAAAACATAATTAAGTTTTCCTTGTAAACTTCATTATCATTATTTAAGTTTGTGCAAACTATTTCAGCAGCTTTTGGATTAGCAAATGATCCACCAGCATTGTTTCCTTTAATAATAGAGATTATGTTCTTTAAAGTTGATTTATAGGCTTGTGAGTTAAATCATGAGTTAGCAATTTCTAACTCCTGGGGATCCAATTCATACAATAAGTTAGCACTTATACTAGGTCTAGGATGCTGGCTTATATTTAGTTCGTTAAATAAAGAGTTACGCGATTTAAAGTTACTATTTTTATCTTCAAATCATGATCTAGTTGTATACTGATCTATTACAAGATAATCAAAGTTTATTTTTCAGTAAGCTAAATACATTATTTCATCAAAAGTATCAATATATAAGTCTATATAGCCTCTTGCTTTAGCACTATTTGATTTTTTATTATTTAGTGATTTAGTGGCAAAATTTAGTCTGTATTTTCTTATACTTTTACTAAATTGCATTTTACAACCTGCCTAAAAATGCTTTCTAAAACTTCGACTGAAATTGAATTGCCACATAAAAAAATTAATTTTTGATCACTGATTAAATTTCCTTCTTTTGCCTTAAAATAGTCATTTTCAGTAAAGCCCATATATAAAAATGCTTGCTTAGAAGACATTAATTTAAGCTCATTAGTTTGCTTAAAGTAAAACTTTAGTCTAGCATTTGCACCTGAAGCAGTTAATGTTGGTCCTAGTTTAGTCGGCAAATAAACATATGCTTCAGAATTAAAGCTAGTGTAACCAAGTAGCTTAGTTTTGACAATCTGATTTTTTGTTTCACTAAAGTTATCATGAAAATATTGCAATAGTTCATTGCAATTTTTCATTTGTGAATTATCAAAAACAATATGTTCTAATTTTTTGGATGATTTTACTGCCTGCGGAAAATTAAAATCATTGTTTGCTAAATATGAAATGCAAAATACTCTTTCACGATTTTGCACAGAACCATAGTCAACTGAGTTAACTACTTTTCAGGCTGATTTATAGCCTAATTCGCTTAAAGAAGCTATTCAATCTTGAAACTGATTTATGAATTTTTTAGATGCTAAAGCTTTTACATTTTCTAAAAGCAATACTTTAGGGAGTCTATCTTTGTTGCTTTTTAAAATTCTTTCGACTTCATAAAGCAACCCTGATCTAGTTTGCTTTGTTATGCCTTTTTGATTGCCTTGCTGGGAAATATCTTGGCAAGGAAATGAATAAGTTAGAATATCAATGTCTTTGGGCAAAATCTGAATATCTTTGATATTAGTAAACGAGTGGAACTCGTGCCCCCCCCCTATTTTCTATTTTAGATTTATCTCATTTCTGGCTAAAATAGTCGTAATTTACAAAGCCGAAAAGATAAGGGAAAATTGAGCGCAATTTTAATTCATTCATTCTTGAAAAATAGGCTACTCCAACTTCTTTTTTTGAATCAGCTGAAAAAGTAAATTTATTCAATAAATTCACCATTTCATTTTTGCTTAGCTCGCTTTCATGTAAAACACTACCATAGTGTATTTTCATATAAGCAATAATTGCATCAATGTATCATTCACAAGCTCCTAAGCTTACAAAATTAACCTTAAGCTTACTTGCAATATTTTTGCAAGCCTTATATTGACTCCCAATACCAGCAAATAGTTCATAAATCTTAATATTTTTCATAGTTTAATTATTTTATCGCGCTTATGATTTTAAATAATTAACATAGCTTTGTATATGATGATTTATGACAATAAAAAAAGCTAAAAAATATATGGAAAATTGTTTCACATTTTGCTTAAATTACTTAAAAAAGTTGTTATTAAATTAGGGAGCACATTTATAATGTGAATAAATTATTTGCAAAAAGAAAATGTGATAGAAGCAGGTTAGTATGAAGAAAAATAAATTACTTAGTGTTTTGGCTTTAAGTTCAATTTTTGCAACTTCTGTAATTTCAGCTAGTTGTGAATTTGGTAACGGCAACGGAAATGGTAATGGCTTTTCAATAAACACAGTTAACTCACGCTATGAAGAAAAATTAGAAGAGCTTGAAAAAATCTTGCCTTTAGTTACTGAAAATCATAATTTTATTGAAAATGCTAGTGCTGCTATTTCAACAGTTGCTACTGAAAATGCTAAGTTGGATTTAGAAAATAAAGCAGATAATTCTGCATCAAGTGCAACAGCAAATAAAAATGAAGCTAAAAATGTCGCCAATTTACCTAAAGAGCCTGTGAAACAGCCAGAAACAGAAATTACTACACCTGCTGAAATTAGCAGCGAAGCCATAATTAATAGCGCTACAAATACGATCAATACATCTACAGCCGCCCCTACAAGTGCATCAACAATAATTGAAAATAATACAATCAGCACAAGTTCTATAAATTATTCAAGCAATGCAAGTGAATTGCCAACTGCATCTTCAGCTGTAACAGAATCTGTAATTAATTATCCTGTTCAATATGATGAACCTTTTCATGAAAGAACTCTTACAAAAGAACAGGTTCATAAAATGTTGCTAGATAAAAATGAAATGATAGCTTGAAATTATTATTCACATCCTAAGTATGCTCTTAATATGCAAAGTGTATCGGTTACTGGTGATGGAAGTGAGAAAAAACAGCTTTCATTAATTGATAATGAAACTAAGCAAGTAGTTTCAGGTGTTAAGTGATATCAAAAAACTTCTTATCCTAATGATTTAGTTTTTGATGCTAATCAAAATGACGATAGAACATACTTAGTGCTTGACGAAAATGGCTATATTTCAGGCAAAAAACACACAAGCAGTCAATGAAGTGCTGAAGTATGAGCTGAATATAAAGGTAATTTATATAGAGCGATTGTTACTGTCAATAATGAAGATCAAGACAGAAAAGAAAAAGAATTAAAGGAAGCTAAAGAAACAGCTAAACAAATAGTTGCAAATTGAAAAAATTTAACAACACTAGAGAAAATAATTAAAGCTCATGAGTGATTAACTAGCAATGTTCAATATACAGACACTGGCGATATTTGAAAAGATCAATCAGCTCACTCAGCATTAGTTTTAAAAAATGCTGTATGTACTGGTTATGCAAATGGCTTTAATATGCTAATGCAAGAATTGGGAATTCCAAGTATTATGATGACTGGAAATATAGCTAGCTGAAGATCTACAAAGCATGCTTGAAATTTAGTTGAAATTGATGGTAAATGATACCATGTTGACACAACTTCTGATAGGGTTGACTTAACTAAAGGAAAAGCAAGAGACAGAAGTGATGCAAGAAAAATCACTTACAACTACTTCTTAATGCATGATCAGGATTTTACCTATGCAAATGGTTTTTATAACTACTACAAAGACAGAATGGGAAATCGTTTTAGAAATTATAAGCGAACAAACTTTGTTTCAAATACTGAAGAAGCATTAGCGTTATTTGATCAAAAATTTGAAAAAGCTAGTGATTTTAGTGATACTAACTGATTAGAAATTCATGCACAGCCAAATAATATTGAAGACTTTGAGAAAAAATTAGCCGAGCGCAGTGTAAGAATTGATAAGCGTCATGAATCTAATGTTCCTTGAGTAAGCTACAAGAAGATTAGATATATACTTAAAGACTTTAGCAATAGTTTTCAACTAAAAGAAATTAATGCATCAGTAAGCACAAACACTAATTCAAATAAAACATTTGGTAAATATTCATTAAAAGTTTCTCTAAACCCTAATGAAGTAACTTTAGAAAAAGGTAACTTTGTAACAACAAATGCTAAAGTTAATAGCATCGAAAAAGTTAATGATGGCTACATCGTTTACCTTGATCATTTTGAAAAATATGAAAAAACTAAAGTCAAATTAGATATCAAAAAATATGGCTACAAATTTAACATAAGTGGCTCAAATGAATTTGAATTTGATGTTCAAAAACATCAATCTCCAGAAGCTAAAATAATTTCATTAAGCGATAATTCAATTAAGTTAACTAATGTTTCGTTAGGCATGGAATACCGTAATAATTTTGGCGAGTGAAAAGACATTACTGGCGATGACTTCGTAGTAAATAATGTTGTGCTTGGTTCAATCTCAGTTCGTCATAAACATAGCACTGATATGTATGAATCTGATATTCAAGTTATTCCACTTCTAAAAGGTAATGACAGCGATCTAAGAAACAAGGTTAGAGTTCATAACAAGGTAATTGTTGGTGTTGATAACACAATGGAATTTCGTTTAGAAAATCAAGGAAACTGAACAAAAATAACAACCAGGAAACTTTCTAATTTAGCTAGCGGAACTTACCAAATAAGAACAATTGCAAATGAAAACACATTAGCTTCTGAAGCAATTACAGTTACAATTAGCTAAATCAAAAAACAAAAAACTCCAACGACGGAGTTTTCTTTTTTGTCTGTTTTATAGAGCTGTACAACAAAACCACAATCAGCTATCTCATGTCAAAATTATTCTGCTTTTTTGCACATTCCACACTTACTTCCTTTTGCAGCACAAAAGTTGGGGCAATGTTCAAATTTACATTCATCCTTTTCTTTTTTGCAATTTAAACCAGAATTAGTGCAAAAGTTGTCGCAAGTGGTAACTTTCGAAACTTGCCAGTTCTTTATACTTTGAGAAAACTTTTTTGCATTGTAAAACATATAACGCATATCAGTTACATTTGAAGTTTCTCACTTTGATATGTTTTGATTAAATTTTTCGGCACCATAAAACATAAATCCCATGTCTGTAACTTTATCTGTTTTTCATGACGAAATATCTTGGTTAAATTCTTTAGCTCCATAAAACATTGCACGCATTGTTGTTACTTTGTCCGTTTTTCAGTTGTCCAATGAACTATTAAATTTTTCAGCATTATAAAATGCTGCTGACATATCTGTGACATTTGAAGTATTTCATTTTGATATGTCTTGATTAAATTTTTTTGCTCCATAAAATACATTTGTTAAATCTGTTATATTTGATGTATCTCAGCTTTCAATTCCAGAAACTTTTTCACTTTCCAATCCACTAAATGCAGAATCTAAACTTGTAATGATTGTCGGTAAGTTAGTGGGCACTTTTTTAACATTCTTAGGAAAAGCATTTATCTTTATTGTGCCCTTATGATCATGATATCCTATTTGTGTAATAATTTCTGCATTAATATTTCCTAGGTCAGGATTAGTACTGGAAACTTCAACACCATTCTTGTTAATATATTTTGTTGGGACAGTTCCTGATGTAATTTTTCCTAATTCTAATTTAATTTCCAGCTTATCAGCAACTTTAATTTTAAATTCTTTTTGTGATGTGGTTGTGATAGAGGTAGAGGATGAACCTGTTGTACCAGTTCTTGAACCACCATTATTTGTGCTGGCTCTAAATGGAGAATCGGGCATTATGCTCCTATCACTTTCTTCAATAGAAATTTTGCTATCCTGCCTATTAACCTTTTTTACTAAGCTGTCAAAAATTTCACCAAATGTCATAAGACTATGTATTTTGTTTTTGAATGACTTCTCCCATGTTGTTTTTACTAATTCAACTGTTTCATTGTGATATTTTTCTTGTTCACTGCTTGTTCTAGATCTGTATTCTAATTTTATTTCTCCAGAAAAATCATCTTTATTTTTTGAAGTAATAGTTGAGCCATCTTTTGAAATATTTTCAAAACTTAAGGACTGCAAGGCTTCATCACTTAAGCTAGGATTCTCTTTTTTAACTAAATCTAATAGTTCTTTTTCGGTAGGAAGATTATTTTGTGTAATTATTAAGCCTAAACTAGCTTTATTAATAAGAGAACTAAGATCTACTGGTTCAGATTTCATTGATGGTGGATGACTTCCGGTCATATCATCTATCATTAAATCATTCATATCTTTAGGATTCTTGATAGCATCAAAATTATTATTAATCATAAGTGGTTTTTTATTTTTTTGATGTAAAGAAACTGGAACTGCAATAGCAGTTATTAGCACAGCAGCACCAATCACTGATGAAAGGGCAATAGTAAGTTTTTTCTTCATTTTTACATGTCCTTTTAATTTATTAAAATATTCTTGCAGTATTATAAATAAGGAGTTTTAGTCAAAAAGCATAATGATAAAAATATCACAATAAAATTGTGGTATTTTTGCAATGTTTATATCCCAAAACTAAATTTTTATAGAAACTATTTCATATTTATTCCATATGGAATAGTAACATGGGATATAGTGTATCATTTTTAAAATAAATTGTTGCATTTTGCCCTAAAACAAGGGCAAATTTTTGCAAACTATGCTTAGTAGTGCTTTCAATAATACTAATTTTTAGAGGTAATATGAGTTCTGACAGCTTTATTTTATCATACAGTAATTTAACTTCTGAACAACAAAGAATGATTGACTTAGTCAAAGAAAATAAAAATGTTTTGGTAGATGCATGTATAGGTAGTGGTAAGACAACTGCAATACAAGTATTATGCAACGAGTTGCCAAGAACAAAGAAAATTTTGTATCTAACATACAATAAGTTGCTTAAGCTTGATGCTAGAAACAAAATCATGAATGAAAACGTAGAAAGAACAAATTATCATGGATTTGCATTTAAAATCCTTATGCAAAACAAGATAAACACATCAAGCAGCGAGGCTATTAAAAACTATCTAGAAACTGATATTGTACCTGGATTTTACGATGTTTTAGTTCTTGATGAATATCAAGACATTAACACTGAGATTAGCAATTTGTTGATAAGAATAAAGAATTATAATCCAAATATCCAAATCATAGCTGTTGGCGATATGGATCAAAAAATATATGATGCAACAACTTTAAAAGCAGATGAATTCATAAGTAGCTTCATGATTAATTATGAAAAAATTAGTTTCACTCAATCATTTAGAATGCCTAAAGAACATGGCAAAATGCTTGGCAGAGTTTGAAACAAAGACATTGTAGGCGTGAATGAAAATTGTGAGGTTGAATACAAAAATAAAGATGAAATCGTTCAATTTTTGTCAACTCAAAACCCTAAAGATATTTTGTGTTTAGGAAGCAGAGGAGGAATAATTACTGAAGTGCTTAACACATTAGAAAATGATTATCCAGAAAAATTCAATAAAAAAACTGTATATGCAAGCATACGAGATGAAGAAAGAATAGTAGAGCCCAAAAAAGATTCTGCAATTTTTACAACATTTGATAGTTCTAAAGGTTTAGAGAGGCCAATTTGTGTTATTTTTGACTGATCATATGAATACTATAAATGAAGGTTGGCTCAACATAATGTTAATTTTACAATTATTAAAAATATTTTTGCTGTTGCAGCAAGCCGCGGCAAAAGAAAAATTATTTTTTATAATGAATATGATGACTTGCTAGATGAGCAGATGCTTAAAAATGGTGCACTAATTGAGGAACGACCTGTATATTTTTATTCAGTTTCAGATATGTTTGATCATAAGTTTAGCGAGCATTTAGCTGATGCATATAACTGTTTAGATGTTGAATTAATTGATGTAAAAGATAATTCTATAATTAATATAAAGCCAAATGATCATTTGATAGATCTAAGTCCATGTATTGGTATTTATCAGGAAGCATCATACTTTAGTTCATATAATATAAAAGAAGAAATTGAATTTCTATTAAGACATAAAGACAAAAGGTGATATACAATCTATAAAGATTTTATTGAACGAAGAGACACAGTTAATGATTTGATTTTGTTATTAACTGCAATGGAAACAAATCAAAAGCGATACATAGAGCAAGCAACAGTTGATTTTGTTAATGAAAATGAAAAAGAACTTATTCATAATAGAATTAGCACATTGTTAAATAAAAATGAAAGAGTTCAGGTGGGATGCAATTTTTCGTTTACAAACGATCTAAATTATTATAGTATGAATATATATGGTATTGCAGATGTTGTAAAAGATCTCACTGTTTATGAACTAAAGTTTGTTAATGAATTATCACAAAATCATTTTTTGCAAACTGCAATGTATATGTTTGCACTTAATTTAGATAAAGGCATTCTCTGAAATGTTAAAAATAATAAGGTATATAACATAAAAATAAAAGACAAAAATGATTTTGCAAATAAAGTAGCAATAGCTATATCAAAAGGTAATTTTAAAATTGATAATAAATGCATAAACTATGATGCATCATGAGTTATAACAGAAGATGAAAAAGACGAATATTATGAAGTTATATCTGAAAGCAACAATATTGCAGTAATTGATGTTGAAACAAATTTTTCAAATGAAGTAGTGTCGATAGGTGTTGCTATAGCAGATAAAAACAGCTTCAGTTTAATTGACCAAAACTACTGATTAATAGGTGAACGTGAACAATATGAATCAATGTATAAACATGTTTACCATATTCCAGAATTAAAGAAATATGGAATAAAAGATTATGTGGTTAATACATATGATGAAGCAATTGAGAAACTTATTCAGTTTTTAAATTACTACAATATAGATGACTGATTTTCATATACAAAATTTGACTACAGTAAGTTGCCTGAATTACATGATTTATATAATTGATTTGACATTAGTATACCTGCTAAAAATATTAACACTAATGATTTTATACCTAAAGATTCCCCAACATTTAAAAACGGGGCATTAAGAGCAAATTGAGGTGTTGAGCCAATATATAGACTACTATCAGGAAATAGTAAATATAGTGAAATTCATAATGCATTGTTTGATGCAATAGACGAGCTTAAAATTATGCAAATGCTTGAATTAACATACGAAGGATTTGTAACTAATAACAGAATTAAAAGAGTAATTAAAAATGATGAATTAACAGCCAGAGAAACATATGTTGTTGCTGAATCTAATAATTATTCAATAACCATAAATACACCTAAAACAAATCGTCATTTAAATAATCATATTAATGAAAATTATACTGGCCACAGCTTACAAGAAATTGCTAAAAAACCTCGTGAGGTTAACACTAATTTATATACTAATAAAGATTTAAATAATAAAAACTTAATGATAGCCGATAATATAAACAGATCAAAAAACAAAAATAAACTCACTTTACAATCGCAATTAAATACCAAGAAAGTTATCAAAAAATCATTAAAAAAACAAAAGAAGAAAAAAATCAAAGCACAGTTAACAGGATATTTTGTCACTCTTGCAGTATGTCTTCTAATAGGCTTAATAATAACATTGATATATACATAAAACAATAAAAATAAAGTTTCTAAGCTATTTTTCAATAAGAACAATTATTTCAACTACATTAATTAAAATTAAAAAAATTAAGCAGAATTTTTACTTTTGCTTAATTTTTTTAGTTTTGCTTGTAATTCTTCAATTACTTTTTTATATGCAAAATATTCGTCATTTTCTTTAGTTAGTTTTTCGCCGGCATCTTTTCTTTTGTTTATATATTCTTCTAATTTTGAATCATTATTATCTTCTTTATTTTTCTCTAGGTCGCTAATTTCTTTATCGATTTTTTCTTTTGCAATTACTGCATCACGAAAACTACCAAAAAGTCTTTTTTCTAATTCTGCAAGCATTTTTTCTAAATCATCAACTGATTTTTCTTTTATTTTATTTTCTTCAGGAGATTTTTCATTAACAGAATGTATCTCTTTTTCTTTTTCTTCTATTATTTCTTTAATTTTTTCTATTTCTGCTTTTGTATCTGTTTGATAGGACTTAAGGTCAGAAGCAATAAAGTCAAAATCTAGATTTTCTCAAAACTTAGTGTTGTTGTATCATGCGTCATTTTTTGATTCTGCTTTCTTATCTAATTTTGATTTTTCTGCTTTCTTTTTGTCTTCATTCTGTTTGTTTTCTTCATCAAAACCAATGAAATCAAAGTTTAGATCTTCTCAAAATTTAGTGTTTAAAAATCAATCATTATTCTTATATGGCTGATTTATAGCATTATTGGTAGAAGTCCTATTTGAAGTGCTAATAGCATTATTTTTAATTAATTCATTAATGTCACTTTTATCTGACGATTCAGAATTAAGAATTTTTTCTACCTTTTCAGTATCAGTTTTTAGCTCAATATTTTTAGGCTCACCAAAAGGATTTATTGGATCATTAAGCTTCTCAAGTCTTGATTTATTAATTATTTGTGGGGATGCAAAAACAGCAGATGTTATTATAGCTGCAACTACCGACACAGCTGCAATAGGGGTTAAAATTTTAAATTTCTTATTCATGTTGTTGATATACCTCATAAGGTTCAACATATTAATATACATATTTTTTATAAAAATCCCAAAAAATAAACCTGAATTTCCTTATAAGTCTGAAAAATAGCTACATTTAGCAAAAATAGCTAGCTCAATGAAACAAAAATTCAGGCATAAACCTGAACTTCAAATCATAAAAGCATTATTACTTCTCAACATGCTTATAAATATCATTTAAAGCATTAAGAGCAACTTCAAACATTTGTGAAAACTCTAGCAGTCTTTCATCACTAGTCATTGATTTTCCAGTTACTATATTTTCTGAAACACTTAGTAATGCAGCGGCTTTTTTGTTGCATCTTTTAGCAGTTGTAAATAAACCAAAGCACTCATTATCAACTGTTTGGCATTTAGTTTTCTTGATTGTCTCTTCTAATGGTCTTAAGCTATAAAACACATCAGTAGTATGACAAGTAACATCAAGCACATTTATTTTCTTCTTTTTAGCTGACTTTTTTAATAACTTAACTATGTCTTTATCAGGATAAGCATTATGAGTTTTTTCACCTGTCATAAGTGAGACAAATCCTAAGCCATCAGCATATGCTCTTTTGACCAAAACTGGCTGTTTAATGTCTAAATAGTCAACATATGAGCCAGTTGAGCCTAGTCTTATAATAACATCTACATCATATTCAGTAAATAATTCATAGGCATAAATCCCCATACTAGCTACACCCATGCCGCTAGCGCCTATAGTAACTAGTTTTCCTTTATATTCGCCAGTGTAAAAATAAATATTTCTCACAGAAGAAACTAATTTAGGATTAGTTAAAAATTTTTTAGCCATATATTCAGCTCTTAATGGATCGCCTGGCATTAAAACTATTTTAGCAATCTCGCCTTTATTGCAACTTAAATGTGGTGTTGGCATAATAAACTCCTATGATTTTTTTAAAAAGCATTCATTTTTTATTATAGCATATGCATATTTTGCAAGCAATTTGCAAAAGTAAATACATTCTAGAGTAAAGGTAGTAAAAATATTTAAAAATGAGCTTGGAATTGGAGAATTAGAAGTTAAATAAATGGTAAAATTTAAAAATAATTATGTCTAATAAGAAAAAAGTAATTTTAGGAATGTCAGGCGGTGTTGATTCATCAGTTTGTGCATATTTGTTGCTTAAGCAAGGCTTTGAAGTAGAAGGCCTTTTTATGCGTAATTGAGACTCAATGCTTAATAATGATTTTTTAGGAAATGAAAACATTTCACAAGATATTTGTCCGCAAGAGCAAGATTATCAAGACGCTTTAAAAGTAGCTAATAAATTAGGAATCAAGCTGCATAGAGTTGACTTTGTAAATGAATACTGAAATGATGTTTTTAAAACTTTTATTTCTGAATATGAGCATGGCAGAACTCCGAATCCTGATATATTGTGCAATAAGTACATAAAATTTAAAGCCTTTAGCGACTATGCTTTTAATAATTTAGGTGCTGATTATATAGCTATGGGTCATTATGCCAAAGTTACTGATGGCAGGCTTTATCGGGCCAAAGATTTAAACAAAGATCAAACATACTTCTTAGCACAATTAAGTCATCAACAATTAGAAAAAGTGCTTATGCCTTTAGCTGATTTTACTTCTAAAGAAGAAGTTAGAAAAATAGCAGAAGAACAAGGCTTAATAACTGCTAGTAAAAAAGATTCAACTGGCATATGTTTTATAGGTGAGCGTAAATTTACAAAGTTTTTACAAAACTATATTCCAATGCAACCTGGAGATATTGTTGACATAAAAACTAATAAAAAAATAGGCAAACATGAAGGATGCTTTTATTACACAATTGGCCAACGTAAAGGCTTAAATTTAGGCGGACAAGCTGAGCCTTATTATGTTTGTGGGCATAATGTTAAAGAAAATATATTATATGTTTCACCAAGTAGCGACCTAAGTTATTTAACTTCTGATGCATTATTAGCAACTGGATTAACACTTAACCATGGTGATTTTGATTTAAGTAATTTAAGTGCTAAGTTTAGATATAGACAGCAAGATATACCTGTAACTATTGAATTATTGCCCAATAATACTATAAAAGTGTATTATCCGTCAGAAGCGCAAGCTGTAACCCCAGGACAACAAGTTGTGCTTTATGATGGCGATAAATGCCTTGGTGGGGCTGTTATTGAAAAAATTTATTACAAAAATATAGAAAAAACATACTTATAAGGTGGTGTATTTATGAAAAAATTAACTTCTACTGAGATAAGACAGAAATGATTAGATTTTTTTAAGTCAAAAGATCACTTAGTAATTGAAAGCAAGTCATTAATCCCCGTTAATGACCCATCATTATTGTGAATTAATTCAGGTGTTGCAACCTTAAAGAACTATTTTTCAGGCAAAAAAGTACCACCAGCATTTAGACTCACTAATAGCCAAAAAGCTATAAGAACTAATGACATTGAAAATGTTGGAGTAACAAGCAGACACCATACATTTTTTGAAATGCTTGGTAATTTTTCTATTGGTAATTATTTTAAAAAAGAAGCCATTGCTTTTGCTAAGGAATTTTTAGTAAATGTTTTAGAAATGGACTTAGAAAAATTATACTTTACATACTATGAAGAAGACTTGGAAGCTAAAAAATACTGACTTGAAAATGGTGTTGATGAATCACATTTAATTAGTGGCACAAAAGATACAAACTTCTGAGATCTAGGTTCTGGCCCATGTGGCCCATGTACAGAAATTTTTTATGACCGTGGTGAAAAATATGATTCTCGTGGGCTTGATTTATTAAAAAATGACATTGAAAACGACAGATATATTGAAATCTGAAACATCGTATTTTCTCAATTTAACAATGATGGCGAAGGAAACTACATTGAATTAAAGCAAAAAAATATCGATACTGGTGCTGGTTTAGAAAGACTTGCTAGCATAATGCAAGATGTTCCAACTAATTATGATTCAGATTTATTCATAAACATAATAAGAGAAATTGAAAAATATTCACCACATAAGTATGTAATCGAAAACTACTTTGTTAAAGATCAAAAACAAAATGAAATTAATACTAATTTTAAAATTATTGCTGATCATATCAGAACTGTAGTAAATGCTATTGCTGACGGCGCCAAAATTTCTAATGTTGGTCGTGGGTATATTATTAGAAGATTGCTAAGAAGATCATATTACAAAGGCATGCAATTAGGCATCAAGGACTTATTTTTACATAAATTAGTTCATGTTGTTAAAGCTTCATTACCTTATGAATATGATGAAAAAGATGTTATCGAGCAAATTAAAGAAGAAGAGTTATTGTTTAGTAAGACAATCGAAAAAGGCAAAATTTTACTTGAATCATATTTAGATAATGAAAGCAAGATTTTTGATGGCGCAGTTGCTTTTAATCTATTAGAAACATATGGTTTTCCTATTGAATTAACAGCTGAAATTTTGCATCAAAAGGGCATAAAGGTTGATATGGATGCTTTTGAATTAGCTAAAGAAAAGCATGCTTTAGCTTCTAAGGGCGGCAAGGCTAGTGGAATGGATAAAGTTATAAATTCATTAGCATTAATTGATAAAAAAATGGACAATTTTGTTGGCTATTCTGAATTAAATGCTACTTCAAAAATACTTAAACTTTTAGACGAAGAAAATGAAGTGGAAGCCTTTGAAACAGGCGGATATGTACTTTTAGAAACTACTCCATTTTACGCAACAAGTGGTGGCCAAAGACATGATAAAGGTTATATAGTCCAAGGCGAAAATAAGATAAAAATTCTTGATGTCTTTAAAGACAAATTCGGCAATCATATTCATTTTGTAGAAGGCAAAATGAATAATCATGAACCAGTTTCATGTTATGTAGATCCTACTATAAGAGTTGGCCTAGAAAGAAATCACTCTGGCACACACTTATTATTTTGTGCACTAAGAAATGTTTTAGGATCTCACATTGAACAATTAGGTTCAGATAACAACGAAGAAAGATTAACATTTGACTTTCCTGCTGATGAAAAACCTAGTGATGAACAAATTAAAGCAGTTGAAGACTTAGTAAGAAGCTATATTAGCAAATCTATTGATAGAGAGTACATTACAACTACAGTTGATAAAGCTAAAGAAATGGGTGCTATTATGACCTTAGAAGAGGGTGAGTATATGGATCCTAGGGCTATTAGAGTTGTGCGTTTTGGGGATATAACTAGTGACTTGTGTGGCGGTACTCACTTAAGTAATACTGCTAAATTAGAGAATTTCAAGATAACTAATGTGGAGAAAAAGCAAGCTGGAGTATTTAGAATTAGAGCTATAAGTTCAAGCAAATTAGTTAATGAATATTTAACTGAAGTTAATAAAAAACTTAATGATGAGCTAGCAGTAATTATTAAGAAAATTAAAGAGCTTAAGAATGATTACAGCGTTCCTGTAGTAAATGAAAATGAGCCTGATATAGAAACACTAAATGCTAAGATCACAAAAGCTATTGAAGAGTGCAGAGAAGGTTATAAACAGTTATTAAAAGAGCACTCAAATGTTGAATTTAACTATGAAACAGTCAAATTCGTCAAAATCAATGATTTTGATGTTTATATTAATTTAGATGCTGATGCTTCTGATGTCAAAGTCATAGCTGCTTCTGTAAGAGATAAGTTTCAAAGTGGCAAAACAATTGCAATAGTAGGCTCAAAAAATGAAAACGAATTATTATTAGCTATAGCAACAAGAGCAATTGATGCTAATAAAATGTTTAAAAATCTAGCTTCAGCACTTAATGGTCGTGGCGGCGGCGCTCCTATATTAGCTATGGGAAAAATGAATTATTCAGATAGTATAGAAAGTTTAATTAAGGACTATTTAATTAATGCGTAAACTGGCATTTGATTTAGGAACTAAAACATGCGGTTTTGCAATCAGCGATATTTTAGAAATAAGCGCAAATGCACTGGAAACTATATATTTTAGTGAAAATGATTTTAATGCTGTAATTAACAAAGTTAATGAATACATCAAACAGTATCAAAATTCTATTGATGCTTTTGTTTTAGGTTATCCTTTAAGAAGCAATGGCACTAAAAGCGAAAGAACACTAATGGTAGACGACTTCGCTAAGTTGTTAGCATCTAATTTTGCAAATATTGACATTTTTCTAGTTGATGAATATGGCTCAACTATAAAAGCGCAAAGAATATTAAAAGATGCTAAGCTTTCTAATAAAAAAACTAAAAGTAAAAAAGATACTGTGAGCGCTGTCATCATATTAAATGACTTTTTACAATATGGAGGGCAAAAGTATGAGCTTTAAGGAAAAATTAGTTCAAAATGGCTTGCCTACTCCATTAGGATGAGGTCTAATTGCTTCTGCCATAATAGCTTCAATAATTGGAATAATTACTTCAATTGTAGTTTTTGTAAAGGTATTTAAAATTAAAAAGCAATTTAACAAGGCACAAGAAGAAAGAGCCACAAAAGCTATAATGGACATAAAGGGCAGTGAATTAGGCACAAAGGATGAATTTATTAATAAAGCCTTTAGCACAAACATAGATGAATCGGATATGCTTCATATTGTTAAGTCTGTTTATTTAAACTATGCAAAAAATGTTTTATTGGATGGCTTAAATTTAGAAAATTTATATCTAACACTTAAAACAATGACCTTAGCAAATGTAGAAATTACCCACAGAGCAATTAATTCTCAAAATTGAAATGAGGCTGTGCTTAATTTCAGTGATAAAATAACCGAAAAGCCTTGTTTTGTAGCTTCAGAAGACAAACAATATAATTTAATTGTTAGTGCCAATGATAACACCAGCAATACTGAAATTTTTAAAAAGCTTTATCCAAAATTAACTTTTGGTGGGCTTTTAATGGTTATCCAAAACCCTATTATTAAAAGTGATTTAAAAGACTTAAAGAGAGACTTAAAAATTAGAAACATCCGTTTTGAAGCCTCTAAAAACAAAGCACTGTTTTTATATGTTGTTAAATCAGAAACAGAGGTATAGTAATTTATTAAAAAAATAGCATTCTTGACATGGGAAGCTATTTTTTATTTGCCTTTAAACAAGTTCTATTCAAAGTCATATTAATATTGTTTTTCACGGCTTTAAAAACATAATTTTTGTCCAATAGCGCTTAAAAACAGCTCTTTTGGCATTTTAAATATGAAAAAATATGACATAATTGTCTAATTTGTCCGAATTAATTAAATTTTGTCTAATATAATTATGAAAAGAGAATAACAATTTTATTGTTATGAAATAAATACAATACTTATGTTTCAAATGATAATTTTAGGGGTTCAATCATGAAAAAAACATTAGTAAGAACAAAGAATAAATTTAAATTATTGTTAGGCACAATTTCATCAACATTTTCACTAACTCTTGCTATATCTTGTACAATGGGATCAAAAAAGCAAGATGATAAAGCTATTATGAACAGAATAGATAGGTCAAAAATAATAGTAATGCCACCTGAAAATCCTAGCGTAATAAATCCTAAAAATATAGATGAAATAACTATTGAAAATAATTCAGAAAGTTTTATAAAACAGGCTGATAAGCATTTTTTGTCATTTGCTCAATTAAAAAATATGACACCTCGTGAAATTCATCAAAAAACTAAAACGTACAATGAAGCAAATAGTGCATTTTTAAAATACTTAAAAGTAAATGCAACAGATTATGTATATGAAAACCAATATGATTTTAGTGCTAGAGAAAACGATAGCAATTATTTTGAACATGTAAAACCATTAGGTGAATATGGTAATGTTGGAGTTTCTAAAGATGAAAGAACAAAGTTTTTTAACCCTAGAGTACCACTATGACACAATTTAAGTCAAAAATATTTAGAAAAATTTAATACTGAAGATGTAAAAGACTTGCATCCTCAATCAATCGATATTGATGATGTTATAAAAATTAATCCATTTGGATTTTTGCCATCAAATTTAAGCCAGATTTTTTACTATGCTAGCTTTGAATCATTAGAAAATTTATTCAATATTAAAAATATTAAAGATATTAAGGCAGTCTTTGATGATATTAATGGCTCATTTGATCTTTTAATCTTTACTGGAGATCATAAATATTATTTACGCATAAAAAATGATGGTAAAGCAAATAAATCATTAAAAAAGAATTCTGATTTTTTCCAATATATTAGTGATCGTAGCATTGAGTTAAATATTAACCAAAAAGTCTGAGTTGATGAATTTGTGGAAGGCACGCAAAGCTGAAACAAAAGGCTTAATTTTGCACGTCACTCAGGTACTGCTTGAGTTATTGATCGTATAAAAAATACTGATCCTGATTCATATGAATTTTTACTAGCAACAAATATTCATGTTTTTAGTTTACGTAAAACCTTTGACAAAAGTTTGCACACTGATGAGAAAAATAATAATTCATTCGAAAGCAAGTGAAATGAGTTTCCTCCCGGCTTTTATGATGGGGTTAATGCAACTGATACTAGTGATAATAGAAGCACTGAGCAATATTTTAAAACTAATAGAATAGTAGAAAATAAAATAGATGATACATTTGGTATTTTTGAATTAAGTAAGCATAAATATAAAAATGACAATAGCAAATATGTTAATGCGTTTGAGGCTTATTCACAGTACTTAAATGCTCCTTACTATGTGCCAAGATATGAAACAGAAACATATATTAAAGGAGAAAAAATCGACCTTAATACCGCTCCTGGAAATAATACAAAATTCACTATTAAAAACTCTGGTGCTGATTTTGTAACACTTAGATTCAAAATTAAAAAGGACAAGCTTAAAGATGCACTGCCTAAGCTTAGTGAAATAATTGATACTGAAGCTGAAAAAGACTGGTACATAAACTTTAAAAAAGATAAATTTAGTCCGCTATCAACACACTTTTATGCTGGTTATTCTAGATTCTGAGATCCATTTGTTTCTTCATCTCCTGCACAATTTAGGGGCATTAAGTCAACTGGTGGATTAATTTCTGCACAAAGAAGAATTATTGATGAACATGTCTTCAGAGATGTTTGACTAAAGTATGATTCTAAGTTAAATAAAGAATATAACTCGCTTAATGATCATTATAAAAAGTATGAAAAGCCATTTCTTAAAAATAATAATGAACACGGTATGCCATTAACCATAGCTGATCAGTTTTCAACTTTATATACTGATATTCCTTTTGGAGAACTTAATCTAGAAGAAGGAGCTTCAGGCTCTATGGTAATTGATTCATCATTTAATGTTATTGGTATTCTTAAGACATCAATTGAAGATATTCCAGGCAGCAAGACAACATATTTACCACTTTCAAATGGAATATATGAAAGAGTATTACGTAAAAGAACTAATGGTGTTGTGCTTTTCCAAAGTTTAAGTGATGATTATAATACTAAAGATAATAAGCCACCCCATATTTTTGATGGCTTAATTGATAAACTTAAAGCAGATAAATTAGAAACAGTTAAGTTTAATCCTAAAAGTGAATAGAAAATATGCATCATTACTGATGCATTTTTGTTATTTGTTGATTTCATAATTTGATTTATAAGGCTGTTTTACAGCATTTTTGGCACTTTGCAAGCATAAATGACCTGTAGCAAATTATTTGTAACTAAGTCATTTTTTAATAAAATAAAATTAACAAGCAAAATAAAATTATCAAGAGGCTATATGAAAAAACTTATTGTAATAACAGGCGCTAATTCAGGCATTGGACTAGCTACAGCGAAATTATTTGCTTCTAAAGGCTATTCGCTACTTTTAATTGACAAAAATACTAATGTGTTAGAAACACTTGAATTCAAAAACTGCTTAATTAAAAAGGTAGATGTAAGAGATTTTGAATCTTTAAGTAATGCTGTTAGAGAAGCCGAATCTAAATTTGACTTAGTTGACTTAATGCTTAATAATGCTGGAATTATGCCTTTAGATAAATATTATGAACAATCATTGCAAGATAAATATGATATTTTAGACACTAACATAAAAGGCGTAATTAATGGCATGGACGCTGTGTTGCCTTCAATGATTAAAGCTAACAGAGGCACAATAATTAATATTAGTAGTACAGCCGGAAGATTTACTTATGAAGACCACTCAGTTTATAATGGCTCAAAATTTGCAGTTAATGCTATAACTCAGCAGGCTAGAAGAGAATTAGCACACACTAATATTAGATTTTCATTGATTGAGCCTGCTATTGTTAACACAAATTTATTAAGCACTGTTACAAATAAAAAAATTAAAGACGAGTATTTAAAATTTCAGCAAAGCATTGATAATGGCTTAAAACCAGAATCAATAGCGCAAACTATTTTATATATTTATGAACTGCCACAAGATGTGACAATAAAAGAGATTCTAATCTCACACACTAATGAATCGGAAGTGTAGTAACTACACTTTTTATTTTTTTATGTAGACAAAAAATATATAAAGTTAGCTAATGTTTAAGATTTCTTCATATTTTTAACATTAGCTTAGAAACCTGTTTTATAGTATTATAAGGTAAATATGAAAGCATAGTTAATGTCTTATTAACTTAATATTATGCTCAGACACTTAACTAAATAACACTTATCATTAAACTTAAACTTAAACTAAGTTATTAAAAACCTTTGTTTTTAATATATAATTTAAAATTAATTTTATAGATAGTTATAAGGCGGAATAATTAATGGCATTACTTGGAAATGAAAAGATTTATTTATCTGAAGAAACATATAACAAATATAAAAATGAATATACTGAATTAGTAACTGTTGAACGTCCAGCAGTGCAAGCATCATTAAAAGAAGCTAGAGCTCAAGGTGACTTGTCTGAAAACGCTGAATACGATGCAGCTCGTGATCGTCAAAGCGAAGTTGAAAGAAGAATTCTTGAATTAGAACGTATCTTAGAAAACGCTGAAATAATTGATACAAAAAGTGCTGTTCAAAATAAAGCTGGAATTGGTGCAACTGTTAGATATTTAAATATGAAAACAAATAAGGAATTAGTTGTCACAATAATGGGGCCTCATGATAGCAACCCTATTGAAAATAAAATTAGTAACGAATCACCTGTTGCACAAGCAATTATGGAAGCTAATGGAATTGGTGATGTTGTTGAAGTTGAAGTTCCTCAAAAATACAACATTAAAGTTCTAGATATTAGCTATGCAAAATAATATTGACAAAAGAGTTCTTAAAGTTATTTATTCTAAAGAGGAATTAGAAAAAAGAATATCAGAATTAGCATTATGAGTTAATGAAACTTATGCAAATACTGAAGGATTAATAATAGTTGGCTTGCTAAAAGGCTGTGTTCCTTTTTTGGCGCAATTAATTAAGGATGTAACTGTTGATCATAAACTAGATTTTATGATAGCTTCTAGCTATGCTGGTGGTTCTAAGTCGCTAGGAAGCGTTAAGATAATCATGGACATGGCCGAAGAAATTTCTGGCAAAGATGTTTTAATTGTTGAAGATGTTATTGATTCAGGCATAACTTTAAATAAAGTTAAAGAAATTTTAGAAACAAGAAATCCTAAATCAATAAGAATTTTGACTTTATTAGATAAGCCATATCGCAGGAAAGTTGCACTAAATGCTGATAAATTTGGCTTCCATGCTCCTGATGAATTTTTGGTAGGATTTGGCTTAGACTATCAAGAAGAAATGAGAAACCTGCCTTATATTGGAATTTTTAACAAAGAGTATTTATAATAATAAATTAAAAAAACAGCAGAATTTTTAACTGCTGTTTTTTGCTTTTTAGCCTGTTTTATAGGCTTATAAAGTACTTAAATTTTTAAAGAAAAATGCCAAAAAGGCATTTTAACTAATTCTTACTTCGCTATCAGCTTGATTATCTATGTTCATATTAGCTTTATGTTTAGAAAATTTATTCAATTCAACTAAGAACATAATTATGCCAACAAGTCCTACTATACTAATTACAGTACCAACAATAAATAAAACTAGGTATTTTTGGTTTGGAGCAATTATTGCGGCTAAAATTATAAGAACTATCATTGCAATATTAATTGGAACTACAAGTAGATAAATAAGTAAGTATGCAAAGAATGCAGAGAAGCAGTATCCGATGTTGATTTATTTAAAAAATCATTAAGATTTAAATTTTTTGGATCAATTGTAGTAGTTGAAGTTGTAACTGAATTTTTAATACTATATTGTCATACCATTAACAAAATAAATGCTAAAAGGAAAACAACTACGTTAGCGCCTCACAAAGATAAGTAAGACACTGACAGCTTCTTGAGTTTAGTTAAATCTTTTTTGTTTTCAAAATTCATCATAGCAAAATTATATATATATTTTTTATTCCAGCCAAAGATATGAAAATTAATTGCGAATGTCAAAAAAATATAATAAAAAAGCCTGTTTTACAGGCCTATTGGTATTAATAATATATGGCGGGAGTTAAAGGAATCGAACCCTTGCAAGCAGTTTTGGAGACTGCAGTACTACCATTATACTAAACTCCCATAAGTAAGATTTTACTTACCAAATTTAAAGTGGCAAACATCTCCATCTTGCATAACGTAGTTTTTGCCTTCGCTTCTAACTTTGCCGGCATTACGGGCACCTTGTTCACCATTGTATTGTATATAATTTTCATAACTTATAATGTCTGCTTTAATGAATTTTTTCTCAAAATCACTATGAATAAGCCCTGCACATTGTGGTGCCATCATGCCATCTTTAAATGTTCAGGCCTTAACTTCCATTGGTCCTGCTGTAAAATAAGTCTTTAATTTTAATAAGTCAAAAGATTCTTTAGTTAAAATATCTAACCCACTTAGGCTAATGTTGTATGAGCTTAGTCACTCATTTGCTTCAGCTTCATCAACTTGTGCAAGTTCTGATTCTAATTGCACAGATATAGGAATAATTTTTTCATCTTTTGCTAATGAGTTTTTTAGCTCATTAAATAATTTATCATTAGCATAATTACTTATTTGTTCAGTTGATAAATTTGCTACATAAATAACTGGTTTAGCAGTTAATAAATGGTAAGTTTTAATAAGTTTAGCTTCTTCATCAGAAAGAGATTGTAGCAACGATCTTACAGGCATTTCTTTTTCTAATGTTTGCTTAATTTTTTGTGCCAAATTGTATTCTAAAAGTGCAGATTTATCACCAGCTTTTGCTTTCTTACTAATTCTGTTGATTACATTGCTAACAGTTTCAATATCAGCTAGCATAAGTTCATAATTTATAACATTTTTGTCATTTACTGGATTAATTTCATTAGCTACATGCATAATGTCTTTGTTTTCAAAACATCTAACCACATGAATAATTGCATCTACTTCTCTTATGTTAGAAAGAAACTTGTTGCCTAACCCTTCGCCTTTAGAAGCACCCTTAACTAGTCCAGCAATGTCAACAAAGTCAAAAGTTGCAGGGACTATTTTTGCAGGATTAACAATTTTAGCTAGCTCAATTAATCTTTGATCTTTAAGCGCAACACTACTTATATTTGGATCAATAGTTGTAAAAGCATAATTCGAAGCCTCTACTTGATGTTTTGTAAGAGCACTAAATAGTGTACTTTTTCCAACATTTGGAAGACCAACAATTCCTGCTTTTAATCCCATGATTATAACTCTCCATTTTAATATATAGCTGTTTTATAGTATTATTAGTAATCAACTATCTGCACCATAATTTTATTTATTTCTTTATTTCTTAATTTAAAATCATACATTATAAGTGAGCCAGTTTCATAAAATTTGTCACTATGATTAGGATGAAACTCATGTATTAATTCATGCAAAACAACAGCTTCAATTAATCTAATTGGCATTGCTATCATTTTAACATCATATGTTATTTTACTCAATCTTTTGCCTTTTTTTATATTTGTTCCCCAAGCACCTTTTTTTAAATTGATTTTAAATGCAGGATTTACTAATGGCAATCCCGCTTTGGTTATTTTTTCTACTAATTCTGTTTGTTTCTTAGTAACAAGATTTTCTAAAATTCTAGACAATATGTAAATGAATATTTTTCTTCGTTTTTCAGCTTCAGTTTTAACTATTTCATTGCAATAAATTTGCAATTTTGATTGCTCAATGTCGAAATTATAGGTATAACTAGAACGATTATGATATTTTCACTCTAAGTCAACTAATTTATCAAACAGTGTAATTTTATGATTATCTGCACTATAGCTTAAATAAATTTGCTTATATTTTGTATTGTCACTTATTTTCTCTTTTTTACTTTTATGCCTGTTTAATAGCTTAAAAAGTAAATTATCTAATTGGAAATTGTGCCAGTTTTCCATCGTGAAATCTTCAAATGGTGCACTCAAAACTACTTTATTTTCACTAGCATAAAGCGTGAGTTTGAGATGTTTTGATTTAGCACTATGTTTATAAAAAACTGTAAATGTTTTTGAATTAAATAAAACAGTTTTAAGCTCTGTCAAAGTATTGGTTTTCATTATTTTGTGCAATTATTTGGTTAAATTTAAAATTATCATTTTCAGATTGAGCTCTATTTTTGGCAGTTGCTTCTATTACAGCATTTACCTTAACAGGCTCTAAATCAGGATCATTAGTCATATACATCTCAACTTCTTCTAAAAGTAAATCAACATTACTCATAGAAGCTATTATTGTTGATGGTTCCTGTTTATCAATATCCACAGTGGCTGAATCAGGAAAAATAATTAATGAAAAAATTGGAACATTTGTTTTACACATATTAATAAAATGTCTTATGTGTCTATAGTTTTGATTAAAAGGATTTTTAACTTTTATTTCCTTCCTATCATCTCTTAAGAGTAAATAATCATCAAAAAATCCACCATGTAAGTAGCCAATATAACGTTTTGCTTCGATTATATAAACTGCTTTAGAAGTTATTAAAATCCCATCTAGTTCAAAATAGTTGTTTTCAGCATACTTAAAAAGGCCACCATCTAAAAATTTGTATTTTTTTTGCTCGGCAATTAAAGACAATTTTTCTTTAATTGTGTCTTCAAAAATCTTACCTTTAGTCTTAGTTTGAGTTGTTTTTTTGCTAGTTCTAACTATAAAGAATGTGCCGAGTAAAATGGCAATGGTAACTAGAACTATTGCTAATATAATTCCAATCATATTTTCCTTTTATTCCTATAAATTAAGGATTTTCTTCAAATATTGGCCTGTGTAGCTCTTTTCAATTTTAGCAACTTGTTCAGGGGTTCCAGTAGCTATGACCATGCCACCATTTTTTCCACCATCTGGCCCAAGATCAATAATATGATCACAGTTTTTAATAACATCAAGATTGTGCTCAATTACCACAACAGTATCGCCGTTGTCGACAATTTTATTAAGCACACTAAGCAAGTTAGCGACGTCATATGAGTGCAGTCCTGTTGTAGGTTCGTCTAAAACATAAATAGTTTTGCCAGTAGGAGGTTTTTGTAAATATGTAGCAAGTTTAACTCTCTGCGCTTCGCCACCACTTAGTGTTGTTGATGGCTGACCTAGTTTTATGTAATTTAGTCCAACATCGCTTAAAGTTTGCAATTTATTTTTGATATTAGCACGCGCTTCAAAAAATTCTAAAGCATCTTCAACTGTCATATCTAAAACATCAGCTATATTTTTGCCTCTGTATTTTATTTCTAGCGTCTCTCTGTTATATCTTTTGCCTTCACACTCATCACAAGGCACATAAACATCAGGCAAAAAGTGCATTTCTATTCTTAAATATCCATCACCCGAGCACTTTTCACACCTTCCGCCAGGGACATTAAAGCTAAATCTTCCTTTAGCATAGCCTCTTGCTTTTGATTCTTCAACTGAAGCAAATATATCTCTAATATCATCAAAAACTGAAGTATAAGTAGCAGGATTACTTCTAGGAGTTCTGCCAATAGGGCTTTGATTAACTGCAACAACTTTATCAATGTTAAATGAGCCACTAAATGAAGTGAACTTCCCCACTTTTTCAGTTTGCGTTTTTGATAAATACTTAGTTAGTCCTTTGACCAAAATTTCATTAACTAAGCTACTTTTGCCGCTTCCTGAAACACCTGTTACGCCAATAAACTTGCCAAGCGGAAACTTAACATTAATATTTTTTAAATTATTTTCGCTAGCACCATTAATTACTAAAACTTTACCATTTCCACTTCTTCTAAAAGCAGGGATATTTATTTTTCTTTTTCCACTTAAATAATTACCAGTTAATGACTCTTCGCAATTTTTTATATCATCAAGAGAGCCTTGCACAACTACCTTACCGCCATGCACACCTGCATATGGTCCAATGTCAACTATATAATCAGCGCTTTTGATAGTGTCTTCATCATGTTCAACAACAATCAAAGTGTTGCCTAAATTAACCATATTTTTTAGCGTCTGAATAAGTTTTTCATTATCTTTTTGGTGAAGTCCAATTGATGGCTCATCTAAAACATATAAAACTCCAGTTAAATTTGAACCAATTTGTGTAGCTAGCTTTATTCTTTGGCTTTCACCGCCACTTAATGTTTCAGCGTTACGATTAAGAGTTAGGTAGCCTAAACCAACATTTTTTAAAAAATGTAAACGGTTATATAGCTCATTTAAAATAAGTTGTGAAATATATGTTTCTTCGCTATTAAGTTTTAGATTTTCTAACGCTTCTAGAACATCCTCAACACTCATTCTTGTAAAATCATCAATGTTGTAATCATTTACCTTTATGCTAAGTGCATATTTATTTAATCTTGAGCCTTTACATTTTTCACATGTAAACGACCCCATATATTTTTTAAGTCAGTCTCTAATTCTTTCACTGGAAGTATTAAAGTAATCATTTTCAATTTTTTCTAAAATTCCAGGAATATGTCTGTTTCTTCTAGTTTTATTACCACTTGAAGAAACCAAAACATATTCAATGTCTTCTTTTGAGCCATATTTTATGATATCAATTTCTTCTTTAGAAAGCTGATCAATTGGTGTGTTTTTGTCTATTTCATAGGTGTTTAGGAGAATATCAAATTCTTGTCATTCTAAATTTTGACTATTAACTATGTTGGCAAAAATCTTAATAGCACCATCATTAATAGTTCTTCATTTTTCAGGCACCAAGGCATCAAAATCAGCTCTTAAATTAACTCCTAATCCTTTGCACAGCTCGCATGAACCAAAAGGAGCGTTGAATGAAAAGAGTTTAGTATCAATTTTAGGCATATCAAAATCTTTGTAAATACATGAGTGTAATTTAGAAAATTTTTTAACTTCACCTTCAGTTGTTTCGACTTTTAATAAACCTTTTGAATAGTCTAAAGCGACACTAATTGCTTCAGAAATTCTATTTTGATTTTCTTCATTAAGCACAACTCTATCAACAACAATATCAATGTAATGTTTTATGTTTTTTTCTAATTTAATTTCATCATCTAACGAATAAATTTGGCCATCAACTTGCACACGCAAAAAGCCTTCTTTTTTCAGTTTTTCAAAAAGGTTTGCATGTGTGCCTTTTTCGCCATCTACAATTGGCGAAAGTATGTATAAACGAGTTTGATCAGGAAATTCATAAATACTTTTTAAAATATCATTATTGGTTTGCGTAGTGATAGGAATTTTGTGATTAGGACAATAAGGCTTACCAATACGAGCAAATAGGAGTCTAAAATAATCATAAATTTCAGTTACAGTGCCAACAGTTGATCTAGGGTTATTGTGGGTTGTTTTTTGTTCAATCGAAATAGAAGGACTAAGTCCTTCAATTGAATCAACATTAGGCTTGTTAGTTCCGCCTAAAAACAAACGTGCATAATTGCTTAAACTATCAACATATCTACGACGGCCTTCTTCATAAATTGTGTTAAAGGCCAAACTACTTTTACCACTGCCTGATAGGCCTGTAAAGACAATTAATTTATTTTTAGGTATTGTCAAATCAATGTTTTTTAAATTATTTTCTTTAGCACCATGAATAATAATTTGATCTCTTGCACTCATTTTAGCCCTCCTTATTTGAACTGCTATTGCCTTCGCGCAATTCAATAATGATATCCCTTATTTCCATTGCTCTTTCGTAATCTAATTCTTTTGCCGCTTGTTCCATTTGCTTTCTTAATTTCTCAATCAATTCATCTTTAGATAGCTTACCATCTTGGTTTTTAGAGCTAGAGTTTTTGAAATAAAATGAAATAGCATCAGCCATTTTTTCATTATGAATTGGTTCTGGTATTGGTTTAATAATTGTTTTAGGAACAATGTTATGCTTTCTGTTATATTCTTCCTGGATTTGACGAATCTCGCTGTTTTGTAGTATTGTTTCTTGCATACTCTTTGAAACTGAATCGGCATAAAATATGACTCTACCATTACTGTTTCTAGCAGCTCTACCTGTTATCTGAATTAAACTTCTAGTTGAACGGAAGAAGCTTTCATTATCAGCATCAAGCACCATAATTAAGCTCACTTCTGGTAAATCAATCCCTTCACGAAGCAAGTTAATTCCAACAACACAGTCATAAATGCCTTTTCTAAGTTTTCTTAAGATTTCATTTCTTTCAAAAGTTTTATGCTCACTATGAATATAAGCAATTTTTTCATTTTTTTCCATGAAATATCTAGTTAATTCTTCAGCTAATGACTTCGTTGTCGTTAGGATTAATGTTCTTTCGCCTTTTTCTTTTTGCTTTTGCAATTCATCATAAATATTTTCAATTTGACCCTTAGCAGGCCTTATTTCAATAGATGGATTTAATAATCCAGTTGGCCGCACAAATAATGTAGTAACTACGCCATGAGTTTTATCTAATTCATATTCATCAGGAGTAGCTGAAATATATATTTTTTGAAAATCAAAACTGTTTTCAAACTCTTCAAATGTTAATGGCCTATTATCCAAAGCACTTGGCAGTCTAAAACCATAGTCAACTAAAGTTTGTTTACGTGATCTATCACCTTTAAACATAGCTCTTAATTGTGGCATCATCATATGTGATTCATCGATAAAAACAATAGGATTTTTGTCATGAAAGTAGTCTAATAAAGTATAAGGCCTTTGACCAAAAGTCCTGTTATCAAGGTACATAGAGTAATTTTCAATTCCTGGACATGTTCCAAATTCAGCTAGCGAATCAAGGTCTCTTTCGACTCTTTCTTTTATTCTTTGCGCTTCTAGTAGTCTATTGTTTTTTTCAAAATAAGCAATTCTTTCTTCTAATTCAATTTTAGCTAACTCAACAGTTTGCTTAAGTATGTCATTATTAACTGTATAAGCATCACCAGGGAAAAGCAAAAACTCGTCATAGCTAGCAAAAACTTCTTTAGTTATAGGATGCATTGTCTTAATTGATTCAATTTCGTCACCAAAAAAGTCAACTCTGATCATGAATGAATTATCATAAACAGGCTGAATCAAAACTAAATCACCTTTAACTGCAAACGAACCTAGCTCAGAGTTAACATCATTACGAAAGTAATTTCTTTTTATAAGAGAACGAATAAAATCATTACGTGAAATTTTTTGACCTTTATGAATTGTCATGAAGTTATTTTCATATTCATAAGGATTTAAAGCACCATAAATAGCTGAAACAGAAGCTACAACAATAGTATCATTACGACTTAAAATAGAGTTAACTGCACTCATACGCATAGAATCTATTTCAGCATTGCGCTTGCTAGTTTTGTCGATGTATGAATCACTAGATGGAATATATGCTTCAGGACGGTAATAGTCAAAATATGAAACAAAGTACTCAACTTTGTTTTCAGGGAAAAAACCTTTTAATTCAGTATAAAGTTGACTTGCTAGTGTTTTATTGTGCGATAAAACTAAAACAGGACGGTTAAATTGATTAATGACATTTGCAATTGTAAATGTCTTTCCACTTCCTGTTACACCTTGTAATACTTGTTCTTTGACATTATTTTTAATGCCTTCTACTAATTCATTAATCGCTTTAGGTTGATCGCCTGCTGGAGAATAAGATGAGTGCAATTTGAAACTGTACATATTAATTAATTATAATGTTTTAAAATTTTTATTATGATCAATAATTCTTTATTTTTAATAAAGAATCTCACTAAATTAAAAAAGCTTTGCAAAATTTGCAAAGTTTATTATTTTATTTGCTTCTTAAACTCACATTGTCATCCTGATTAAATAACCAAGTAACCAACTTTTGTTTTTCATCTTTTGTAAATCAATTTTGTTTTTTATTGATTAGATTATAGGCATAAAAGGCAAAAAATGCTTGGAAATTAAGTAATCATAAATATGGCTTTTTACTTCTTCAAGGATTTGGATCATCTTCTAGTGCTCTAAAAGCCACAAATGATAAACTAAGCAGTTGCAAAATAGGCCCAAGCAGCACAATTCAAACAAAAGCTATCACTGAAAGAGAAATAATTAAGCCAAGTGTAACATTAGTTCATTTGCGATAAACTAAAAGCGTAATAATAACTGCTACAGTATACAAAAAAACTAATAAGCCTATAAAATAGGCAGAATAGAGAAATTTTTTGTTTCTAGAATATGCAGCAAATCTATTTAATTTGTCAATATTTATGCCATCCATAAAACTCTCCTTTAACCAATTGTAACTGATTCAGAAATGTAATTGTATTTATAAGCATAATTTTTCTTGCTAGTTCATATTAAAACACTACTGCTTACTCCAAATTGACCAATGAACATTAAAATGCTTAATACAATTTTTGAACCAACGTTTAATGAGCTGGTAATTCCAGTTGTTAAGCCAGAAGTTCCAAAAGCTGAAAATACTTCAAAAAATACATGAGTAGCACTATATTTTGCTCTTGGAATTAAGCCACTGAAGTTATCAAAGCTTGACATTACAACCAGTGAAACAAAACCAACTAAAACAACACTTATAGTAGAAACTATTGTACTCATTTTAACAGTATCGCTATCAACTTGGCGTTTGAATGCTCTAACATTTGGCCTTCCAAAAACCTTACTTATAACTAATAAAAATAAAATTGCAAATGTAGTAGTTCTAATACCGCCACCAGTAGAAGCTGGAGCAGCTCCGATGAACATTAATGTGCCTAAAACTCATAATGTTGGCTCAGATAATAAATGTAAATTTAGAGTTGAAAATCCAGCACTACGAGTTGATATAACCATAAATAATAGTGATCAAGTTTTGTAGGCATTATTCCCATAGTACTGTAAATTAGACTTAAAAATTGAATCATTAGATGATAATTCAAATGATATAGCAAAAATAAAACCAAATAAAGTGACTATTAAATAGGTAACAACTGAGATCTTAGTAAATAAGCTTCAATTGTAATATGCATTTTTATTAATACTTTTAATTCTTATGTAATTAAGCACATCGTGAATAACTGGATAGCCTATACCACCAATTAAAAACAGCGTCATAATAATAACTTGCAAGCCAATATTTTTATAATATGGCATTAGTGAGTTGTCACCAATTATGTCAAAGCCAGCGTTATTAATAGCACTTATTGCATGAAAAATGCCAAATCTAAAACTATGACTTCAGTTATGATATGGATTATCAAAGTTGGCACTATTATTGCCTACTACTTCTCTTAAGTGCGCTAATTCAGTTTTTGGACTTACATAGTAAAAATAAAATGATAAGCCGATGCTAGCTAGAAGCAAAGTAACCATCAAAAAGATCATTGAATCAATAATCATTCTTTTGTTTTTGAAAAAGTCAGAATGCCCTCTTTCATATGAAACTAATTCAACATCACTTAGGCTTACATGACCTTTCATAAAAATAACATTAATTAAAAATATTTTCAGCGCAAAAAGCCCAAAACCGCCTAAAAGAGCAGCAATAGCAATTAAACTCTGGCCAAACATATTTCAGGCCTTATATGTAGGATGGCTAACTAATCCAGTGTTACTAAAAGCACTGCAAGTTGTAAAAAAGGCATCCCAAAAAGTTATTTTGTTTTCTGCAACATAATCAAGATTATGAGTTATTTTGCTATGTAAAAAAAGAGTGATTATTAGAACTACTAAGGCATACATTAATAAAATAAATTTAACTTTTGTACCATTCTTAGTTCATAATCTAATCTTTTTAAAAAAGCTTCTAATTTTGCTATTCCTTCACCGGTAGGCAAATTTCTTTGATCTCATCTTATTTAACCGCCAAATAGTATGCAAGCATAATAATATTAAATTATACATTTTAATTATATGTATTAATTAATCATTTTATGCAGCAATTTTAACTAAGTAATTATCAAGTTTAATATATTTATGAAAAGGTATAATATTATTATTATATTTATTTATTTTAGGCGGTAATTTATGGCTAGAAAAAGAAACCAAGACATTTGCATTATAGGTACTGGGCGTTTCGGTAGCGCTGTTATTGGGCAACTAGCAAAAATGAATTGTTCACTTTTGCTAGTTGATAGCGATGAACAAGTTTTAAATGAATATAAGGATGTAGCGCAAAAAATAGTTGTAGCTGATGCTACAAATATCAAAGCCTTAAAAGCCTTGAATATAACTGAAATGGACACAGTGGTAGTTGCTGTTTCGGATAACATTGAAATAGTAGCTGCATTATTAGAGCTTGATGTTAAAAACTTAATTGTTAGAGCTAAATCTAAAACTCATGCCAGAGTTTTAAAACAAATTGGTGCAAATGTAATTATTCAGCCTGAATATGAAGCGGGAGTAAGAACTGCTTTAATAGCTGCTAACCCTAATTTTATGCGTTTTAGTCAAAACTTGCAAGAAATAGGTGACAACTTTGTTATGGGAACAACATCCTTAAATTCTCAGTTTTATGAAGGCAAGCCAATTAAAGAAATTAAGTTCAGAGACCTTGGTGTAAGTGTTGTTTTAATAAAAAGGGGAGCAAGAAGCATTTTGCCAAGCGGTCTTACAACATTAGAAAGAGGTGATTTACTAACTTTAATTGGTAAAGTAGAAGATGTTACCGTCATGCTTGCTGAGCTAAATAAATAATTTATAAGCCTGTTTTATAGGCTAATTAGTATTTTTCATAACTTCATAAGCAAACAAGACAGATTGAAAAACAGCCAATCTGTTTTGTTTTTTTGTACTGTTGTAGGATTTTTTTAAAAAATCACAAAAACTGCATTAGTTATTTTTATTATTTTAATAAAAACGCAAAAGTGTATAATAGTGGTGGATAGTGGAGGAATGTGGAATATGTTTGGTGAATTTACGCGGACTATTGATGATAAAAATAGAATTGCAATTCCATCTAAATTAAGAGATAGTTTAGGGAGCAAGTTCTATATCACAATTGGCCTGGACGATGTTATTGAACTAAGAAGCGAAGAAACTTTTATGGCTTTTAGCAATAAATTAATTGCTCAAAGCCAGTTTAGTTCAGAAGCACGTTTAATAAGAAGAGCATGACTTGGAAAAAGTCAAGAAATTGAACTTGATTCACAAGGACGCTTTACAATCCCAAAACAATTTTTAGTCCATGCAGCTATCCAAAAAGAAGTTCTACTTATCGGCGTTGGTGATTTAGTTGAATTATGAAGTGTAGAACAGTATGCAAAGTATGAAAATGAATTAGATAAAGACTCAGTTGCTAATGCAGCAGCTAAGTTAGCAGAAAAAAACTAAGATGGAAAATAAGCATATACCGATTTTATTAAAAGAAGCAATTGAATCTTTAAATATCAAAAGTGATGGAATTTATTTAGACCTTACTGTTGGTATGGGTGGTCATTCTTCGGAGATACTAAAAAAACTAAAAAATGGTTTACTAGTTGGTTTTGACAAAGATCTTTTTGCGATAGAAGAGAGTCGAAAAAGATTAAGCAAAATTGGCTCTAATTTTCAATTAATTCATTCTGATTTTAACAATGTAGCAGATGAATTAGCAAAGTTGAATATTAATGCTGTTGATGGTATATTAGTAGATTTAGGAATTTCTAGCCCACAGGTTGATAATGCTGAAAGAGGCTTTAGTTATAGTAAGGATGCTAGATTAGATATGAGAATGAATACTAATCAAGCTCTTGATGCTCATTTTGTAGTCAATAATTATAGTGAAGATGAGTTAGTTACTATCTTTTATAACTACGCAGAGGTAAAGCTTGCAAAGCAAGTTGCGAATGCCATTATAAAAAATAGGCCAATTAATACAACACTAGAATTAGCCGAAGTAATAAAATCAGCATATCCTGCTAAATTACTAAGTCTAAAAAATCCGTGCAAGGCTGTTTTTCAGGCTATTAGGATTGAAGTAAACAATGAGTTTAGTTCAATTAATTCTATGCTTGTGCAGACGCTAAATTTGTTAAAAAAAGACTCAAGTTTAGCAATCATTACATTTCATTCATTAGAAGACTCTATCATTAAGAAATTTTTTGGGAACTTAATTAAAAGTAAGCATCCTTCAAAAATGCCTATTAAGGAAGAAAAAAATTACATTGTTAAGGTTTATAGTCCTTCAAAATCAGAAATTAGCGAAAATAACAGATCAAGGAGCGCAAAGTTAAGAGTATTAACTAAATTAATTTAGGATTTTATTTAACAAATTAAAAAGGAGAGTAGCATGAAAGTTTCTAAAAAACACAACTATTTTGGTGCATTTTATCTTAGTGAAAAAGAAATTGAATTAGTTGTGCTTTCATTTCTTGGAACTCGCTACATTCCAGTATATCAAAAGTCATATAGCTATGACTTTAATGATATTAGTAAATTAAAGTCAAAAATTAATGAAATCAAATCTGATTTAAACTCTAAGCTATCAACTTTAAGCAAAAAAAGTAAATATTCAATTGAATATTCATTAATTCTAGCTGATAAATATGTAGGTTATAAAGAAAAAAGCTTACAGATTAAAAATGATTATATTACTATTGATCTTGCTGAAGGCAAAGTGACAGATAGTACTATAAATCAGTATCATGAGGAAATTAATAAAAAGAATTTAGTCTCTGATGATTTTATTATAAGCAACAAAACATTCTTATATACAGTTTATTCAGAGAATAATTATTCAAAAGAATATGTTCAAATGCCATATGAAAAAGAAGGCAAGAAGTTAGTAACTAATCAATTATTAATTACTCTTAGTCCTGATTCATTTGCAGTTAATTTGCTTAAAAGCTTAAAAAATGCCAGTTTTGATATTAAAAAAGTATTTCTAGAATCAGAATGCTTAAATATTGGCAAACTGGACAACAAATTCAAATTTATAGTTAACTTTTCTTGAAATTTTGTAAGTTTTCTTGGTGTTGTTAATAATAGTCCATTTTTTTACAAAAAATATGTTTTAGACATCAAAAGAATGAATGACATATTTTCAAAACAAGCCAATGTTAGTTTACATAATTTTGATTTGTTAATTAACTCCGTAGTTAAAAATTACGATTTGTACACTTCCTTAAATGAAAATAATCTAGAAGAAAGAATTTTAGTTGTATTAAAAAACATTGTTACTGAAGTATCAAAGGAAATTAAAGCATTATTAGAAGATAATATTGCTTATCCTGATATAGAAATTCAAGTAAATGGTAAAAATGCAGACTTTGTGTCGCACATTTTGAAAAAGGAAATAAGCGGCTATTCAGTAATTAAAGCAGAAAATACTGACATGCTTATATTTGGAACTAAAAAATACTTTGTTGGCGCAGCTCACTTGGCTAGTGATAATTTACCAAAAATAAGTAGTACTTTAGAACTTTTAAATACTATTCCTTTATACAAAGCAAAGACACCTGGAATAAGCAAAATTTTAAAATCATTTCAAAAATCAGTTAATGCATAATTTTATAAATAACTCTATAAAAAAGGAGAATCGGTCATGAACGATTCAACAGTTTTTCCAAGTTTAAAGGTTAAAGTTTTTGGAATCGGCGGTGCTGGTAATAATGCAATTAACAACATTATTGCTGATGATGAATTTGATAGTTCAACAATCGAGTTTTGAGCAATTAATACTGATTCACAACACCTGCAAGATAACAGAAATAAATGTCAAAATAAATTGCTATTAGCTAATCCAATCTATAATGGATGCGGTGCTGGCGGAGACCCTAAGGTTGGTAAAGAGTGTGCCTTAAATTCTATTGATCAAATCAAAGAAATTTTAGCAGACACAAATGTCTTGATCCTAGCAGCAGGCCTTGGTGGTGGAACTGGTACAGGAGCAACACCAGTTATAGCGGATATAGCTAAGAAAATGGGTATTTTGACAATCGCAATTTTAACAACACCTTTTGACATGGAAGGGGAAATTAAAAAAAGTATTGCTTTATCTGGAATAAGTGAAATTAAAAATTATACTAATTCTTACTCTCTAGTATCAAATCAACAAATTTTGGAAACATACAAAGACTTTCCACTAAATATGGCTATGAGAATGGCTGATAAGAAGCTAAAAAATCTTATAAAAAATGTAATTGACATTCTTAATTTAAGCTGATTTATTAATGTTGACTTTCACGATTTAAAAAATGTTTTGGAAAATGGTCAAAATACTTTTATTGGCTATGCCAAAACCAGTGGAACTGACAAGGTTAAAAAAGCTGTTGAAGAAGTTATCAGTGACAATATAAGTGAAATAAAAAGCAATAATAGTTACAAAAACCTATTAGTGTCATTCCATATAGATTCAAAAGGTACATTAACAGAAATTAATGAAGCTATAGAACTATTAAAGGAACACTTTGGTTCTGATACTCACATTAAATTTGGCATTATAAATGATGATTGAACAGATGAAAGAGAAGATTTTTTCACAATTGGCATTATAGCTGGTCAAGGCGAAATGCACAGTAGCATAGAGTTTCATAATAAATTAAAGAGCAACAGACACAGTCCTTTAATGTATGAGCAATCTAATATCATCAATGTAGAAAACACTGATGAATATGATCAAGTTGTTACAAAAAATGAAAAAATCTTGGAACAAAATTCTGATTTAATTCCTGAATTTTTTAAGTAGAACAAGCAAGTAGAAAAATGCATCTTTAAGGCTATAAAACAGCCATAGATGCATTTTTTATTTCATTTATATTGTTTTAAAGTTTAAATTAAATTTTTATTTTATAGCCTCATATTCATAAGATTTGGCTATGCATTTAGCAAAAAGTATTTCTATCATTGATTTTGTCTGCTAAGTGTTTTCTTAATAAATCTTTAAGTTCAGATGTATTGATGCTTAATTGCTCTCTGTTTACCTGCAAATTCAAAAACATCTTGGAAAACATATTAATGAATTCGATATAAGCATTTAAATGTACCAATTTCAAAAGTATCCAGGATTCCCTTATCACACAATTTCATAAAGCATTTTTTACTTAATTCTATTTCGTGTTCCTATTCAATAAAATTTTCCTTTATTTTTTTAATTATCCTATTAATGATTGATATCTATCTCACATTGCAAACTCTTCTAGTTTGTCATACTCTTCCTTATTAATATCTTTTAAAAGCACAATTCAGTTTTCATCATCATATACTGATAAAACTAATGATGGATTTTGAATAGCTTTTTCATTTATTTTTGCAATAACTGCTTTGATTGGCATTTTAAATGATAGTTCATTTTTATTTGTTTTAAGCGCCATTAATAATTCATTTTGATCTAAGGTTGAGCCTTCTTTTACCATTATATTCAACTCACTAATTGAACTAATTTCATCTTGTGCATCAGGAGTTAGTCTTAAAAGATACTCATTTTTATCATTTAAATATTCAATCGTAAATTTATCAATTAATTTTTTCATTAGAATCTTCCTTTATAAGCATATTTATTATCCTATAAAACAGCATTAAGCAACAAATTTGTGGAAATAAACATACTAGTAGCATATGAATTAAAGCTTAATGCATAGTCAAAATTTAGTTTGCTTTATGCTAGTTGCGATTTACTACAAGAAACTATTAATATTCTAATAGCTTGACTTTCAGTCCTGTTTTATAGTATTTTTGGTAATTCTCATTATTTTTTAGTAGGCCACAATTATTCATAATAAGTTCATCAAACTATCATTTATATGTAAATAAAACAGCTAAAAAATATGAAACAAGTTAAATAAGAGCTGATTAAGTTTATAAAAAAACAATAACAAAATCACAAGGTAATAAAGCAAGATTAATATCAATTTAACAAGTTTGCTCTTATTTAACACAAGAGTTTTAATATATTGAAATATTTATATATATAATTGAATTAAGTATATAACTTAAGTTAATCTCAGAAAGGGAAAATGCATCGATTTTTTGTTAATACAAGGGAAAATGATTACTTCATTCTTGATGAAAAAATAATCAAACACATAAAAAGTGCACGACTAGCAAATGAACACTTTTTATGCAATTACTTAGGTAAGTTTTATGAATGCTCTTTAGAAAGCAATAAGGCAAAAATTATTCAAGAGATGAATATAAATCATGAATATTTAAATGAAGTCATTTTGGCAGCTCCTGTTATTAAAATCAAGCGCTTTGAATGATTAATTCAAAAAGCAACTGAGCTAGGAGTTTCTAAAATTATTCCAATGAATTCTAAGTTTGTTGATCAAACAATCATTAAATATGAGTTCAATAAAAAGATCGACCGTTTTAACGAAATAATTAAAAATGCTGCTGAGCAAAGCTTTAGAAACAATTTACCAAAACTAGAGAAAATAACAACTTTTGAAGAAATTATTTTGTCTAATCAAGACAAAAAAATTTATGTAGCTTATGAAAACAAAGATGTTGAATCTCAAGTTGATAAAATTGAAACTAATAGCGTTTTAATTATTGGCCCTGAAGGCGGATTATCAAAAGATGAAATAGATTTTGCACTCCAAAACAACTGTTTTATAGTATCTTTGGGTAAAACTATTTTAAGAGCAGAGACTGCATGTTTATATATGCTTTCAAATGTAAGAGAAAGTAATAAATAGGAGAATAATATGAATCAAAAAATAAGATTAGAAGACGATTTTTATGAGAGTATTAATGGTGAATGGTTAGCAAAAGCTGAAATACCAGCTGATAAGTCATCAATAAGTTCATTTTATGAAATTCACAATAAAAATGAAAAAGATTTAATGCAGGAAACACATAATTTAATAGCTGAAAAAAATATAAGCTGAAAAAGAATAAAAGATCCTGTAATTTTAAGCTATGCACTTTTAGCTGATATGGCTTTTGATTTTGAAACTAGAGAAAAACTTGGTGTTTCGCCGATTTTGCCTACTTTAAAGGCTATTTTGGCACTTAAAAATAAAGAGCAGTTAATTGAAAAATATAAATACTTCCGTTTTAGAGATATAGTTCTTCCTTTTGAATTTGGCATTATCCAAGATTTTAAAAATGTTGAATTACAACTATTATGCCTATCAGGCCCAGGATTAATTCTTCCTGAAAAATCATACTATGATGATAAGCATCCTGCTAAGCAACAATTAATTGCTAAATTTAAAGAAATGAGTTTAAAACTACTTAAGTTTTATTATTCAGATGAACAAAAGAATGAAAAAATTGTTGATCAAGCATTAGCATTTGACGCTTCATTAGTTGAGTTTTCTCCAAGTGCTGAAGAAAATGCTGACTATGTTAAACTGTATAATCCTTACAGTATTACTGATGCTGCAGCATTTTCGAAAAATGCTGATTTAAAGGCTATTGCGGAAAATTTAGTTAACAAAAATGCTAAAAAAATTACTAATGTTGTTGATAAAATAATTGTACTTTATCCTAAATTTTTAGAAAACATTGACAAAGTTTTTAATGATGAAAATTTCGAAAATCTTAAGTCTTGAATGTTCTTAAAAACTATTATTCAATTCTCAGGTCACTTAAATGATGAATCAAGAATTATTGCTGGCGAATACGATAGAGCACTAACAGGGCAAGATAGTCCAATGACTAAAGAAAAACATGCCTTCTATGTTGCTTATAACAAGTTCAAAATTCCATTTGGCACATATTTTGCCAAAAAAACATTTGGTGAAAAAGCTAAAGAAAATGTTGAACAAATGGTTGCTAAAATGATTGGTATTTATAGAGACCGTCTTTTGAAAAATGACTGACTAAGTAAAAGTACCAAAGAAAAGGCGATAGTTAAACTAGAAGCTTTAGGTGTTCATATAGGCTATCCTGAAGAAATTCAACCATTTTATGAACAAGTTAAAATAAGCAATAAATTCTTTAAAAGAGATAATTTATTAAAAAATGCACTTGATTATCTTGTTGTTAAAAACACATGAGAATTTAGTCAATATTTACAGCCAATTAATAGAAATTACTGAAGCATGTCTCCTGCTGAAGTAAATGCTTATTACAATCCTTTTATGAACCATATTGTTTTCCCTGCTGGAATATTAAATGAGCCGTTTTACTCTATAAAACAGTCAGAAGCGACAAATTATGGTGGTATAGGGGCTGTTATTGCTCATGAAATTAGTCACGCTTTTGATAACAATGGTGCTCAGTTTGATGAAAAAGGTAATCTAAACTTATGATGAAGTGAAAAAGACTATAAAGCATTCCAAAAGAAAGCTAAAGACATGATTGCCTTATTTGACAATAAAACAACTGAATATGGCAAATGCAATGGTACTTTAACTGTATCAGAAAATATAGCAGATGCTGGCGGATTTTCATGTGCTTTAGAAGCTGCAATGCTTAATAAGGAAAATGACATAAAAGACTTTTTTACAAGCTTTGCAGTAATATGAAAGAGCAAATATAAGCCTGAAAGTGCAAAATTATTACTTGCAACTGATGTACATGCTCCAGCAAAATTAAGAGCAAACATACAAATTCAAAATAGCGATGAATTTTACAAAGCATTTAATGTTAAATCTAGTGACAAAATGTGATTGCCTAAAAATAAACGTGTAAAAATTTGATAGGAGCAAGTGATGAATTTAAATAAAGTTATATTAATTGGTAGAGTTTCATCTGACATTAGATATAGCAAAACCAATAGCGGAGTTTCATTTGCTAGAACTAGAATTGCCATAAGCAGAAACTACTCAAGCGATAATGAAGTAACTGACTTTATTCCGGTAATTGCTTGAAGAAGCACAGCTGATTTTTTAAATGGTTATGCACCTAAGGGAACACTAGTTGCAATTGAAGGGGCATTAGTAACTTCAACATATGAATCAAATGGTCAAACTAATTATAGTATTGAAGTAAGAATTGATAACTTACACTTGTTAGAGTCTCGTTCTGTTAGAAACCAAAGACAAACAAATGAATTTTCAGTAGTACAACCTAACTTTAAGAAAAATGATTCAAGTATGGGCAATAATTTTGCTAAAAGCAACAAAACTTTTGAACAAAATTTCAATTTAGAAACTAGTGAAAAAATTCAAAATAATGCCTCTAATAAAAACGATGAAAAACAGACTGCAAAAGTCGAAGATCAGCCATTTAACAACATTAATTTCAATTTTGATGATGATTTTGAAGAATAAAGCTAGTGTTGCTTTGAATTTAATAAGAAAAAGAGTGCTTTTTTCCCAAAAAAGTGCTTTTTTATTATATTTATGTCATATTTTAAGATCATAAAATATAATATTAAATATTGGAGGTTGAAATGCTAAAAGTGCTTAATCATCCATTAATTAAGATTAAACTTACAAATATGAGAAATAGAGAATCTGGCCACTCAGTTTTCCGCCAGAATTTAAATGAAATTGGCTCTTTAATGGTTTATGAAATTTTAAGAGACTATCAAACTAAAAGAAAAGAAATAATTACTTCAATTAATAAAAAATATTTAGGCTATGAATTTGACAAAGATGTAGTTTTTGTGCCTATTTTAAGAGCAGGGCTTGGAATGATTGATGGCTTATTAAAATTAATTCCCGAAGCTAAAGTTGGCCATATTGGCATGAGTAGAGATGAAACCACTTTTAAGCCCACTGAATATTTTTATAAAATTCCCGAAGCCCCGAAGGATAGCTATATTTTTGTAGTAGATCCAATGTTAGCAACTGGAAATAGTGCAGTTGATGCTATTGCAAGACTTCGTAAAGATGGCTTTAATAATATCAGTTTAGTATGCTTAGTTGGTGTTAAAGAAGGTGTAGATAATGTTGAAAAACATTTTGGCCATGACATTAATATTTATTTAGCTGCACTTGATGAATGTCTTAATAAAGACAAATATATTGAACCGGGGTTAGGTGATGCAGGAGACAGAATTTTTGGTACAAAGTAATAATAAGGAAAACATTTATTACTTTAAAAACAGGAGCATAAGACTCTCATATACTGGTATGATGCTTGCTATTGCAATATTAGTTAATTTTGCAGGTAGTAAATTATTATCAGTGCCTTTTATATCATTTTTAAAATTTGATTTTGCTTTAGTTGTTATTACTGCTACGGCGCTATGAATAGGCTGAAAATATGCATTTTTGCTTATTCTTTTACTCTTTTTGCTTGGGCCAAGTTATGGCTCGCATGGATATAGCTTACCAAGCATTTTAGGGCATTTAATTTTATCAACAACGCAAACTATATACATGACCATTTTCTACTGGTCAATAAAACTTTTACAAAAAACAAAATTACGTAAAGCTGGCTTACTTATATTACCAGTAATTATTTCAATACTAGTAACAACAGGACTTTTAGTTATCTTAAATATCTATCTTTTTACTCCTTGATACTTTAAATTATTTGGCTTGCTTGGAGCTGCTCCAGCAACTCATACATCAATGATTGAACATTGAGGAAATATTAAAGGTTTATTCTTAAACATTTCAACATATTATAAAGGGGCTGGTTTAGTTTACCTTGTTTTCAATCTTGTAAATCTTACAATGAACTCAGTTTTCATCTTTATAATATTTAGCTTAAATAGCAAAAATAATTTTATTAACAAAAACATTTCATATTTATAAAAATTATTCTAAGAGGCTACTATGAAAAATTATGACCATTTATCAATTGAAAACAAATGACAAAATTATTGAGAAAATAGTCATTATTTTGAGCCTAAAAATGATCATAAGTTACCTAAAAAATATATTTTAAGCATGTTCCCTTATCCTTCAGGAAACATCCATATGGGGCATGTTAGAAACTATGCTATTGGTGACGCTTTAGCTCGTTTTTATAGAAGAAAAGGTTTTAATGTATTGCATCCTTTTGGCTGGGATGCTTTTGGTCTTCCCGCTGAAAATGCAGCGATAAAACATAACATTCATCCTAAGACTTGAACCTACCAAAACATTAGTTCAATGAATGAAAACATAAAAAAATTAGGCATTTCTTTCGCATGAAACTATGAATGCATCACTAGTGATGAAATTTATACTCGTTGAGAGCAAGAAATATTTATTAAAATGTGAAATAGTGGCTTAGTTTATAGAAAAAAGGCCTTATTAAACTGATGCAATAAGGATAAAACAGTTTTAGCTAATGAACAAGTAATTAATGGTTGCTGTTGAAGATGTGATGAGCCTATTGAACTAAAAGAAACTGAACAATATTATTTAAAAATTAGAGATTATGCTAAAGAGTTACAAGAGTCCTTAGAATCATTAAAAGGCAATTGGCCTGATAAAGTACTGTCAATGCAAAATAACTGAATCAACTATAAAACAGGCTTTTTAGCAACTTTTAGTGATTCATTAAATAAATTAAAAACAAATATTGAAATATTTGTAAATGATAAAAAAGATCTTGATGTAGTTGATTTTTTGTGCATAAGTGCAAATCACGATTTAGTGGATGAATTAATTAAAAATAGTTATTTTACTAACGAGCAAATTGAGCAAATTAACAAAATTAAAACCCTTGCACAAGCAAAAGATTTTTCACTAAAAGCTAGCCTAAAATTACCGTTTAAGGCTGTTTTAAAGGGCAATTTGGACAAGCCAATTGATGTATATATATCTGATTTTTCTTCACTAGGCACTAAAAATAATGCACTTATAATCAATACTAAAAAGCTAGCTAGCTATGAAAAATTTGCTTTAGCTAACAAAATTGATTTATCAGCTTCACAAAGTAATTTTGACTTATCCTCACTTTCTTCAAGTCAATCAATTAATATGCAAGACTGAGGAATTAGTCGTCAAAGATACTGAGGCGCACCTATTCCAATGATTCACTGTGCAAAATGTGGCATTGTTCCTGAAAAGCTTGAAAATCTTCCAGTGAAGCTGCCTGAAAATGTTGATTTTAGTAAAAGTGGAAACCCAATTAGCACTAATTTAGAATGAATGCAAACAAAGTGTCCAAAGTGTAACTCTGATGCACTTAGAGAAACTGACACATTTGATACATTCTTTGAATCAAGCTGATACTTTTTAAGATACACCTGTCCTCCTGAATTAAGAGAAAAGGTTGCTTTAGATAAAGATTCTGTTGAATACTGAAATTCTGTAGATACATATATTGGCGGAATTGAACATGCTATTTTACATTTACTTTATGCAAGATTTTTTACTAAAGTAATGTCTGACTTAGGCTATGTATCATTTAGAGAGCCATTTAAGAGTTTACTAACTCAAGGTATGGTACTTAAAGATGGCGCCAAAATGTCTAAAAGTAAGGGTAATACTGTTTCCCCTACTGATTTATTAGAAAAATATGGCGCTGATACTGTAAGATTATTCATTCTTTTTGCAGCACCACCTGCAAAAGAGTTAGAGTGATCTGATGATTCAGTTGAAGGATGCAATAGATTTATTAATAGGCTTTATAATTTATATTCTAAAGTAGAGCCTGTTAAAGACTTAAGCATCATAAAAAACATTGATCACAGCAGTTTGAATGAGTTTGAAAAAAGTGCAAGAATGAAGCTTTATCAATCGTTAAAAAAACAAGAATCAATTTATTTAGATAACCGCAATGAATTTGCATTCAACACATTAATTGCCTATATTATGGAAACTCTTAATTCATATGAAAAAATAGAAAACAATTCACTTTTACTAGAGTTTTTCTACATTTCACTTAATATTTTAGAGCCCTTTATACCTCACTTAGCTTGAGAGCTTAGTGAAAAGTTATTTAATTTAAATAATCTAACTGATTTTTATGTTGACACTAAAGCACTAGAAACTGACCAAATAACCTATGCTATAACGGTAAATGGCAAAGTTAGAGCACAAATTTCAGTCTTAAATGAAAGCAATAATAAAGATAATATCTTGACTCTTGCTAAAAATGAAGTGGCAAAATGAATAGAAGGCAAAACTATTATTAAGGAAATATTTATACCTAACAAAATAGTTAACTTCGTAATTAAATAATTTTTTTAGCACTCGCATTGTAGAGTGCTAAAATTGTATTATAATTGATATTGTATTAGTTCAAACAGGAGGCGCAATATGGGAAAACCTAAAGGAAGCAATAAAAGTAAAAAGAGTACTGCTGAAACTAATTTTGAAAATCTATTATATTTAAATGTATATAGAAGAAGAATATACACAAAGGCAAATGACCCTGTCAAAAATTGTTTTGTGTTATTTGATCGTGAAGTAGCTAAGTTAGAAATTACCGAGGAATTAATTACTCAAAGTAATTACTGAAAAAAAATAATTGATGAGTATACTAAAGACAATTCAAATGGTGCTGAAATAATTAATAAATCTAGAATTATGCTAGTTTATTACAGACCAGCAGAAGATAGCAGTGTTATTTTAGAATCTGAACTTCAATCTAAACCTAAAGCTACATATGCTGATGTGTTAGAAAACATTAATATTTCTAATTTAGATTCAAATATGACACTTTGTCAAGTTGAATCAGTTGAAAAAGTATATGATAATGATTCGCAAAAGTGACATTACATTGCAACACTTAAAGCTATCCATAAATATATATTGCAAGATATATATGGCGATGAAGAAATAATTTCTTCATCAAACATAGATATCGAAAAATTACCGCTTAGATATATAGAAGGAATGGTAGCTACAAGATTTGGTTCAGAAAACAATAGTGATGAAATGGCTTTAGCTGATCCATCGCTAGATTTTAATGGTTTCGAAGATGTAATTAACACTTTAATTTATGATAGAAACTGAAATGATGCTATGCTCCTTTACAGATATATTAGAGGATATTCAGCTGAAGAAATTAGAAACTGAACAAAAGGTGCCAGTGAAATGATGCCTGACTTCATTAATGATGATGAATCTAGACTAGAAGCATTAGTTAGAGCACTAACTGGATTTTTCCTACTACCTCCATATGAATTATTCACAATTTATTCAATGCCTTCTGCACTTCATCAGTTTGAAGCTCTTAAGAGTAATTTTGTACTAATGGCAAGATTGATCAAGAAATTTATTGATGAATTAACTCTTAGCAACAATAATAAATTGTTAAATATTTACAATGCACTTACTGACAATGAATTATTTAAAAACTCAATGGAGCAAATTAAAGAAAACTCTGAATTAGAAGTTCAATTTAATTATGAAGTTGAAAGAATCTACAAGTGACATAAAGAATACTTGCAATTAGGTTATATAACTGAAGATGACTTAAAATTAATTCTTAGCTTGGTTGAACAAAATCAAACTAGTTTAAGCAAAAGAACTACAAAAAAAGACACTTCAACAATGAAAGACCAAATTGACAAGGAATTAAATAAAAAAATTCAAAGCAATTTGGATAAACAACAAAAAGAGTTCTTGCTTCGTGAAAAAATGAAAGCTATTAAAGAACAGCTTAATGAAACTGATGATGAAGATGGCGATGATGAGTATTCAAAAATTGTCAACGACCCAGTGCTTAAGCAAATGTATCCTGAATGGATTATTAAATCAATTAAAACTGAGCGTGATAAATTAAAAAACATGATGTCTTCAAGCCCTGATGCTAATATTACCCAAACATACATTAGCAATCTAAAGAAATTACCTTGAAGAAAAGTAGAAGTAGAAAACTTAGATATAAATAGAGCTAGAGAAATTCTAGACAAAAATCACTATGGGCTTAAGGAAGTTAAAGAAAGAGTGATTGAATACTTGTCACTAATAATCAATCACAGAAACATAAACAAAGAATTAAGCGAAAAAGACTTAATAAAAATTGACGATCATAACCAAATTGACTTGCAGCTTTTTAAAGAAAATACAAAAAACAAAGCACAAAAGCAGTTTAATAATGTGCCAATTTTGACCTTAGTAGGCCCGCCAGGAACTGGTAAGACATCACTAGCTCGTTCTATTGCGGAAGCTTTAGACAAAAGTTATGTAAAACTTAGTCTTGGTGGCTTGCATGATGAATCTGAAATAAGAGGACATAGAAAAACTTATGTTGGCGCTATGCCAGGTAAAATAATTAAAGGTATTCAGTCAGCTGGTGTGTCGAATCCACTTATTTTACTGGATGAAATAGACAAAATGTCAAGCGACATAAAAGGTGATCCTACTTCTGCAATGCTTGAAGTTTTAGACCCTGAGCAAAACACTAAGTTTCAAGACAACTACATTGAACATGAATATGACTTATCTAAAGTACTATTCATAGCAACAGCAAACTATTATGAAAATATTCCTGCTCCATTACTGGATCGTGTTGAAATTATTGAATTAAATAGTTACACAATTAATGAAAAAATTAAGATTGCTAAAGAACATTTAGTTGAAGTTGTGCTAGCACAAGCTGGCTTAAAACCTGATCAATTTATTATTGATGATAAAGCACTAGAGTTTATAATCAAGCACTATACTGCTGAAGCCGGTGTTAGATCATTAAAAAGAAACTTAGACAAAATAGCCCGTAAAATAGTCACAAAAATCGTTTCAGGCGAAAAAATTGATAAGTTTGTTATAGACCAAAGTAACATTCCTGAATTGTTAGGTACACCAAAAATTAGCGAATCTGAAAAAGAAATGCAACCACAAATTGGTTCTGTTAATGGCTTAGCCTTTACATCAATTGGTGGTACAACACTGCAAATTGAAGTTTCATGATTTAAGTCAAAACAACCTGGCATTAGGCTAACTGGACAACTTAAAGAAGTAATGCAAGAATCAGCAAAAATAGCACTTTCATATGTAAGAGCTAATGCTGAAAAGTTTGGAATCAAAAACGTTGATTTTGATACAACTGAAATTCATGTCCATGTGCCTGAAGGAGCTGTTCCTAAAGATGGCCCTAGTGCTGGTGTAACCTTTACAACTGCCTTAATTTCTGCTCTAGCTAAAATTCCTGTATCGCAAGAAGTAGCTATGACTGGCGAAATTACACTAAGAGGTAAAGTCTTAGAAATAGGTGGGCTCAAAGAAAAGTCATTTGCTGCCTTTAAAAAAGGTATTAAAACTGTTTTTATTCCAAAGAATAATGAAAAGAATTTAAGTGACATTCCTGAAGAAGTTAAAGAAGCAATTAACTTTATTCCTGTTTCACACTATGAACAAATTTGAGAGCATCTGTTCAAAGGTAAAAAGTATGAAGAAAGCGATTCTGAAAGCAAAAAGAAAAAGCAATCTAAATAAAGAATTTATTACCTTTAATTCTGCAAAAAATGCACATTAATCGTGTGCATTTTTAACTTTCAAAATTTAATTGATTATTAAATGTGTAAAATATTACAGTATGAATATACTGTATAGCATTTTAATGAATTTAGCACTATTTTTAATTGGCTATCTACTTTTAGGTTCTTTCAATACATCAATTATTCTAAGTAGAAGAGTCAAAAATGATGATATTAGAGAGCATAATAGCAAAAATGCAGGGGCAACAAACAGTTTAAGAACTTATGGAGCCAAGTTTGCATTAATTGTTTTTGCTACCGACGTGCTTAAAACACTTATTCCTATATTAATAATTTCAGCTATAGTTAATCATGTACCTGCAGTAAAATCTTTTTCACAAGCTTCCTATATTAGCCCACAAGTACTTGGACTTGGAGTAGTGATTGGTCACATTTTTCCTGCTTATTACAAATTTAAGGGCGGCAAAGGAGCAGCCTGCACAGTTGGGTTAATAATATCTATTAACATTATTTTGTTTTTAATAGCATTCTTATTATTCTTACTAGTTGTCGGAATCAGTAAAATTGTTTCGCTAGGCTCAATTACTGTTGCATTTTCACTACTTTTATTTGTTTGAATGCCATGAATGATTCAAGGACCAACTGGATATTGAACTAATGCAGTTGAATATATTAATTCATTTACAATACTTGTAAATTACTGATATGTTAGTCCAATAATTTATACTTTATGTGCCTTACTAGTGCTTGTAAGTCACCGCGATAATTTCAAAAGATTGATTAACAAAAGCGAAAGAAAATTTGCAATCAAAAAAGCTGCTTAGTCTAAGATAGGCGGCTTTTTTGCTAGCATTTTTACATATCAACAAATTATTAACAGTGCAAAATTAGCAAAAGTTTTACTTTTGGCCAAAAAATTAGCTTAATTTTGCATTTTTGCTACTTATCTACAAAATGCGCTTGAGGGAAAAAGTTGTTAAAAATTAGCTATATGCATTTTTTAAAATAATATTATGCAAAATGAAAGTAAAAAAGTTGAAAGCAAAATAGAAGTATTACCAGTCTTAAAACCAATATCATTATTTCCTGAATTCATAGAAAAAATAAGCGGAGAAAACAAATTAAAATCTAATGTTATAACATTGATTGCAATAGATAATAATGATGTTTACTTTGTTAATGGACTATTAGAAGAAAATAATGATATTTCTAATGAAAATATAATTAATATTGATACAGAAGACGGAATACTTGATAATGGAAAAAGTGCTAAAGTTCTACTAGCAAAAGCAATTGATCTGTCAGTTATCTACAAAATGAATTATGATGAACTTGTACCTAAAATTCAAACTAGCTGAGAAGATATGGCTCGATTGCCTTATATCTCGCTTAAAGATCAATTGAAAATTGTTAACTGAGTCACAGCCAATATAGCAAATCAAGGAAGCGTTCCTAAACTGGTTGTTATAAGAAAGAAGCGTAGAGAAGAGGGCAGCAAAATAGATGGAGCAGTAGTTTAACTTTTGCAATTTTTCCAAATTTTGCATAGCTTGCTATATTAAATAGCAAGTTTTATTTTTCGAACTAGTTGTAAAAAAATAGGTGTGTTGAAATGCCTACATAATATAGGTAAGCTTTTTATGCAAAAAAGCTTTATAAAAAAAATTAGAGATAAATCAAATGATTAATATGCCGTAATTAATCTATGAACCATTGTGCAAATGAAAAGAGGATTTTCACATATTTTTTGTTTCTGCAGTGAATGTAAGAAAAAGGCTAGTTAAAAACATTTTTTAATCTTTATTACTTCAGGAATTTTAGAAGATGTAGTAATAGTTTTTTTATTGGCTTTATCTATGCAAGAAATGTAAAAAAGGAAACAAATATAGTCATTTGTACTTACATTTTTTTATTGTCTTTGTCTTATATTTAGAAATGTATATTATATAGAGATAAAACTTTTAAAAGCTCTTAATCTAAACAATTTATAAAATGGAACCGTAAAATTTAAGTGTGTTGAAAGCTTATACCAAGCTCATTCAATCAATAAAATTTTACATTATTTCAAAACGTCTTGAAATTTTTATTTTTTTATTTTTGTGCCATTTTGCCAATTTGCGGCATTAAAAAACTTTTTGCTTGTTTTTTTAATTAGCCTTTAAAAGGCAAGATAAGGAAGTGCGCCAAAGTTCTTACCGAACGCCACTTTTTTAAGCCCTTTATTTTTTTGAAGATAAAAAATAAAGAAAAATAGGTATTTTTTGTGACAAACAAGCAACATAAATAGAATTTAGGCACAAAAATTTAATATTTTGTAACACATATATTGTTATTAAAAATATAAAACTTATATTTTTAATAATTTTAGTAATCCATTTATACTTTTATATAATAAAAGTATACCATAAAATACATTATTATTTTTTATTATAAATACCTCTATTTATAATAAATGCTAAAAAACTATCTTTGCCCTTTGTTTGCACCATTTATTTAACGCTCAAACATCAAAAGTATTAAAAAAATTCATATTTTGCTAAAAAAATTAGGCTTTTTCATCTTCAAAAACAGTGAAAATGTTTATCTATATACTAGGTATATAGATAAAAAAATACTGAAAATATTACTTTGCTTTTCACAAAGTAAAAAGGAAAAAAGAACTAATTTCTTTGTATTTTATTTAGTCCACGTTATAATGAAAACTAGATGCTAAAACAATTAAAATTCTTTAAATTTCTTCTTATAATCTAGTAAAACAAAGTGGCCTGATTTTTTATAATATTTTTATAAATAACTTTCATTTTCATATGTTCAAAACAAAAAAGACTTTGATCTTTTTTAATATGTTTTTTGAACGAGTTATAAACAAAATGCTCAGTGTAAGACTTTAATTTTTCATTATTATCAAAAACTGCATTAGCATTATTTAAGATTAAATTACAGAAATTTCTTGCTCTTTCATATACGCCAATAGGCATCTTTAGAGCATTTGGGTCAGACCAAAATTCATATCAAAGCTGATGAAAAAGGTCTTTGTTTTTAGTAAAAATAGCTTCATCAAAAACATTTTTCCACGGTTTATTTAACGTCTTATTTATGTATGTTTTATAGTAAATTCTATTCTCTTTTGAAGCAAATTTACTTGTACCAAATGTGTCATTTAAGACCTTTTGAATGTGAAAACGATCTAGTGAATAAGTAGCATTTAGTTTGTTAGCAAGCTTCTTAATTCATCTAGCTCCATCTCCATTTACAATTAATTTTTGCTCATCATTATTTGTGATTAATTCTTTATTAATAGTATTTTTAATAAACTCTAGGTCATTATTTTTAGTTGTTGGATCATTTAAATTTTTAGTAAAAAACATATTTATTACATTACTTAATTTATTGTTTTTAAGAGTATGTGCTATCACTTCACGTACTCTCATTTTTTTAACTTTAGTTGACTTATGGAATATATAAAAATCATCCATTTCAAGATAAATTTTTTGATTATCATTCACTAAATTACTTTTTATTTTGGCCAAAATTTGTTCATTTTTATCTACTAATTTTTCTTTAATTTTTAGCTTGTCTAGATAATAATTTAATAGTTGTTTACTAGGTAATAATTGTTTTAAATTTGATGGAATTTTAGAATTCTCTAAGTAAAATTTCACAGCTAATTTAAGATTATCAGTATCATATTTACAATTGCAAATTTGCTTAAGTTTTTCATCATGATAATAAGTAAAACGCGTTATCCTACCTTCATCATCTTTTGTTTCGTACATTGTAATATTAAGTAAAAAAATACCGCCCAAAGTAATTCATTTTCTAGTTTCTCTTCTAAATATCTTCCAATTTGGATGAATCGTTTTTCTTAATGTATTCCTAAAATATTCTTCTATATCATTTAGCTCTTTTGCCTTATTAGCATATAGCTTATTAGTAGTGTCTAAGATATCGTTAAATATATCTACATCTAACTTTTCCATAGCATCTTAATTATATGAAACAATTAATTATTAAAAAAAGTTAGTATAAAAAACTCATAGGTTATAACCCTATGATAGTTGTTATGATGCTTAGAAAAATTATTACTTGTATATTCAGAAAAGGCTCTAGAAGGCTTTATTTGCGCTGATAAAACCGTCTTACTAGAGAATTAAACCTTCATCGTCTTCTAGAGTATTAGGTTCTTTTTCTTTAGTAAGATTAATATATTCATTTTCTACTAATGAGTAGAAATTGTTTTCATCTCTAGATATTAATTCTCTATATGGGGATTTTATTTTGCTG
>NZ_AJPR01000002.1 GCF_000266865.1 Mycoplasmopsis agalactiae 14628 | reverse complement strand
ATTAATCGCGTTACCAATTTCTACTTCTTTACCATAAATATTTCTATTTGGAACGATTACATTTCTATCATCATTAGTTGTTTTATATTGATTCTTTTTAGTAATTGATTTAACTGATAAATAATAAACATAATCATTAGAATAAAAGACTACATAGGGGCGATGAATCTTACCTTTTTTAAATGTATCTATTATTTTTGCATCCGAATTAATTGCTATAGGTAAGTCATTTTTATTACTTCTAACTTTAAATAATTTCCCAAACATTATTTTATTTTCCATACTATTTTAATTATAAAATTAATAAAAAAAATGTAGGCATTTAAACCTACAATTGTTTCTTTTTTTAACCCGAGTACCAGGATCGGAGAGTGGTTGAAACTAATCCACTAATAATCAAGAAAACTAAGTTTTCTATACCAATAGTTTAACATAAATTTTAAAATTAATAAAATTTTTTTTATTTAATTTTGTTTTTAACTTTTCTTACATAGATAAAACCAATAAGAGTTCCTATGCCTGTAGCTCCTAAAATCCCTAAAGGGATAAAAATTAAAAGAATTTGTTTTTGAGTTAGCTTTTTAGTAGTGCCACTTATTGGCTTATTTAGATCATCAATAGGATCAAATAGTTTATTGATATTAGAAATACTTATAGCAGTGCTATTCTTAGATACATTAGGTATTGCTTTTAAACTTAATGAAGCGACAATTGGCTCATTTGATTTTTCACCAATTTTCTTAATAACTTCATTTAATTCATTAAGGTCTATATCATAATGTTTTTTGTACTCAATAAAGTATTGTAAACTCAAATTATCAACAATAGTTTTTAAAACTTTTTCTCTTAGTTCAGATAAAACGTGTTCACTAAATGATTGTTTAGCTAAATATACATATGAAAGGTCATAAAGAACTTTATTAATGTTTGGATCTTTATTTGATCCACTGTCATTGTTATTGTTTCCATTAGATCCGTTGCTGTTGCCATTGCTGTTATTATGGCCATTGCCATTGTTTTCGCCACTGCCACTACCACCTGGATTGCTTCCATCTCTACCATTACTATTTCCATTATTAATATATCCATCTCAAGGTCTATATGGACTTACATATGGATCTAGTTCATCATTAATAACTTCATTAGCATTGTTTGTAACATTCACAAATGTAGAGTTTTTAATTTTAATGTTATTGCCTTTAATTTCTAATCTAGTAGAATTGCCTTTACCTAATGAAAGTGCTCTTATAGCATTTTCTCAATTATCAATAATTAAGTCTTTATTTATTTCTAAGTGATGAGATTTTAATTGCTTATTAATTTCTTCAACAACTTTTCTCTTTAACATTGAAAGTTTATTTTCATTTAATGTTATATCATTAAGCTTAATTTTTGATAAGTCAATATCTTCTTCTAAAGCTTGCGCTACAACATTGACTACTTCAACTCTTGCATAACCAAATTTCTTGCCTAAAGCTTGTAAGTTAGCAAATGAAATATTAACATTTTTAAAGTCACTTACATTAGTTTGCGGATATATTCTTTCTCTTGCAACTTGATCTAAGTTTTTAATTTCATAATCAGTGCCTAATTTTAAATTAGGAGTTTGTTCTTGAATTAATTTCTTAATTCATTCTTTAGCTTCTTCAAATGTGCTAGTACCTTTTAAGTTTATTCTTTTAAATACTATGCCATTAAAAATACTTCTTTTATCCTTAGCAATATCGCTTTCATCATCACTAATACCATTATTACCAGATGAATTGTCAGTAGGTCATTTTTCACTAAATGGATCAGCATAAGGATTTTTATTAGGATCTATGCCACTATTTGAACTGCCATTAGAGCCATTGCCACTAGCGGAACTATTGTTTCTACCACCGCTATTTATAGGAGTATTTGAATTTCCAGGGATATTTATATTATTTCAATTATTACTATTTGAATTGCCGTTAGAGCCATTGCCACTATTTGAACTGTTGTTTCCATCTCTATTATTTGAATCATCATCTCTAGGGCTTACTTTTTCTCAATCACTACCATTAGATGGACTATAAGGCTTTATATTATTTGAATCATCATCACTAATAGACTTAGCGAAATCTAGCAAAATAGAGAAACTGGACTTAGGCAATAAGTTATATTTTTTATTATTGTTTGGATCAATAAATGAAACATTAACCACTAACAATTTAAGTCTTTCATTTAAGTCATAATTAATATTTAGTAACTGTAAATGCTTTTCAGATAAAGATAAAAACACATCATTTTTAGGTAAGAATTGCAAAATTCTTTTAAATGAGCTATAGCTATTTTTAGCCGCTAAATTTAAGAATAATTGAGAGTTAAGAGTAAGGTAAATGTTTTCTTTAGACTCTTTTTTATTAGATGGATCTTTGCCATCACCACTGCCAGGCTTAGAGCCATCTCCATCTCCATTGCCACTATTTGAACTGCCATTAGCAGAATTTTCAATTTCAATATGCACAGCATAGCCATCTTGACTTAGCCTATATCTAGTATTTGTAGTTTTAAGCTTAAAAAATACTTTTAAATAGTTTTCTCCGCCAACTTCAACTTTACTTAATTCTACTTTCTCACTATGATTGAATTTATCTATATATTCTTTAAATTTATCTACAGATGCAATATCAGAAATCTTTTTTTGTTTTGGTATTGTCTTAAACTTAGGAGTTATAGCGATAGGGCTATTAACTTCAAAGCCAGTTCATAAATCATTAATATATTGCTTATAATACTCCATTGCGTCTTCATAATTGAGCAACTTTATTTGTTCATGTTTTAATTCTTTAGTAGCTTCTAGGTATTCGAAAAATCTTTTACCTTGTTTAGTTTCTCATAAAGGCTTTAGCGAATCAAAATTAGGTAAGCTATCTAAAAATTGGCTATAAGGGCTACTATCTTTATTAATTAAAACAAATTTATAATTTGATATTGAATTCTTAGCATTTGACGTAAAAAGTCAAATGCCTTCTTCAGAAAAGTAATTATCAGATCCTGTTTCATTTGCTAGTGTTAGAAAACGTTGAGTAGAACTTTTAGGTATTTTATAAAGCCCACGACTAGTTAATTTAAATAATGTAGCATTCTCATTTTTACCAATTAACTGTTTTAATGCCCCTTTACCGTCTAATACAACTGCTTCAGCAATTACTCCAGAATCTAAGTCTTTTTCATTACTATGTGGAGCAAATAGAGTCTTAGTTTTATATGGAGCTTTAGTTAGCTTATAGTAGTTTTTTTCTTTAGAATCATCAACATCATCAGAAAAATCACTATTAGGCATATAATGGCCGTCTTTTTCAGGATATCTATTAGTATCAGTATTAGCAAATAAGCCTAAATTTGACTTAGTACTACCACGCTTAAAATCAAATCATACTAATTGTTTTTTAGTACCAGTTTTTTTATCAATTAATGGATCGTATTTAGCATTGGGTATTGGCTTACCATCTTTATCTTTTTTAACTTCTCCTTTTTCATCAGTTAAAAACTCTTCTATTAACTCTTTTTGATGCCTATTTTTCTCAGGATCTCAGGCGAATCATTTATAGTCCATTTGAGCACTTCTACTATCAATTACAATTATCTTTGTATATTTATACTCAACTGTTTTATGCGCTTTATCTTTATACTTGGTTATCTCAATTTTATATTCATTTTTAGCATGCGAGTTAGATTCATTTTTAGTTGTTTTATCATTTTGATCTTTAATATCAGCATTAAAAACTTTTTCTTTATCATCAGCATTTTTTCTATTGTCAGTTAAGTCTTCTTCGAATCTATAGTTAATAACGTCAATTTTTTTGCCATTTATAGTAATAACTTCAGTTTCATCACTAGTAGCAGTAAAGTTAACTTTTAATGGTGTATGTGCAATTCATCTTCCGCCATATCTTTCATTGCCTGTATTATTAATTTCTTTTTGTTCATTAGGATCTCTTACTAAAATATCATCAACTAATTTAGTAGTGCCATTATTAAAGTCAACTCATTTTCCTAATTTAATTACTAGCCTTTTTTCTAAGTTTTTTCTAGCAATTCTACCTTTATATTCAGCAGATGGAGTAATATTAACTTTTACATTTTTGGCAACTCATTCTTTAAATGTGCCATCTTCATTTTTTAAACAAATGTCAATTGTACTAGGGCTAGCAACTTCAAATTCAGCCCTTAATTTTGAACTATTATTATTTTGCTTATTAAACTCTTGCAACTTTTCGTCTAACTTTTCAATGTTAGTTTTATCGCCATTTTGCTTAGATTCATCAGTGCCTAATTGTCCGCCTGTATCAGTTTCAATATTGAAACTGTAAGCTTCTAACTTGCTTTTAAGATTATTAAAATCAGTTTTATATTTTGCAAAAATATGTTCTTTATCTCTAGGACTAGATAATTCAACAGTTATTTTATAGCTAGTTACTTTATCTCAGTCGAATTTATTTTCATTAGTATATTTAATATCATCATTTGATTCTTCTTCATATTCTTCATCGAAGTTAAAATTTCTTTCTAGATAACTAACTTTTCTAGCATTTAAGTTTTTAGCTTCTAGTGACATTGTAATTTTGGATATTGTAGCATTTGATGAATTTCTTTCTTTATTTTTGGAACTGATATAAGAAAGTGGGTATCCCCCCACTTTTTTTAATTCTTGCTTCATTTATATATATCTTCAAGTTCAAAACACGTTTTTAGTTAATAGAACTTTGATAGTTGTAAATGGAGAAATAATGAAAAACCTATTATTAAAAAAGAAGGAAAAACCAATTGTAACAATTTCCTTTTTAAGAAAGTACAATAAAAAGAAATATAACAAGCTGACAGAAGAAGCACTTGAAATCTTATTCAAAAGTAAGATCATCATTGGTGAAAAAATGTACAAGGAATTGAAAGAAAGAAAGATTGCTTTTGAATTCTTGGCCATTATAAGACAGTTAGGTGCTAAAGCTAACTATATTTCTATTTTGTATTTACAAAAACTAGGCTTCAAACGTTCAACATTAACAGAAACTATTAAACATCTATCAAATCTTGGCTATATTAAACACAATAAAAAAGGTGCAATTAAGCTAACTAAAAAGTCATGAACACTTAAAAAAGAAAAGTTTATGAAAATATCATCAAAGAAATTGTGAATGCACTTTCTACTTGGTGGATCAGCAACAACCCTTTGAAATATAACAAGAATAATAGCTTATAAAAAAAATCATTCAAAGGCTGATAAATCCTTATTCAGAACCCTTGACTTTGTTGAAGAATATAAAACAATGCCTTATAAGCTAGAAAAAAGAAAAAAGTCTAAACACAAAAGATTTACAACGATTAAATTATCAAAAACTGTTGTTAACATGCCTGAATCAGAAAAGGGTTTTGATTTATTAAGAATTCAAAATAAGTTTTTTGATGGGAGCAGTGCAACAATAGCAAAAAGTATTAAATTTTTTAAAAAAGGTTTTGTTGACATAGGGTTCTTTTATTTAAGGCAATATAAAAACAACCTATTTGTAACTGAAAGATATATGTATCTTTAAAAACAAAAACAAACTAAAAACTTAAATTAAAAATACTAAATTAGGATATGTGTGAAATGCATAATATCCATATTTAATGTTGCCATATTAGCTTGTTTTATAGTAGTTTTAGGCAATGCAAAATTCACTTGCTAAAATGACAAACATAAAGATAAATGATTATATGAAATATAACATTTATCGTAATAAGGAGACAGCAAGCAGTCAAATAAACAGTCAAACAGTAGGACATTATTTGGTTTTAATTTAAAAAAGAGAAATAAATAAAATCCAATTGAACCAAATAAGCCATAAATATTTTGGGCTTTTAAGTTGATATTGCAAAAAATATTTAATTTAAAGAATATTAGAACAATGTTAAATAATAACTTACTGAATATAGATATTAATTACTTGTAAAAGTTTATTTAAGTATTCAATAGCTAACTGTAAGTAGTCAATAAACTAATTGATTGGTTAAAGATAAATTAGAACAATGACTAATAGAAATAGTTAGAAATATTAATTCATTGATTAATTTTTATTGTCATGAATTATTTCAATTCTATTATAAAAGCACAATGTCAACAAAGTAGCTATAAATCATTTAGGTTTTTAACTTGATATAGTAGAAATTATTCAATTTAAAAAATATTTGAACAATATTAAATAATAACTTACTGAATATAGATATTAATTACTTGTAAAAGTTTATTTAAGTATTCAATAACTAATTATAAGTAGTCAATGACAAATTGATTGGTTAAAGATAATTTAAACAACGATTAAGTTACTAGAAATAGTTAGAAATATTAATTCATAATTAAGTTCATTTTTATTGTTATGAATTACTTCACCTTATTATAAAAACCTAATGCTATGAATATAAATTTCCACTAATAGGAAAAAATCAAGTAAACAATAAATAACTAAGCTGACAAAGTTTATTCAAATAATAATTAATAGTCAGTGTTAAGTCTTATGAAGGCTATACCAATAAGATTAAAAATAATTAGATTGTTGAATGAAAAATTAAAACTTGAATATTTAACATATCTTGTCCATACTTGTTATTAGATTAAGTAAATAATAACTAACTATGTAGTTAAAAATGATTACTTATCATGACTTGTTCATGTTCATTATTTGATTAGGTATGAAATGACTAAGCGGATAATGAAAGACTGTTTAATTATATATGTCCCTGTAGTTCAAACCCATTGAACAACAGGGAGATGGCTCATAATGCATGAGCCAGGGGCAATATTAATATGTTTAATTTAAATTTATATACTGCCCCCAGTTTATTGAGAGGGGGTGTGGGGGAGAGTATAGGACATTATAGAATGACAAAGAAAGAATTAAGAAAAGAGCAAACAAATAGATTTATAGAAAGCACAATAATCACAACAGATTCACTGCTTAGCAAGTACTTATATGATAGTGCTAAGATGGAAGAATTCTTATCCTTCATTGCTAACTTAAATAACAAGTATAGCTTTATTAATATGTGTTTGATTAGAAGCCAGTTTCCAGGAGCTTCAATAGTTAAGTCATATAGCAGTTGAAAAAAGGAAAATATTCAAGTAAGGAAATCTGAAAAAGGAATATCAATATTTAGGCCTAAAGTCATTAAGTATGTTGTTTATAATAATGCAAAAGTTACAAAAGACAAATGAACTAATGAAATTAAAGAATTAGTTAAGAATAATGAATTAGAAGTCTACACATATACAAAAGGCTTTACCCTAGCTAAAGTATTTGATATTTCACAAACAATACTTCCTAAAGAGAAATATCCAAAACAATACTTTTCTTACTTTATAAAAGAAGATGATGAAAATATCAATCCAAATGCTAAGTTGTTAAGTTTGCTATGCAATTTTATAGCAAAACACAATATTGGAATAACCTATGCCACAATGGGTTTAAACACTAGTGAACAAAGATTTTATGATACGAATATTCATGGAATTAAACACTGAATTAGGTTAAATGATAAGAATTCAATTACTCAAAATATATATTCACTTGTTAAAGAATATGCCCACACTTTGTTAGGTCATGATATATCAGCAATAAGCAAGATTGAAAACAAATATCAAGCACAATTAGTTGCTTATGCTATATGCAAGAGCTTTAGACTAAAAGGAATTGAGATATCAAGCTTTGATGAATTCAGATCTTGAGTAAATCAATCTACTAAAGAAATGCGTAAAAAATGAATTAATAGTGTAATTTTTGCTTCAAAACAATTTGCAAATGACTTTAATTACTTCTTAGATGAAATAGAAATTAATGTTATTAAAGCTCATTTAAGTGAAACTGCTAGCCTAAATGAAGCAGTAGGCAGAAAGTAATCTCAATGCAATCTAATTTTTTGAATCGCATACGTATTTATGGCTTTGTAGTTAGTGAGAGCTTCACAATCATTGAATATAAGTCTAAATATAACATTAATGAAAAAGCTATTAAATTCACTATAAATAATATGCAAAATGGCAACCCTAACTTTATTGAAATAGTAGTGTGAAATCCAACTGTCGTTGACTATGTTTTAAATAACATTAAAAGACTTGACTTAGTAGAAATAACAGGTAAATTACTAGTTAATTCATACACTAAAGATGATAAAAAATATTATAAAACCTACATAAAGGCAAACAGAGTTTTATTATCAAAAATGTCTAAATATCATTTTGAAAAGCCTATTCAGCAACCTGTACAACAACCTATTCAACAGTCTAATGACAATGTCTATTCTTTCTTTATAGAAGACTAAAAGAGAAACAGTGATATGGACTATTTTACAAAGAAAAATATTAAAAACATTTTGTATGCATCAATGCCTAGAAAGCTTAAATCATCGGAGATTATCAATAAATTTAATGAAATTGCTCACACAATAGATAACAGATTTGGTGACAGAACTATTTATGTAGACATAATATTAGCCATTAATGAAAGAATACCAGCAATGGTAGAAACTGGGGTTTATTCTAAGCTTTTAGAAAAAATCTTAAAAGAGCTATATGATGGCTTAACTGAAGTTAATAGACTGGCCAAAATCTATCAATTAGTTTGCAACTGAAGCTTATTAAATATTAGTAATAAAGATGATACTGAGTTAGTTAACTTTAGTCTTAATGAATATATGGAAGCTGATCAAATATTTGAATACAAATATTTAATGGATAAAGCAACTAAAAGCATTAATGAATTAGGCACTAAAAGCCCTGAAATGAATCTTTATATTGATTTAGTAAGAAATTGCGATGAATATGCAATGGTACAGCTTGATAAAAAGAACAGAGCCAGAGTGTTTTATGAGAACAATTTATTGCTTTATTACTTAGCTTGATTAAGTGAAAAGAAATTAGATGAATTGTTGCCTAAAGTTATGTATGTAGATATTTACAGCAATATTGCTGGAGAAGCTTATAACATACGAATAAGAGAGTGAAAGAAAGACAAGAATTCTAAATTTTGATAGAGCAAAATATCAAATTAATAAATTAGATAAATAACTATTTTATAAGGAGAAATGATGCAAACTGAGAGAAATAATGAAACATATGCAAAACTTAGAGAAAAGGCCAATCAGTTTCAAAATGAACAAAAGCAAAGAATTTATTTAAGAATAATTGATGAGATTGCTGACATTGACTTTAGTGGCTATAATGAAAAACTATGACAAAAAATATATGCTGAAATTAGCAAAACAACAGACCTAGACAAAATTGCAGGCATCTATAAAACAAGCTTAATTGTTAGTGAAATAATTGCCGAAAATACCTATGAACAAGATGAATATAAAATGTTAGAAGATTTTTATAGTGAAAGTGATATACACTCATTTGATGAATTATGAGATCAAATGGATATTGACTTAAAAACCTATGGAACTGAAGCTAACCTTGATTTACTTGTAGACTTAATTGAATTAAGTGAAATGTCTAGCCCAATTAAAATTGATGGCTATGGCAGGGCAAAACCAATCTTTGATCTTGCCCCTGAGTTTGTAGATTGACTATTAGATCAAGACTGATATGAACTATGCCCATCACTATATGATGAAGACAGTTTTGTATCAGAATTTGATTTATATGAATAAGTAACTAATTAAATTAATTTAAAAATTATGTAGAGAGTGAGCAAGATATGAAAAAGTATTTTGAATACAAAGACATAGAGAAATTATTAGTAAAAGACCAAGAAGAAAATTATGAATATTTAAGAGTTCTAAATGAAAAAGCATCTTCATTTAAAAGTGAACAAGAAAAAGCACAATATGTTGAGTTAGTTAAAAGCATTTTCATTAATTTAGAAAAAATTGCTAGATATCCAATTTCTGCAACAGAGTTTGCTTTTAACACTTGTAAAGTAATTGAAACACAAGCTTTAACAATAGCTGAAATACAAAAACTATTAGAACTTACAAAAATAGTATTGCAGTTTAATAATTCAGTTTTTATGAAAAACTTTAATAACTTTGGCTGTGGTGCTGATTATTTAATCTTTTTAATTGATTTTAATGATATTGAACCTGTTTTTTCATTAAAGGAAATGTTGAATGAACAAGAAGAGCATGACTGGATTGACTGAGAGCTTTATTCTTTATATAAGAAAAGAAATAAAGAAATACCTTGATTAAACAGTTTGTCAAATGATGATGACTTAGTTTACATTGGTGATAGTAATAATCCATATGACTGATACCTTGTAGATGAAAGAGATTTAGTTTTTGATTATCTAGAAAATCACTTGGATCAGGATCATATTGTTTCTTGAATAAAAGCAAAAGAATTGGATGAGAAGTATTTTAAAAAGACTAATTAAAGAAATAGAAAACAATGGAAATCTAATTAATGAAAGGAGTATGACAAGTTAATGAAAAAAATAGCAATAAAAATTATTGTTATTGTTATAGCTTCAATTATCTTTACAGCTATTGGTTTTCTGCTAGTTATTAATTTTATTAATTTAAGAACATATGATGATCTTTCTAAGGTCAAAACATTTAGTGATTACATTAACCTTTCTAAGCATAATGTAATAAGAAATTCTAACTTCTTTATATTATTTACCCCAATGTTATTTCTTCTTCTTTCAGGAGCATTTGTATATTTTGTGTTCTTTAGAAAAAGAAAAGAACAAACAGATGAAAGCAAATATTGACTTTGGAATGATAAACTCTTAGTTGGCGATAGATCATTTTTTAAAAAGCAGTTCTTAGTTTCTCCCAACTATAAACATAATCAAAACAATGCTAACTGAGTAATTAACTATGCAAAAAGCTTAAAAAAATGATGAATTAATAACGGCAAAAATGACATCAACAGTGTCGTAATTGGTGGTGTTGGTAGTGGTAAAACACAAAGAGTAATTTTACCAAACATACTATATAACAGTCATTTAAGACCAAAGTACAAAGCATCTTTTGTTATTACAGACCCTAAAAAAGAAATAATTAAAGCTGTAGGTAAAAAGCTCACTGATCAAAAATATAAAATATTTGCAATTGACTTTAGTGAGCCTGAATATAGCAATGGTTGAAACCCATTACATTATGTATATAGGCAAGCTCACTTAGAATATAGTGACCAAAAAACTTATATTGAAAACATTTATAAAGCTTTTAGTGAGATTAATAATGTTATAGAGCAATTGCCATGATCAGATACTGATGAAAAGTTTTGAACTGATAATGCTAAAAGAGTTATTAATACAGCAACTAAATTCCTTTTATTAGTATCACTAGAAAGACCTGATTTAGTTACAGCTCAAGACTTTAACTTAATTTCAGTAGGTAAACTGTGTGTTGCTCCTGCTTGGGATGCAAATCAAGACTGAATATCAATAGTTAAACTAAAAGCTAATGATGACTTAATTTGAAAAGAGCTTTGATTTGAAGTTGAAGCATTGCTATCAGAAGCTAAAAATGCTCAAACTTTCCAAAGTATTTTGTCATTTGTTTCTAGTGCACTAGCAATTTTTACCAATGATGAGTTTGTACAAAGAGTTATTGCACAGACAAAGAGTTTTGACTTAAGTTTAATTGCTAAAGAGAAACAACCAGTAGCTATCTTTATCCACTATCCTGATCATAAACCTTCTCATCATTTCTTAATTAGTATGCTAATTGACCAAATTTACCAAGCATTAGTTAGCCAAGCTAATGAAAATGGTAAGAGAAAAGATGAATATGGCATATATTTATCAGAAAAGTTAGATAGAAAATGACTATTTTTACTTGATGAAGCAGGAAACTTACCAAAGATTATCAATTTAGATAATAAAGTAACTATTTCAAGAAGTAGGAATATATTCTTCCAATTTGTACTTCAAGATTACAACCAGCTTAAAAAGTACAACGATAAGGTAGATGGAGTGGATAAAACAATTCGTTCAAACTTGCAATTTACTTACTTTTTAAATAGTAATGATGAAGATACGCTAAAAGAATTATCAGAATCATTAGGCAAAAAAGAAGTTAAGAAAATTTCAAAGTCTACTTCATATGATAGTAGGTCAAAAGGATCGACATCAGGAACTACTGAAAACATTGAAGAAAAGCCATTAATGAGTGTGAGTGAAATAAAGTCTAAGAATAAAGACTTAGCCATTATTTCAATTATTGGCTATAAGCCAATGCTTATTAAAACTAAATTAGCCTATAAACATTTTACAAATGATAATTATGTGCACAAATGTGATGAAACATCTAGTGAAATTACTAAATGAAGCTTGAGCAACTTAACTAATAGTGAAGCACAAGAGAGCATAAGTGCAGAAATAGAGCAAAGTGAAAATATTGATATAGAAACTGAAATAAATGAAGAAGTAAGGCAAGAAAATGACTTATACAGCATAGCCTTAGATATAGTAAATAGATTTGATTAAAAACTAATATGCCTATAAAACAGGTATATATGGCAAAGGAGAATATTATGGAATGAGTTAATCCCGGTTTTGATCCTGTTGGTTATGAATCAAGAGTATCAATGGAAAACAAAAAAATAAATAACAAAAATTTTGATGTTATTACTTATAAAAATGGTAAGCAATTTGCCTTTACTGAATTGCAAGGCAATTATGGTTATTATGAAGTTAAAAAAAATAAGATTGATGGTAATTTTTACTGAGTACAAAATGGTAACTTATCAATTACTGGACAAGCTAAGAATAACAAATTAGATGGTACATTAACTGAATATGAGCCAGGAACAGGCCAAATTAAAAGGCAAATAGATTACAAAAACAATCTTGAGCATGGACAAGAAAAAAACTTTGAAAATGGGAAACTAAAGTCAACTACTGACTGAGTTAAAGGCCTTAAAACAGGCTCACATATAACATATGATAATGAAGGAAAAGTCTTATCAAATGATAAATATATAGCTAATACTCCTGCAACTGATGAAGAGTATAAAAAATGAGAGAAATCAAGACCAAAAGCACAGGCTAAAGAAGAGTTTGACAGATTTGGTAAATGAATAAGCAGGCCTTCTACTATGGTGAAAGGATTTTCAGCTGTATTTGCAATAGTAGCCATTGTAGCTTTTCCATTTTGAGCAGGACTAACGGTTGTTGGAGCTGTAGGAATGTATGACTTTTGAAAAGAAAGAGTGCATGCAATAGAAAAAGAAAATAACTTCCCTGAAAGAGAATTGAATTTCAGTAGAAAAGACTTAAAAGAGATGAAAGAAGAGTTAAAACATGACCTTCGTAATCAATTAAGCAAGTCAAAGGAAGAAGCAACAAAAGCATTAAATAGTGAGCCTACAGTTGCTAAAGAGCAAGCTAAAAAAGAAGTAAAAAGAACAAAAACAACTGATGCCTTTGATACTAAAAACATTGAAAGTGCTAAACAAGAAGTTAAAAAAACTGCATCAATGGATGCTGTAAAACAAAGCATATTGCAAGGATTTAAGAAGTAGCTTTATAAGACAATGAAAAAAATAAAAAAGCCAAATCCTAAGTATAAAAGCTTATTAATTACCACAGGAATTTTTTGTTTTTGCCTGCTTGCTATTTGCGTAATTCTTTTAATTATGTTATACAAATAGCCCTATAAAACAGGCTTAAATAAAAAAATAGAGTATGAAAAAAATATCCAAAAAAGCTTCAATAGCAATCTTAGTAACATATATTGTTATACAAGTAGCTTTAATTTGGTTTTTGTTACTTTGTTTATCTTATTGACAATATTTAGTACAGCAAGGAGCACTAACAACAACCAAATTTAATTTGCTAATTGGAGCACTAATTCTATATATATTACTAGCACTGATATATCCAATTTGATGATTTAAAAAACATAAAAAGAAACAAAGGAGATAAATATGAAAAATGAAATTAACACAGCTGGATTAACAAAACTACAATCAGGTATTGATCAAATTATTAATGTTGTGTTTGGTATATTCACAGGTATAACTGTTGTTATAGTTATTGCTCTTTTAATTTGAGCAATGGTTAAAAACCAACAAGAAGAAGACCCTATGAAAAGAAAGCAAAACACTCACAAAATACTATGGGGTGCCGCAGCTTTAGTTTTAATTGTTTTAGCATGGGGATTAACATCATTTATAAGAAATGCTCAAGGAAATGCAAATGCTGTTATTAACAGTAATAGCACTTCAGGAGCAGCCAGCTTTCTAAATATATTTACTCAACCAATTTATTACAACCTAAAGGTATAGATTAATGGGGCTATTTGATTACTTAGCGGCAATACCAGTTGGTATGGTTATATGAATGCCAATAATGGCTATAGCATTGCTTTTTGCAACACTTTTTGTTTATGCATTATTAGTTGCTAGATATATTGTATTTGATGGAACAAAATTTATATTGTTTGGTCTTAAACCTAATGATGATATTACTAATTTCACTACCCCAAGCATATTTGCTCACATATTGATTGTAAGTACAGCAATTTGAGTAGTAATGTTCTTTCTTATAATTATTAAATTTTCTATTTCAGAATTTCGTAGTTCATCAGCATTATTACGTAGTGCTGTAAAACAAAGTGCAATTAGTCTTTTATTTTTATTAGGTTTTCAAGTAGGCATTTTGTTATTTAATGAATTTATAATAAATATTCTTAAACTTATAGATGGAAATGAACATGGAAGCACTGGATTAGGTTTTATAAATAGAACATTTAATCCTAATTTTCAAGAAGTAATTGATGAAAAACCTTTTGAAGGCTCAATAGTACGTTCTGGAAATGATGCAAATGGCTATGAATTTAAGTGGGGCATTGCCTCAATTCCGGGTTTATGATCAGTGATATCAGCTGTTCATTCAAAAATACCTTTTCTAATAGTTGTTGCCGGTGGTGCAATAGGATATGCAGTTAGAGGAGCATTGTTTACATTCATAACTGTCATTTTCATTTATGGTTCAGTTTTAAAAACAATGATTAGAAATGCAGGTAGGATTGTACCAGTTGTGCTTTTATACTTTATATTCCCTATTATAGTAGCATTATCTCTTGCTGATAATGGTAGGAAATTAAGAGCATGAAAGGACAGTTTTATCTCTAATTATCTATCTTTAGTTTTATTCTTCTTCTCATTTTATGTAATCAACTGAGCAGTTGAGAACATGGTTGAATTAACTGATTATTTCTTAGGATTTCACAGTGTAATGGTTTCTTTAATAATAAATATTATAGGTTACAGAAATTTAGGCAAATTACAATCAGTAATAATGAGATTTTGTGGATTACCAGAAGCAGCGCCAGCTAAAGGGGGTAGCATAGGAAAAAAATAATTAGCCTTGCTTCTAAAGCAGGGCAGTTTGCACTAAATTTCATTCCAGCTGGAAAACTTGCTAAACCGGCAACACGTGTAACAGTTAAACTTGCTGAGCAACAATTAAAAGCTATTAGTGATGGTAATCTAGCAGGTGCTATAGGGGTATACAATCCAAAGAATTTATTAAGAGTTACTATTACAGCTAACTTATTTAAGATGAAAACTGAAGTTTTTAACTTAAAAGGTATAGCTAAAGTAGTAGTTAAAGAAAAAGCAAAAACTGCAGTTTATAGTGCAGTAGAAAATACTGTTTCTCAAAAGAAAGATAAGAAGAAAGAAAAAGAAGAGTTACAGAAGCAACAAGAGCAAATTAAACAACACAATGCAAGAGTTGCTCAGTTTGCAAAAGAAAACAACCTTACCCACTTATCGCATGAAGAACAACTAAACATGTACTGAGAAAGCCTTGAAAATCAATCAAGAGTAAACTTTGCTGATAAATTAAGCAAAGAAGGCAAGAACACAAACTCAATGCTTTTAGATACAGTAACTAAACAATCAAATCAACCCAATGTAGGAAAAGGAACAAATGCTACAACCTAATAGACTAAAATATAAGAAAATTAAAATAACAAGAGTTTTCTCTTGAAAAGATGTTATTGAATTCTTTATTGTTATATTAATCTCTTTTTTAGTATCCTTTTTAGCTTTTAGGCCTTTTGCATTGCAATATAAGTGAATAGTATTTGCTATTATGTTTTTCACTTTACTAATATTTATAATGCCTTCAGGCCAAAATTGTAAGATATATGAGCTTTTGATTAGAATGTTTAAATTCAAGTCAATGCCCCATAAGTTTGCAAAAGAACTATCAAATAATAAAGAAAGAGACAGTGCTGATTTAAACCCATATTCATCATTAGTTTCAGCAGATGTTGTTAAAAATAAGACATTTACTAATAAATTATTTAGTAAAACTGAACACAATAATTACTTTATGGTTCTACAAATAAATGGACAGGATATTTGAAAAGAAAATGCTGATACACAAATTAGATTAATTGATAACTTTGCAAGAATTTTAGACAGCTTTAAACATAAAATTTCCATTATTAAATTAGATGAAAAAATTAAGTATGACAAAAACAAAGAATTTATTAATAATTCATCTAAAAATAAGCAATTGCTAGGTAAAAATAATGAGTTTTGAAATAGATATTATCAGGCAAATATTAATGACTTTTCAAAATTAGAAACTGAAAATACAGCAAGTGTTTTTTACTTAGTAATTAATGCTCCAACAATTGATTCACTTGAAGAAATGTTTATAACATTTGAGCAAAAAATCAATGATTTAGGGCTATTTACATACAATAAATTACAAGACTTTGAACTGCTTAAGTTTTTAAACCAATTAAACCGCTTTGGAAAAACTGATGAACAAATTCATAGCTATTTAAATTTAAGTGGTATTTATGACCAAAAAGATAGCTTAGATCAATTATTTGCCTATGACGAAGTTATCTTTAATAGAGATACTATTTCTATTAATGGTGGCCAATACAGTGTTAAATGTGTTGGAAAAACAGCCAACAGACTTAATGCTCAATGGCTTAAACAAATGTTTTCAATTTCAGGCACTGTCGTATGAAATTTATTCCCTTACAATGATCAAAATGCTATTAATAAATTGCTTGATAAGGCAGCCAAAAGAAATGAAGATTCAATGAGTGTGGATCACACAGTAGTTGGTAAGTTCTCATCAGGTATTGAAGAGCAAGCAATAGTTGCTATGATTGAACAAGTTCAACAAGAAAATTACAAACTATTTGATGCAAATATTTTTGTTTTTGATGCTGTAAAAGACAGGCAAGAACAAAGAGCAAGAAATATTAAGTTAAAAAATACTTGAGCAAAAGAAAACTTTGGCATAAACTCATTGTTATTTAGACAATTTGAAGGCTTTTTAGATGTTATAAACTTTCCTATTACTAAATTAGATAGAGAATACTACCAAATAACATCATTAAACCAAGCTGTTGGCTATCCAATTCATAGAAAGCTACTTAATGATGGTAACAGTCTTTTAGTTGGTAAAGAGCTAAGAGAAAGCAATGAAGCTTTAGTATGAAATATGTTCAAGCTTACTCAATATAGAACAAATCATAATGTAATGATACTAGGTACACCTGGTATGGGTAAGTCAACTTTTACTAAGAAAATTCTTACTAATGCTGTATCAGCAGGTAATATTGCAATTGTAATTGACCCACAAGCTGAATACTTAAAGTGAGCTAATACTTTAGGTGGTCAAATTATTGACTTAGGAAATGGCTCAGGAACAACAATTAATCCATTACAAGTAAGATCATTTATAGCAAGAAGTGAAGATGAAGTAGATAATACTAACATTAAATCTATTGTTAATAACCATCTTAACTGACTAAATAAGTTTTTCTCGATTGTTTTTGATGACTTAGATAGTAAAAAATCAGCCATTTTAAGACAACAAATAATTCACTTATATGAAAAATGGGGTATTTATAAACTAAAAAAAGTGTCAGACTTCACATATGAAGAGTGACCTACAATGTCAGACTTAATTAAGTCAATGAGAGAGTATGAAATACCTACTGATCATCATGACAGAGAGCAAAGACATAAAGAGATATTGGACTTTGCAGAGCTATTAAGCATTGAATTTGAAAATAATGGTAACTTAAGAGAGCTTTATAATGGCCATACATCGGTAAGCATTAATAATGATGTAGTTGTGTTTAAAAATGACAACTTAACTGATACACAAGGATCAATTACAGCTAGATTAGGTATTATGGTGCTTCTTAGCTTAATTAATGAATTTATCTTTAATAATGCTTTAAACAACAAAATTATTATTAAAGAATACAAGCAAAAGAATAATGTCAAAATCTTAAGTATGAAAGAAATGCAGAAGCTTATTAAATATTCAGCTTTATGTATTGATGAAGAGCACTTATACATTAATGAAAAGAACATTACAACATTAGAGTATATTGCTGATACTACTAAATTAGTGCGTAAGTTAGACTGTGGAACAATACATACTACTCAAAACCCTTCAGACTATAAGCAAACAGCTTCAGTAGCTGAAATGGCTTCAAGAATAATAAATAACTGTTCTTATTCATTCTTTTTTGGGCTGTTAGACAATGATATAGAAACTGTTAAAGGCTTCTATAAAAACTCTAATCAATTATTAGATTCAGAAGTTAAATTCATTGCTTCAAGACAAAGGGGTAAGGTATTAGCAACTATTTCAAACAATGAACGTTATTCAATTAATTTACATTTTAATGATGTAGAAAAAGAACTATTTTTTGATAAAGGAGAGTAATAATAATGAAAGGTAGAAAATATAAATATATTTTAGTACCAGCATTAGGGAGTTTACTCCCTTTTGCTTTTATTAGTGCTGGTTCTTTAAAAAGCACTAGTTCAGCATTTTTAATTACTAATAAATTATTATCAGTATCAGACAGTAATTTTAATAAATCATCTATAGATAACAGGTTTAATCAAATTGAAGAGTTTAAATCAGGTGTTTATAAAAAAAGAGAACAGAGAACATTCACTTATAAGTGGAATCAATTATTGCTTGAGCCATATTTAGTTGGTGTTGATCAATTTGCGGGACCATTTAGAAGAATTAAATACAATGTGTTCGGTAAACAATTTGAATATCCATCAAGGACAACTAAATATTTTCATAATCCACCAGAAGTTAAATTTGAACCTAGTGTTTCTGGTGTTTCGCTTCCTGATTATATTGGATTTTATTACCCTTATGGTGAGCCTGTAAATTCTTATACAGAAAAATTTTTTTGGTGAACCAAAGCAGAAAACGATCTTAAACCAGTAGACCTAAAATATGATTATTACCAGCCTATACCTGCTATAAGCATTAAAGAAGTTAAAGAAAGAATAAATGATTTGGTTCACCCGCCGATAGAACATTATATAAGGGACGATTATAATGGGGATGAAGTATATTACACCCCTAATCCAGATGCTTTTGAAAATATAAAGATTATAGGTTTTGATCTAACTGAAGAATCTAAAAATAAGCTTAAGAACAATGCAGAACCTTGAACAGACAGAGATTTTTATCGATCATATAAAATATTAGATATATCTAATGGTGATTATTGAGCTTACACAGCCAATCCTGACGTTGAAGTCACTTTAGAATTTGATTCAACTGGAAAAGAATATTACGACTTATCAGATAGTATTAAATTTAGAGACTTAAATACTATTTATAATGGCTTAAAACAGGCTTATTCGGAAAATACGTCAATATTAAATAATGACAAAATAACAATAGAATCAGATGTTATGGGAGACTTAGATGATTCATCTCCTGTTGATATAGACCTTAAAAATTTTCCAATTAAAACTAATATACAAAAGTTAAAGACAAAAGTATCTACTAAAGAACATAGTCTATCAGATGGCTGAAAAATAAAGCTTTCAGAAACTCCTGAAGTAACAGATTCAAAAAATAAAAGAGTCAAAATAGTTAAAAGACTTGTTAGTGTTTCTAAAAATGGAACTGATAAAACAGCTGATCTAATCAAAACTCTTGAAACTGCTTCAAACCCTGCTACGGAAGATCAAAAGTTAAATATCAGTAAGTTTGCTAATATGCTTAAAGAACTTACAAGTGGCATTAATACTTATGATGATGTTGGAGTTGAACTCACTGAATCTGATTTATATAAAAAATATATATCTTATACAAAGCAAAAAGATAGGAAAGAAAAAGGTTTAAACTTAAAAGACAATCTTACAATAAAGTATGGATATTCTCAGGCTATAAAAACTCTTGGAGAGTGACAAAGCTACTACAATAAGGAAAGAAAATTAGACTTTTTACAACAAACTGTAGCTAAACGAATAAAAGACCCTGATAAAGATAAGAAATATGATCATGGTACTTTTTTAGTAGGCTCACCAATAGATATTAAATTTGTTTCTAACAATGCAGAAACAGACATTATGCTAATTAACAAACAAAAAGTTGATGTATTAAATAAAGAGTTTAAGAAAAGGTTAATTGACTTTAGAGTTGTCACTAGCACTAAAGAAATTAAAGATAAAGAAGATGAAAAGCAACCAACTAATGAATATGAAATTCACTTACAACGCTTTAAACCGAACACAAACAACTCAAAGGATATTGATGAACAATACATTGTTAGATATCAAATAATTCAAAAGTTCTTCACTCAAATTATCAAATGATATGGTTGGGAGCCTGATAAAAACCCTGAGCAAAAACAACTAATATCAAAAATTTTGCTTAATAAAAATGGTCAACCACTTTTAGATGATAAAAAGAGAGAAATTCCAAACCCTAATTATGATCCATACATAGACCCAGCCACAGGAACTAAGAAACAAATTTTATGAATAAGTCATGATAATTTAAATAATCATAAACTACTTAATGAGCTTAGTTTTACATACCCCTCATTGCTATATGATGTAAAGCAAAAGGTAGATTTTGGTATATATGTTGATTCACATGTATTAGGTAAAGGGGCTCTTAGAAATCTAGAATATGATAAATCCTTAAGCGACGTTAAATACTATAAAAAGAAGCTTTTTGATAAAAAAACAGAACATAAAAACAATAAAAAAGTTGTTACATATGTTAAAAGCGATGAATCATCAGAAGAACTTCCACTACAAAATAACCAAAGTGAGTTTTCATACTTTTCTGATGAAGGAATTTGACTAGTTTATGCAACTAATAATAGTAATGACATACAAACATTTTCAAATGCTTCATTAGTTTTAATTGATGAAGATAATGACCCCAAGTCTTATTTCTATGAAACAGTTAAAGACAGGTTATATAATAAACAGGGAACAAAATTAGAGAACTACTTTCAACCATTTTTACATTCTAATAACTGAATTTCTGAGCCTTTAGCTAAGTATTTAACTGCTACAACAGGCCAAACCTTTGCTGAACTAGCTAAAATGCCATACAATGACTTTATCTATAAATATTTAGACTTTGTAAACTTAAAATACGATTCAAAAGAAGACTATCCAGTTATTGATACTAAAGATACTATATATGAGAATGTATTTGAAAGTTCAGTACGCTGAAATGAATTGCCAAATTTAAATGGTTTAACATATGCTAATGAACAAGATGAATCAGTTAAAGAGAAATATAGAAAAGAAGTTGAGAATATAGTTAATAACTATATTAAAAGCCATATAAGGGGTAATTCTCGTCTAAGAGAGCATGGCATATATGAAAATGTAGGCTGAGAAATTAAAGAATGAAATGATGCCAAAAACCATTGATTAAATAGAGCATTAAAAGTTGAATTAAATGATGCTTCTAAATCAACAGGAGTTGAATTTACACTTGTAGCTACTGAACCAAAATATAGGAAATTTAGTTTTAAGAAGTTCTTCCTTAAAAATAATGCTCATCATATTTACTACCCACCAATTGACTTAAGTAAATTACCAATTGAAACAAGGCATCAAATTAACATTGACTATTCAAAAGGTACACATAAACAAAATGCTGATAAAATTAATAAACTCATAAAACAAAAAATAAATGATGAGTTTAAAAAATACAATAAAAATAAAACCCCTATTGAAATAGGAAAAGATATCAAAATATCTAATTTAAGCGAACTCAATATTAAAGTTGCTCAATATAACAAATATGATACTTTTTCTGCTATCATAACCCCATTAAATGCCAACTTACATAATCAAATATTATTTGAGTTTCGAAATACATCTGATCCTAAAAAGAAGCCAATAGATAATCCAAGTAATCCATCATCTAATTCTAT
>NZ_AJPR01000001.1 GCF_000266865.1 Mycoplasmopsis agalactiae 14628 | reverse complement strand
CCAAATAGTGCTACATAAATAGGGATAACTTCTTCATAAAGTGCTCTGTGTGCTCAAACAAATGAGTGTTCATAGTCAGCTTTAGTTATTAAAGCACTAAGTTCATCATTAGCTGCTGGAAACATTGCTACTCTTGTTTCATTTTGCTTTTCTGGCTTTTCAACTTCTTTGCCTAAGACAGTTCAGGTTGTTGCTTTATTTAATGGTTTAATTAGTTTGTTTAAAAGATTTTTAAATTCTTCTATCTCTTTTTTGTAGTCTTCTGTCTCTATTTTTTGCTTTTCTTCTGCAGTTAACTTGTCTATTTCATCTTTTGTTTTAAATGTATATTTAAATTTTGAGAATTCTAATAAAAATGATAAATAATTTTTATAAGCACTAATGTTTGTTTGGGTGTCAAGATATGCTTTTGCTGGGTCTGAGAATTGATCTAATAAATTAGGAGTACCTAATACATCATAATAGCTTTCTGCCCCCCTTTTTATTCATAATTTATCTTTATCTAATTTACTGTATATGTCAATTCTATCTTGAAATGCTATGGCTTTAGAGCGCGAAAAAGGCAAAAATCAAACTTTATTGTTTTCAGCATTTGCTAAATCCTGATTAAGCATATTCATATAATCTCCATGAGCTGTGTTAAATTTTATAAATTGATCTTCTCTTTTTATTATTTTTTTGTTATAGGCATAAGGATCTTCATCATAATGATCATTAAATTTATCTATAAAAGTTCCATATGTATCTGAATTTATTGTGAAATCACGACGTATCATGTTGTCATGCTCTAAGAACTTTGTCATTTTTTCTAAAAAGTCTTTATGCTCACTTGGTGTTAACTGTACACTACCTTTTAAGTAATTTCTAAGCAAGTTGTTAAACTCAACAGGTGGAATATATGTATCACTTAATTTTGGCTTAAATTTCTCATGCCCTGGTTTTTTAAATAAATCTTCTTTTTGTTCTGGCAGTATAAAAATCATTGGCAAATACTCATCAGTTTTTCAGTGGTCACTTTTGTATACATCTGAACTAATTACTTTATCTTCATGTGTAACTTTAGCAAAATAGTATTTATTATT